>JAAWIS010000005.1 GCA_022796475.1 Lachnospiraceae bacterium | reverse complement strand
TGTTTTAAACAGGAGATGTCAAGCAAATGAAAAAAGATCATGTGGGATGTGAGCACATTCTATATATTGTTCACGGAGCAGTTCCGGAAACTGCTAAACAGATAAAAGAAATGGCGGAAGAAGAATTCCCGGGAATTGATGTACGGATTCATTTGTTAAGCCATGTTTTTATTACCCACGGCGGGCCAGGCTGTGTTGCCCTTCAGTATATCCGCAAATAAAATTAATCCACAAACCACTCTTGTCATTTTCTTCTTAATTTGGTAAAATCATCTAAGAATCCCCAAAAATGCAGTGGGATCGGAAAACAATCATGTTGCAGCGTGCAGCCATAAAACAGATAAGGAGAAAATGCTATGGAAAATGTTACAATATTCAGCCACCCGCTGATTCAGCACAAAATATCGATCCTGCGCAATAAAGCTACCGGAACCAGCGAATTCCGGTCATTAATCGAAGAAATCGCAATGTTGATGGGATATGAGGCCCTCCGTGATCTGCCTTTGGAGGACGTAGAGGTAGAAACGCCTCTTGAAACCTGTATGACGCCTATGCTGGCGGGAAAAAAGCTGGCTGTGGTTCCTATCCTCCGTGCCGGGCTTGGAATGGTAAATGGTATCCTTGCTTTGGTTCCCAGCGCGAAGGTAGGGCACATTGGTCTTTACCGGGATGAAGTAACCCATGAACCTCATGAGTATTACTGCAAGCTTCCCTCCCCGATTGAATTAAGAACCATTGTTGTAACAGACCCCATGCTGGCCACCGGAGGATCGGCTGTGGCGGCTGTTAATTTTATAAAAGAACATGGCGGAAAACATATTAAATTTATGTCGATTATTGCTGCACCGGAAGGCTTAAAGCGGCTTCAGGCCGCACATCCGGATATTCAGATTTATATCGGCCACCTTGATCGGGAATTAAACTCTGCCGCTTATATCTGCCCCGGCCTTGGAGATGCCGGCGATCGGATTTTCGGCACCAAGTAGCAGAGGAATCCCGTATACCACTTCTATGGTCCTGTGGGCAAGCTTTGCCAGACTGCAGTTGATTTCTCCCAGCAGCCGGATATACGTGCCTGTTTCCGTTCCATAGTCGATACCGTCAGAACATACTTCATTCGTTACCAGCACCAGCAGGCCGCACTGAGATTTTAATTTGAGAATCCCGTCCATCACCTGATGGAAAACCTTTTTTCTAATATCAAAAGAGTCCGGAAAACCGGACTCTTTTTTGGCTGTACCAGTATCCCTAAATAACTCATTGGCTGCTAAATTGGATACACATTCTACCAAAACAGCACGCTGACTTGTGGGTACGATGGAGCCAGACCTGTTCTTTTCTTCCTGATCAAGAAAAATCCCTCCAAGGTTTTTCGGGGATTCAATCGTAACGAATCCTTTTCCATCCCGAAGCTTTCGATGGCGTTCCACCTTCAGCCTTTCTTCTCTCCCATAAACTTCCATGGTTGCAACGTAGTATTTCCTTGCTGCCCCAGATGCCATAATAAGGCTTTCTGCATACTCTGATTTTCCGCTGCCGCAGCCTCCTGTTACCATGTAAAGCATAATCAGAGTTCCTCCAGTTCCTCTAAAAACTTTTTAAACTCTTCCTTAGCCTCATCAATCAGCCTGGTATCATACGTGTCCAGAGCCTTTTCATATTTATGAAGAGCAGCCTCAATATAGTGCCGCTTCTCGCCTAAACTTTCCTCATAAATCCGTTCGCCCCTAAGAAGGAGAAGCTTATTTTCCTCCCGATCTCTGGGATGGATTTTTAAATAAGATAAGGTTTCAAACCGCTCTTTGATCTCCTCATCCGTCATATCTACATCCCGTCCCCGGAATACTTCCTTTGTTACCTGATTTGTCGATAATACTTTTACTTCTACTTCCAGGATCGAGTTAATATCGTAAGTATACGTTACATCTACTGCTTCATCCCCTGCTTTGCCGGAAGGAACATCAATCATCAGCTCACCTAAGGACAAGTTATTAGACGCAAACCGGCTTTCTCCCTGAAGCACATTCACACGGATTTTTGACTGATGGTCATGGGCCGTATAAAGCCGTTCCGTGCGGCTGGTGGGAATAACCGTATTCCGATCAATAATGGGGCAGAACACTCCGTTCTCAAAAACACCTTTCTCCCATTCCCTTACTACCTCAGTTCCCAATGTAAATGGACATACATCTGTTAAAATTACTTCTTTAATTGCTTCCTTCCGCTCTTTCATTGCCGCCTGGATAGCTGCCCCCAGAGCTACTGCCTCATCCGGATTTACATTCGTATCCGGAAGCGCTTTAAACAGTTTGCTTACAAACCGGCGGACTACAGGGCTTTTCGTAGCGCCTCCTACCAGCACCACCTTATCAATATCTGCCAGGCGGATGTGGGCATCTGAAAGGCTTCGTTTAATCGGCTGGCGAATGCGGCCTAACAGCTCTTTGCAGGCCTCCTCATATCTGGACAGATCCACTTCCATTGGAAATAATTCTTCTCCAATCTTGCAGTTCATAGCGGAAGTCTTCCCCTGAGAGAATCCGATCTTACACAGCTCTGCCTGCCTGTGGATATGACGTATGGTTTTTTCGTCCAGAGCCAGCTTATCAAACTGGGAATATTTCTCAAAAAACATTTCTTCCAGTACTGCAGTAAAATCTTCTCCGCCTAAAAAATTATCTCCTGCTACGGCGCGAACTTCTAATATGGTATCAAACAGCTCCAAAATTGATACATCAAAGGTTCCGCCTCCTAAATCAAACACTAAAAATTTAGCGGACTTGGAACTTTGGTATAAGCCGTAGGCAATGGCGGCTGCTGTGGGCTCACTGATAATCCGCTCGACCTTAAGCCCTGCCAGCTCCCCTGCCTTTTTCGTTGCCCGCCTTCTGGCATCGTTAAAATAGGCTGGCACACTGATAACAGCTTCTGTCACTTCCTCCCCTAAATAGTGTTCGGCATCTTCTTTTAAAGCCCGCAGCACAAAGGATGACAGTTCTTCTGCTGTAAAGGTTTTGTGAAGCAGCTTAAACTTTTTCTGGCTCCCCATATCCCGTTTAAATACTCTGGCCGCTGTTTGGGGATACAGAAGGCTGCGTTCTACAGCAGAATCACCTACATAAATCTGTTCATCCTCATCCATACTGACCACCGAAGGCGTCAGTTTTTTTCCAAGGCGGTTCGGTATTATTTTCGGCCCCTCCTCAGTAAAATATGCTGCAAGGCTGTTGGTTGTCCCTAAATCAATTCCTATAATCATTTTTTTCGTCCTTTTATTTTGTCTTTTTTCTGTCTTTTATCTAGTTTTTCCACAGCGCATCTGGCCTCATTGCTTTCCGGGTTTAACTGAAAAGCTTTCTGAAACTGCTGCAATGCCAGTTTGTATTGTCCCTGACCCAGGTATACATAACCCATGTAGAGGAAACTTTCGTAGCATCCATGAAATCTGCAGCTTTTGCAGCGCATAATCTGATCCATCTTCCGAAAAAGCTGTTTCGCTTTTTCTACATCTCCAATGCACAAATAAATCCAGCCAAAGCTGGCAAGTCTGGCCGGCGCATAGCCTCGAAACTCCAAATAATTCTCTTCATCCCGCCCGCTTTTTCTAAAATTTTCCAGAGAAGCCAGAGCATGTTTCTTTGCCATCTTCTTCTGGCCAAGCATATAATAAGCTCTGGCTAAGTAGCGTTCATAGTCAAACAGCTCATAAGGATCGGTTTCCAGTTTAATAGCTTTTTTAAAGTAGATAACAGCCTTGTCAAACTCCCACAACTCTTCCATATAAAGACTGCCCAGCCTGCTTAACCGGTTGATTTTTACACTGCCTTCCCCTTTCTCAATCCCTTCCAGATAACAGGCAATGCATTTTTCAGCATTCCCCTGTTTCAGCCATACATCCCCGATATCGCTGTAATGCTTATTCCGCTCTTTTGTATGCTCATACGCTTCCAAAGCCTCATCAAAGCGGTTCATCTCATAATATAAATCCCCGATTTCCTCCCAAAAATAAGCATAGTCCGGGGTTATCTCCAGTCCCTTCCGGTAACATTCGATGGCTTTTTCTTTCTCTCCAAGAGCTTTATAACAATCTGCCAGATTTCGGTAAGGCATCCGATCTTTCTTTTCCCCCATAATCGAAATTGCCTTTTCACAGCATTCAATGGCCTTTTCGTACTGCTTTAAATATTTGTAACTGCATCCCATATTATTCCAGACAATCCATTTATCCGGTGAATACTCTGCCGCTTTTTCATAATCCCGGATAGCCAGCTCCTGCTCCATGGCCACATCATAAATCAGCCCGCGGCAAATCAGATAGTAGCAGTTTTCTTTTAACTGAAGCTGTGCATTAATATAGGACAGCGCCATTTGATAGTCCTCAATTCTGCCGTAATCTTCATACCGGTCCTTATAATAATCGGACAGCTTTTCATTCACATCTTTATAACCATTTTGCAGTTCGGCAGCCTTTTTAAAGTGGACCACAGCCTTTTCCATATTGCCAAGGCCCTCCTGACACAGCCCCTTTGCATAATGGATACCAGGGCGGCCTTCATAGTCCGGTTCTGCCTGCTTATATTCTTCAAGGGCATCCTCATACCGCTTCATTTCCAGATAAACATCGCCGCGGATCAAACGGTACTGAAGCCGTTTCGGATTTCCTTCTATGGCAAGTCCCAGGGCTTCCAAAGAGGCATCAAATTCATCATCATCCCACCAGAGAAGCCCCATCTCATAATTGACCTCTGACTTGTCTTCAATATCACAATTTTCCTGATCCAGCTCGTTTTTAATCTCCTCCAGAATCTGCCTTGGCACATCTCTGTCCTGGCGGTTCTTGGCAAGATTTCTTAAAATCTTAACCTGATACAGTTTTAATTCAGGAGAAAACTCCACCTGATTTTCCTTGGCGCGATCGATTACGCCTTTGGCATCTTCGTATTGGTCATAAAAGAAAAATACTTTTGCAGCAAACAAATAGGGCTTGTAATAACCAGGATAAATCCCTATGGCCTTATAATAATCGTTAACCACCTGCTGTGCTTTCCTCAGTTGATAGCAGGATTCCTGACGGGTTAAGTATGCCGGAAAATAGTTCTCATCCTCCTGAATAATCTGATCGCACACGTCAATGGACTTTTCATACTGATTGGACCACAGCAGAATATTGGCTAAATACTGTTTATATTCCAGGCGGTCCCTGACTGTACTGGCAGCTTCCACAGCTTCTGCAAGCATTTCTTCTGCCTCATTCTGCCGCTTTAATGCATAATAGCATCCGGCCAGAATATAACAGGCTCCTCCATGCCTGGAGATTCGTTTCTTAGTTTCTGCTGTCCCGTCGTCTGTCAGCCCTTTTATCAGCTCCAGCCAACGCTGCAAAAATGGAAGCGCTTCTTCGTGGCGGTCAATCTGATACAAAACCCGGCCATATAAATTGTAATACAGATACTCCTCTTCTGCTTCCGGTTTGAATCCAGCTAAAAGTTCTACTGCTTCTTCCATTCGTTCATTCTGGAACAGGCACCAGCCAAGCTTTATCTGCAGCTCATGGCCTGGAAGCCGTTCATCATCCCGCCCTTCTGAAAGGGTAGTTTTGAATTCCTGAATTAAACTGTCATTTGCCTTTCGGATCATGGATTCTACATCTTCATTTCGGCCTTTGTCCAAAAGCTCAAGCATCATCTCACGTGCCTCATAGAAATCACCCTTTTCCATCAGACACCGGGCCACTCCCAATTTCGCCGAATAATGATCCGGACATTCTTCTAACAGATGGTTCCAAATATCATAAGCTTGTTCTTTATCCCCTGCCTTCCACTTGGCTTCCCCGGAATAAAAACGGATATATTCATCCTTTGGATAGTCTTTTAACAGCTTTTCAGCCAAATTTGCACCATCCAAAGCCCGATCCGTTTCGCAGTAAATCCGGATTCGTTCCACATCCTCATAGGGATGATACAGATCAAATCCCTTTAAATCATCCAATATCTGAAGGCATCCTTCTATCTCCCCGTCATCAATCTGATGTTTTACTTTCAGATACCCATCTATGTAGCCATCGCCGTTTAAGGATTCTTCATCCAGCCCGTTAAATTGGAAGTATTCGTAAGGGATAAAAGTCGGATTTTGAATATAATAAGAAACATAATTCAGAAAATCTGCCGGAAAACGCTGTTTTAAATCCTCCAGATCTTCCAGAATTTCGAATTTATTATCAAGAATCTTCCAGATATTATGAGGGAGGCGAATATGGTTCAGCAGATAAACCATAAGTTTTTCCCTGGCCTCAAAGGATGTATCCAGTTCCTCGCATACCGGATCAGCCAAAACTTCCCTCCATTGATTTTCATCGGCACGGGATAATAGATCCTGATACAACTGATTTACCTTTTCAATCCAATTGTCAATTTCTGTCTTCGGTTTTTCAGCCTCTTCTTCATCTTCCGGCTTTCCGGCAAAAGCTAAGGCAGTTTCATAAGCCTGACGCAGCCGTTTAAACCCTTCTGCATCGTCCTCCGGATTAGCAGATTTCAGATGTTCCATATAAGCTTTTTTTATTAAATCTGAATCCCTGGTTTCTGAAATTCCAAGAATATGAAATACCATCTCTTTTTCCATCGTTACTGTCATCCTTTCTCTTGTTTCTTTCACATCTGCAGACAGTATACTAATCCAGGGGCTGATACTCTTTAATTTGCATCTGAGAAAATGTACTCATCTTATGATAGACAGCAGCCGCCATATCCAGCACAGGAAGCAGCGCCACTGCCCCGGTTCCTTCTCCCAGGCACAGATTTCCATAAATAATCGGCTTTAAGCCAAGAGCATTTAACACCAGTTCCCCGGCGATCTCTGCCGAAGCATGGGAGGCTATCATATAGTACTTTGACATGGGACACAGAGAAACGGCAGCTAAGGCTGCTACTGATGAAATTAATCCATCTACAATCACCGGAACCCGGTAACAAGCTCCTCCCAGATAAATTCCGGTAAGACCAGCCAAATCCAGGCCGCCTACTTTCGCTATCACGTCGATTCCGTCTTCCGGATTCGGTTTCCACAAAGAAAGCCCCTGATAGATCACTTTCCTCTTCCGCTTCAGCCCTTCCGTACTCAAGCCGGCGCCTCTTCCCGTTACCATTTCCGGAGGTACTCTTAAAAATGCGGCGCTTACAGCGCTGCTGGTGGTGGTATTGCCAATCCCCATTTCACCGGTTGCTATAATCTGATATCCTCTTTCTTTTAATAAACCTACCAGCCGGATTCCGGTTTCAATTGCCTTAACTGCAATTTCCCTGTCCATCGCCGGTTCCTTTATAAAATTCCTGGTTCCGGCCATCAGCTTTTGATTCCAAATGGGATACCGGATTTTGGAAGCTCCTTTTGAATCTACACTGCAGACTAACCGATCGTTCCCTTCTGCAAAGTTTCCATAGCCCAAAAGTTTTCTTTTTACTCCGATATCCACCGGGAACACCCATGCACCGGCCTGCTCCGCCATAATGCAGACGCAGCTTTCTCCTTTTGAAAAATTCTCTGTCACCACAGCCGTTACTTCCTGGCCTGTCTGGGTAACTCCCTCCTCTACAATTCCGTTATCCCCGCAAAAAATAACCACAGCCTTTTTACTAATTTCAATCTGACTGTTTCCTGTAATGCCTGCAATCTGTATTATGGCATCTTCCAAAAGCCCCAAACTTTTTAAAGGCTTTGCAACACTATTCCAACGTTTTCTGGCCTGTTCCATGGCCTTTATGTCAAGTCCGTCGATGTTCTTCGTTGTCTTTTCTAATAATGTCATGGTTTCTGTCCTCTTACATGCAATTATACTACCATCTATTATAATGGCATCTCAGACAAAAAGCAAGACTGATGAAATGCCTCCTTTTGCTTTATCCCCTTTTTTGTTACGTTCGCAGGTTCCTGTGAACGTAACCGCATATGCCCATTTAAAATCGCCTGGCGGCGATGGGGCATATGCTTTGCCACCATAACTGTACTGGCTCATGACGAATCAGCGCGGTGATTCGTCATGGTGTGAACAGTAAGCCTTTTTTAGTGTCAAATATTGCACATTGTGTTACGAACCGTCTGGCAAATGAAGGGTGTGACGGATAGTAAAGATGGGGAAATCCGGCCAATAGCTGTTTTTCCTGGCGCATACAGTACCAGTTCCTGTTTCCAGTTGGCTTCCTGGCTTCAGCCATACGGCCGCAGCAGTCTGAGTCCCAATAATGAAACTCATGAGCTAATATATGCTCTCCTTTTTTCAAATAAAGTCCATCCTCCTGTCCGCATATCGTAATATAGCCAAAATGAGGGGATTTTCCCTTTTTGCATCCAGTTCCGGAAAGAGCGCCGATCATGGAATGAAGGATTCCATTTTCGTCTTCTAAAAATTCCTGCAAATACAAAAACCCGCCGCATTCTCCAAGAATAGGCATTCCCTCCAGAAACGCCTCACGGATAGAATCCCGCATTTTGATATTTTCTTCCAGTTTCCCGGCATATAATTCCGGATAACCGCCGCCCAGCAAAAGCCCTGACGCTTTTTTGGGAATAGCAGTATCACGAATGGGACTGAAAAACTCCAATTTTGCCCCCGCACGTTTCAGCATTTCTAAATTGTCCTGGTAATAAAAGCAAAATGCCTCATCTTTTGCAACTCCGATAACCACCTCTCTTTTATCCGTCTTTTTTATTGCCTGTACCTTTTCCTGTACAAAGGAAGGGGATGGAGGAAAGCTGAGCCTAAAAGGGTCTGAACTGGCGATTTGAAGAAGCAGTTCTATGTCAATGGTCTGCTCCAGTTTTTCTGCTAGCTGCTGGATTTGTTCCTGAATCTGTTGGATTTCTGCAGGCAGTTTTAACCCTAAATGCCTGCTTTCAATTGAGAGCCAGTTTAATTCCGGAACATATCCTGCTACTGGAATTGAAAAACGTTCCTCCAGCATTTTTTTTAATACCGGATACATGCCAGGAGAAATTCGGTTTAGTAAGATTCCCCGGATTCCATTGTTTCGGTTTCCACCTTCCCCTGCCTGCTGCTTTTCTTTCGGAACCGGAACAGGCGGCCCTGGATGAAACTCCAAAAATCCCTGAATTTTTGCAGCAAGGGAAAGGCCGGCGCCTCTTCCGTCTGCCACCAGCAAGACAGGGCAATGCAACCATGCTGCCGTTTCATAACTGCTGGCCTGACATGTAATCCCTCCTATGCCGTCAAAATATCCCATAGCTCCTTCAATCACTGCAAAATCTGCATCTCTGCATCCATCATAAAAGCTTTCTTCCATCTGCTTTCTTGTCTGCAAAAAACCATCTAAATTTTTACTTTCTACCTTAAGAACTTCTTTGTGAAACAGCGGATCAATATAATCCGGCCCGCATTTAAACCCGGCTACCCTTCGCCCTTTCTGTTTAAGAAGCTGCATCAGGCCGCATGTAATTACGGTTTTCCCGCTTCCGCTGGAAGGCGCGCTGATCAGCAGCCTGGGAATCATATTCCAACTCATACCTGTCACCCTTTTTTCCTGTATTTTCTGGTTTTTCAATTTTTTACTAATTCAAAAAACGAAAAAAGTATTTTGATTATGATTCAACCAAAACACCTTTTCCCATTAATGAACTTACTGTTTTTTCCATTCCTCTCCATTCTATAAATCATCTATCGTTATACAAGGCAACTCTGTTTCCTGCCTTAATTGTTTATCATTTGTAAAGAACATATCACACTTACTGACCTTTGCCGCCGCAATCTGCAAAGAATCCATTGCCTTAAAATATTTAAACTGCCCTCTAATTATTGCTGCCTTTTCTGCAATTTCACTATTTATATCAACAATCTCAATATTCGTATACTCAATAAAACGTTTAAAATTATCAATCAGCTCCATATTACCACTTGCATATGGAAATACAAGATATTCTTCAATCGTAATTACAGAAGTAACCATTTGTATATGATTCTCTAAACACATTACAAAAAATTTCTTTATTTTGTCCATATATAATGAACTGTTCTCAAGATAATAAATCAATGGTGAAGTATCAATGTAAACTCTCTTAAAGTCTATCATTATTTCTCAACTCCCTTACATAAGCATCTGCATTTTGTCCTCTTTCTGTAGGTGCCATAACAAATTGATCTAAATTCCATACTTTTTTTCCTGCTTCATCATTTTTCGTTACTTTGTGAATAAACTGAATAATTACAGCCAGCTTATCTTCAGGTACTTTCTCTAACTCTTCAATAGCACTTTGCCTCAATGCTGTCATACATATCCCTCCTATACATTATCTTTTTCATTCAGTTTAATATGCTGCAACAAATTTTGACCAAATAAAGTTACATGAAATCGGTCAACATTATTTTGACTAATTGTTCCCAAAGATGATATAAATTCTAATTGTATTACCCCCTTACTTTGCAATTTAAGCAATAAACGCATCAAAAATGCCCATTCATATACTTCAACGCCGTCTTCACGCATTCCTGCCTCATTTAATATTATTCCCATACCATGAACGTTTTTCAGATTACAAAACTTTGTGAAATCTTTCCAAAATATTGTATTACTTCCATAAATCACATTTCTATCATACCACTTTTGTGGAACATAACCGTTAATTGTAGTCTTTATTACTTTATCCTCCAAATCCCTTACCTTAATTTTATCATAAATTCGATAAATAATATATTTTTTTCATTTTAATGACATATTCTGTGATTTTTGCTATTCTGTTAAGTTCATCCTCAAATTTAAAGATCATTTCTATTATGTTTACTTTCTAATGTTTCCCATACTATTTTTACGCTTCTTTCTGGAGCGTAATCACAAAAACAGGATTCTGGGCCTTTTGAAGATGATAATCTCCTATGGCTTCCAGGCGGGATACTGCCACCTGAACTGCTTCATAATAAGCGAAGCTGTTCTGTCTGGCAGCTTCCATGCATTTTGTTAGTGTTTCGATTGTGACTGCATTGATCACAATTCTTGCTTTCGGGTTCTTTTTAAATATTACTTGTAAAATATCAGCAAGTTTTCCTCCGGAACCGCCGATAAATACATGGCTGGGAGCCGGAAGTTTTTCCAGTTGTTCTGGTGCGCTTCCCATGACCAGATGAAATCCCAAAAACTCCGGAGCCAGTTTCTCCTTATTTTTTTGAATTAACTGAATTCCTTCTGCCTTCTGCTCAATTGCGTAGATACTTTTAAGCTTGTCAAAATTCCTGGCAGCCTCTACTGCAACAGAACCGGTTCCGGCACCGATATCCCAAAAGACGCCGCCTGGCGCAAGTTCTAGTTTAGACAGGGAAACTGCCCGCACTTCACTTTTAGTCATGGGAAGACTTCCTCTTAAAAACTCCTGATCCCTCATGATTTCCTCCATTCTGCTGTCATGTATTTTCAAAATCTCTCCTGCACCTGCCTTTGCGGCTGATTTACCAGGTGCAAACAAGTGTAACGAATATCATCCTGCTGTCTGCTCTTTCCTGCTGTATAAACACATGCTGCAAAAAGTATATCACAGTGAAATTTTATTGTCAGCATATCTGCTGTTAAAACTCTGAAATAGATATGAAAAAGATATGAAAAAACGGTAACTACAAATTCATTTTTATGTTATACTTATGTACTGGAATGTATGAAAAATTTATACCCTCAGCGGACAACGGAATCCTTGCCCAATTCACTGAGAGTACCAGAAAGGAAGAATTAGTTATGGAATTAATTGGAAGAAATGATCTCTGCTGGTGCAGCAGCGGGCTGAAATACAAAAAATGTCATCTGGCATTTGATGAAAAAATCGAATCCTACCGCAGAAGGGGCTGCATTGTTCCTTGTCACAGCATGATCAAAACTCCAAAGCAAATCGAGAAAATCCGGGAAAGCGCCAAAATCAACATTGCTGTGCTGGACTATATTGCCGCACACATCAAAGAAGGCATTACTACAGAACAGATTGATCAATGGGTATCGGATCTGACAATCCGTGCCGGAGGCATTCCTGCCCCGCTGAATTTTGAAGGCTATCCCAAAAATGTCTGTACTTCTGTTAATGAGCAGGTATGCCATGGCATCCCTTCTTCTGGTGTAATATTAAAAGATGGAGATATCATTAATGTAGATGTTTCTACAAACTATCAGGGATATTTTTCTGATTCTTCCCGTATGTTTTGTATTGGAACCGTATCCGAAGAAAAGCAGCGTCTTGTAACAGTAACAAAAGAATGTGTAGAATTAGGACTGGCGCAGGTAAAGCCATGGGGATTCTTAGGCGATATGGCCCAGGCTGTTCATGACCATGCCTCCAAAAATGGCTATTCTGTGGTACGCGAAATCGGAGGACACGGAATCGGCCTGGCCTTCCATGAGGAACCATGGGTAGGATATGTTGCAAAACGGGGCACTGAAATGCTTATGGTTCCGGGGATGGTTTTTACCATCGAACCTATGATTAATATGGGAAAAGAAGGAATTTATGTAGATGATGAAAATAATTGGACTGTGTATACGGAAGACCACATGCCCTCTGCCCAGTGGGAAATACAAGTTCTGGTAACGGAAACGGGAGCAGAAGTAATCTGCTACTAACAGCAAAGCGATACGAATGTGCTGACACGTTTACATTTTGCCAAACGGCTTGCCTGAATTTCCGTCTGCATCATTTGGCAGAAAATAAATGTGTCAGCACACTAATTTGGAATAATCCATGCTACAGAAAGAGAATCAATCTCTGCCTTTAAAAGCTGATCCGGCGTTCCGCAAAAAATCCTCTCATCTTCGTATGACAGCCGTTCCCCAATCCAAATCCTGGCCTGAGCCTGGCCCTGTTCCTTCAGTATTCTGCACACTTCATAAAGCTTTTTGGTTCCATCCAAAAGGAGAAAACGCTCTCTTTTATCCTGGAAGCTCCATTCTTCTTCCTCTGTATCCTCCAGCTTCCTTCCATGAAGGCTAACTGTCTTAACATGCTCCCAGCTTCTCCCTAACCGCCCTCCAAAATAAGCTAAAGAAGATATCCCTGGTATCAATCTGCAGGTATAAGGCCTGTTTTCTTTTTGGATTTTTTGCAGGAGGGCCGCTGCTCCGCTGTAGAACCCTACATCACCAGAATATAAGATCACAGGGTTTTTGATATCAGGATGGCAGTCCAGCCAGGAAAGCATTTTTTCCGGGGCATAAGCAGTACAGATATCTTTATCCCATTCCCCTGCCGTTATCCATCCTGTCTGTTTTAGCCATTTCCATATATTTTTTCCGCTTTCCACCATCCGGGAAGCCCCAAGTATCCCGTCACTTTTAAGAACTGCCTGAATCCCTTCTAATGTCATCTGTTCTGGATTTCCCATCCCAATTCCCACTAAGGAAACCTTCCGGATGGCCAGATTTTTTTTAACCAGATTCTCATCTTGCATCAAACAATCCCGGCGGATTCCCAGCAGCCAATTCCTGATTTCCTGAAAACTTTCCCCCTGCTCCTCCTCTGGCCTTCCCACTGCAATCACATGACAGCCTAAGCTCACAGCCGCCTTAAGCTTTTCTGAAAATCCTCCCGCTTCCCCCGATTCTTTGGTTACCAAATAGGAAACACCTGTATCCTGAAGGATTGCACGGTTTAGTTCATAGGAGAATGGGCCCTGAAGCGCCAAAATCTGTTTCCCTGAAATCCCCGCATTCTGACATGCCAAAATTCCGTCTGCGGAAGGCAGAACCCGGGCATAGATCCTTCCCTCCCCCTTGGCAATTCCTGCAAAATAAAAAAGCTCCTTACTTCCCGTCGTAAGAAGTGCCTTTCGTTTTGGATATCGTGACAATTCCTCATTTAAAAATAAGGCCGCCTCTTCCACTGACTGAACCCAGGAAATATCAGACTCTTTTATGCTCCTGTTTTTTCGGTCAATGGTTTTTCGCCCCTTATCCCGCACAAGACGATGATACGAAATTCCCTGCTGCCTGCATGCCTGCCTGATATTCTCAGACGCCAGCTTTGCAAAAGGATGGGTGGCATCAATCACTTCTGCAATCCCATTTGCTTCCATCCATTGACACATCTCTTCCCTATTCATTCTGCCTGTACAGACCAACAAATTATCTCCTTCTTCCAATAACTGTTCCCCATAAAAGGTTGCCACAGAAATTACAGCCGGTATTTCCTGTTCCCTGCAAAGCTCTGCCAATAGCCTGCCCTCTGATGTCCCACCGAAAATTCCCAGTTTTCCTGACTTCACGTTTTCCTCCATTTTCTAAAAAGCTGAAACTTTTCACTTTCTTAAAACGAATATCCCCTTGGCGTTACCATATAGCCGCCTGTTTGCTTCGTTCTGGAATTTCCGATAAACACTGTAGTAAACATATCCGTTTCTTTTTCCGCCAGCTCTCCAAGGCTTAAGATTTCCATCGCCTGCCCTTTGCGCCCGATATTGGAAACGATACCGCACACAGTATCCTTTGACTGGTATTCCATCACAATCTCGCAAGCCATTTTCAGATATCCCTTCCTTTTTTGGCTGGAAGGATTATAAATGCAGATCGCAAAATCCACTGACGCGGCAGCCCTGACCCTTGCCTGAATAGTTTCAAAAGGCGTCAAAAGGTCGCTTAAGCTGATTACCGCAAAATCATGGGTAAGAGGCGCCCCTAAAACTGCCCCTCCTGCCAATGCTGCGGTTACTCCCGGTATTACCCTTACCTTCACTTCAGGGAATTCAAAAAGCAGCTCCAGCGCCAATCCTGCCATTCCGTAAACACCACTGTCGCCGCTGCAGACTAATGCTGTGCTTTGGCCATTTGCAGCCTTCTCTAAAGCTATCCGGCACCGCTTCACCTCCTGTTTCATAGGTGTGGTAAGATACTCTTTATCCGGGAAATATTCCTGCACCAGTTGGGCGTAAACGGTATACCCTACAATAACTTGACACTGTTCCAGGGCCTTTACCGCCTCCACCGTCATTTTTTCATAAGATCCAGGTCCTATCCCAACAATCAGCAGCTCTGTCATCTTGTACTTCCTTTCTTCTTATACGCTGCAGCAGCGCTTTGTTTTTAGTCTGCCTTTTGCGCCATCTCCCGTGATTCCTGCTTTTTCCGGAATCCGGTTTCAAACTGAGGATGATACAGCTTGGAACGCTGATACCCTTTCTGGTCTACAGCATCCCCCACAATAATCAATGCTGTTTTCCGAATCCTCTCCCGGCTGCCAGTTTCATAAAGTTCCCCCAGCCTGCACCGAAGGATCCTTTCTTCCGGCCAGGTTGCTTTATAAACAATAGCTGCCGGGGTATTGCTGGTATAGCCGCCTGCCAGCAGCTCTCCTTCCAATTCCTTTAACATTCCGGCGCTTAAAAAAATAGCCATTGTGGCTTTATGGGCAGCAAATTGGCGGATGCTTTCTCTTTCCGGAACCTTGGTTCTTCCCTCCATCCGTGTAATCACTACACTTTGTGAAATCCCCGGAAGGGTGTACTCCATTTCCAAGGCAGCCGCTGCTCCGCAGAAGGAGCTGACGCCGGGACAGATTTCATAGGGAATCTCCATAGAATCCATCTGGTCCATCTGTTCTCTGATGGCTCCGTAAAGGCAGGGGTCGCCTGTATGAAGACGTACTGTAGTAAATCCTGCTTCCTCACCATGCCGAATTTCCTCCATTACTTCTTCCAGAGTCATACTGGCACTGTTTACAATCCGGCATCCCTTCCTGGTTTCTTTCAGAAGATCCGGATTTACCAAAGAACCGGCGTATATCACAAGATCCGCCTGCTGCAAAAGCCGTAATCCCCTTACTGTTATTAAATCCTCTGCCCCTGGCCCCGCACCTACAATATATACCATATCTGTTCCTTTCCAACTTAATGTACTGTCTGCATTATATTCAGCTAAACCTTCTTGCCTGAATTTCCATCAGACTGCGTTGTCGGCAGTCAACGATGCCACCGCATCGCCTCCCTTCTCCGCCTTGCTGATGAAAATTTATTCTTCGGAGTTTCACCAGATAGAATACAGACAGCACACTAGTGTTCTTTCTCATCCACAATAAAAAGGGAATAGTAGCCTGCATCTTCCCGAATTTCCTCTGCAGACCGGTAAATCTGCTCCCCATCCATCCCGCATCGCTGTATGCCACATACGGAAACTCCCTTGTTTAATAATTCCTGCTTTAAAGAAGGGATCTGCTTTCCAGGCTTCATCAGCACCTTAACCCCTGAAAGCTCTAATCCCTCCCCAATCTGGTAAGATGCAGGCAGAATATGAAGCTCTTTGCTTCCGCTTACCAGTGCCCGATCCAGCCTGGCCGCTGCCGCGCAGAAAGAAGGTACGCCGCTTACTAATTCTCCCTGTGCTCCCGCTTCTTTTACTAATCGATACAGATACCAGCATGTGGAATACACAGAAACATCTCCTAAGGTTAACAGCGCCACATTTTTCCCCTGCTTTAAGCATTCCAGAATCCTGTCCGCTCCTTTTCTGTGGCTTTTTTCCAACTGGACAGGATCCTTGGTCATCGGCATCGGAATCAGAAGGCTGGCTTTCTGCTCAATTTCCGGCAAAACCTGTCTGGCAATTTGATATGCCACACATTTTTCCTTTTCTTCATGAGGCAGGGCAATGATATCTGCTTCTCTGATTACACGGACTGCCAAAAGCGTCATCAGCTCCGGGTTTCCCGGACCTACACTGACGCCGTAAATCCTTCCATTTTTCATCTCTTCGTCACCATTTCCTTCTGTCGATTCATCCGCCTGCTAACTTTCCAAGAAGTGCAATGGCGCCTGGTGTAGTTCCCAGAATTCCCCTTTCATTCGTAAACAGCACAGCTTCTATTAAAAGGCTGCTTCCTGCCCGACGCTTTAAGTGGGCAGAAATCCGTTCCATTACCATTTCCATCACCGAATCCAAAAGGCTGCTTTCTTCTAAAATCTGAAAGGCTTCCTCTACTGTAACACAGGCAAGAATCTTTTGAACCATCTCCATAGAAGCTCCCTGTGCGGCTCCGTAAGCGGCCAAACATTCCATTCGGCAGTCCGCTATGGAAGAATGGGTATTCATTACTCCGGCCGCAAGCTTTAAAAGCTTTCCGCCATGGCCCACCAATAAAAGCCCTTCCATGCCAGCCTCTGCTGCCATGTCAATTGTGCTGCCTATAAAATTGCTGCATTTTATCCCATGCTCTAAGGACATTCCCATATACCGGGATACAAAATCCGCCCCGTAATTTCCCGGAACTACTAAAAGATTATGGATTCCCTCTGCCGCCTTCTGGCTGATTTCAAGCCGGATGGTTTCAAGCAGAGCATGTTCGCTCATGGGTTCCACCACACCGCTTGTACCAAGGACAGACAGGCCTCCTATAATTCCAAGCTGAGGATTCATGGTTTTTTCCGCCAGGGACTCTCCCTCTGGAATTTCTATAGTAATGTAAACTGGTCCGGATATTTTGCACCGTCTGCATACCAGCGCCACCTGCTGAAAGATCATTTCCCGGGGAACTGGATTAATGGCCCACATTCCCACAGGGCAGTTAAGCCCCTCCCGGGTTACGATTCCAATCCCCCTTCCGCCTTTTAAGTACAAGGTAAACTCTGGTTTTTCCCCATCCTCTGCTTCCGGCTGGCAGGTATACCAGTTTTCAGACATAGATCCTTCTTTTTTTACCAGGTGTTCTTCCGCTTTTTCGTCTGTCCCCTCTTTTTGGAATGCCAGCTCCGGATTTTGGGTAATAGAAACGAAAACCAATGCCCCATTTGTAACATCCGGATCATCTCCAGAATCTTTGATCACTCCGCAGCACGCCATACCGTCCTCTAACTGTGACTGTACAATATCAATTTGAAATGAAAGCCCTTTTGGAGTTTCTACCTGGACTTTAGCCAGTTCCTCTTCCTCAAACAGCAGGGCCGCCGCTGCAAAAGCTGCTGCTGCTCCGCAGGTTCCTGTGGTATATCCGCAGCGCATATTTTTTTGTTCTCCGTATGTATCTTGTTTTTCTAATGTATATTGCCCTTCCAAATATTCCTGCTGCTTAAAAACCAAGCAGCCTCTCCTTTCTTTGGGCCTGTACCTGGCCTTTTTAGCCTCTGTCTTCTGTTCTTTTCAATTTCCTTTTTCATCCGCTAAGACAGGTGAGATTATTATACTGAATTTTTAAGCAGAATGGAATAGAAAAACTAATATTTTGTAAGAGATTTGGCCTGGCCTGTTACGGTTCACAGGCACCCTGGCCTTTCGCTTCCACATCCAACTGCCAGTCCGAAACTGCCAAGGCCAATGTAGCGCCTTCCAGCACCTGCTTTTTCAGCAGTAATGTCCCGCCCTGATTCCTGCTTGCAAATACTGCTGCCCGCTCGCATACATTTCCCACTCCTACCGTCTGCTCCACAAATTCAGAATCGGAAAATTTCCCTTCCAGGCTTTTTAACTCTTTCACTGAAAAGCCAAAAAGAGGCCATCCCATTTCCCGGCACAGCTCATCTAATGCTTCTTCATTTATTTTCCGATCAATCGTAGCCGCCTGACACACTGCCTGGATAAAAATCCCCTGCTCCCTCAGGCAGGACAGGATTTGTTCTCTTAATTTCTCCTTTTCAATCCCCCTTCTGCAGCCAATCCCAATGGTTACGATCCTGGGAACTAAATAAAGGGTTTCTTCCCAATCATTTTTTTCCTTATTTTTCACCGATATTACGATCTTGCGCCTGTATCCCGGAGTTTGGATGCAGCCCTTGGGAATACTGCCTGTAACAGGAAAATCGGAAAAAAATCCAACAGCGCATCCTTCCAAAATATCTGCAGAAACCTTTTTGGCCAACTCCCGATCGGAAAGAAACAGATTATGCTCCTTTGCAAACATGTCTACCGAAAATTTCCCCTGGATATCTGTTGCCGTAGTAATTACTGGAATCCCATGAATATATCTGCTGATCCGCTGTGCCAGTTTGTTGGCGCCGCCTACGTGACCAGACAGAATCGGAATGACAAACTGCCCTTTTTCATCCACCACCACCACAGCCGGATCCAGAAATTTGTCCTGAATCCATCTTGCTGATGCCCGCACTGCAATTCCGGCAGCTCCGATAAAAATCAATCCATCAGCCTGCTTAAATTGTTTTCCGGCCCATTCTGTCAAAGGCTCCTTTACCGGCTCCAGTCCAAAGTACTCACCGTCATCTGTTTGCCCGGCATTTCCTTTTTCAGAACTTCCTCCCTTTTCTGTTTTGCTCCTTTTTATGTATCCCTGGCAGCAGAAACCATCTTGCTTCAGCGCTTCTGCAATCTCCCTGCAAAGAACAGCTCCTTTGGCAGTAAAACAAATCAGAGCAAGCTGATATCCTGTATTTTGCCCCATCGTTTTCCTCCTGTTATGCCTGCAGCAGGCCAAAACGCCCCACAAATTCCTTCTTTCAGACGTTTCCTTTCAAAGAAATTGTGCGGCACGTTGGCCTGCTGTAACGCTCTTTTTAGCATGTCAGCTCATCTTTATGTCAGATTCTTTTTTTAGTTCTTTTTTCTTTTTTGTAATCAATCCTCCGATCCGTCCGCTTTCCTTTGCTGTCAGACTTCTCCAGCCTCCGGAAATCACTTTATCTGCAAGGCCAAGTTCTGTGGCAATTTCAAATTTAAGTACTTCCTCCGGCTTCATGTTTTCAGGATCAAAGGAATCCTTCACATCTTTTTTGCTTTTCGGCATATTTTGATACACTCCTTTACCAATATTAACAGAAACGGTAACTTACTGGCCGTTTTCTGTCCATTCACTGTTTCTGTAAATCAGCGAATCGGTTCATAAGGAGTATACCCCATTTCACAGTGCTTATACCGGAGGCAGCGGAATAATAATGGCCGCAATAAAGTAAACGACAGCGCCAGTTCCGGAACAGGCAAACAGCGCCCAAATCAGCCGGATCAAAGTTGGATCAACTCCCAGATACTCTCCCAGTCCTCCGCAAACTCCAAAAAGCATTCTGTCATGCTCAGAACGATATAATTTTCTTCCATCTAACATATCCGTTTTCTCCCTTTCTTTTCACTTTTTTCTCAGAACACTAGTTACATTCCTGTAAAATCAACCTGGATACTTCCTGTTACACAGTGCAGATCCATGTCCTGCAATGTGTTGTTATTGGCATTGCGCTCAAATCCAAGGCCTCCAAACTCGTTTTCTCCAATCCGGATACTGCCGCCTACGCCTTCTAATTCGTAATTAAAATCAGACTCCTTCTGCATCAGGATTAAACTAATATTCCCCATTGCACTTTCGCCTTCCACATCTCCTTGAATGGTTCCTGAATAGGAAATATTACCTGTTACACATTCAAAATCTGCATCGGAAACCACAGCCTCCTGAATCGTCGCATTTCCCGCTGCAACCTCCACATTTAAGTCCTGAGCATTCATCCCTGTAAACTCAATCGAACCTGCTCCAACTGAAATTTCCACCTCATGAAACTGATAACCGGCAGGAATTACTATCGTTACCTTCGGATAACTGCCATCTTTCTTTACTTTTCCTTTCACATAAAATTCCAGCTCATCCTCATCTTCTTCCTTGTAAATCTTTAAGCAGTCTTCCAACTTTTCAGGTTTATCACAAATAATACTGATATCAGAAACTTCACCTGTTGTTACCACAATCTCGCCTGCTTCCAGTTTCAGATTCAGATTTTTTGCTGCCGGAACGTTTAAGGTGTAATCATCCTGGCTCACCGTTTCCACATGTATCTCATAATCTTCATCCCAATCCCAATGATGCTTTCCCTCTGAACGTGGAATCGAAAATGAAGCAGCCCAGATATCATCCCGGCGCCAATCTCCTCCATTTATTTTCGCTGCCCAGGCAGTTCCAAAACCGAGAATGGATAATACTGCTCCCAGAATTGCTGTGTACTTAATAAATTGTTTCATGCAGAAGTCCCCTTTCTATGAATCAAACGGCTAATAAAATTAATTAGTGACGATGTCAGCCACGGCAAAAACTTTCCGTAATAGAGCCCGCATAAGGATAGGCAGAGAAAACCCAGTCCTAAAACTCCGGTTCCTGTTCCGATATATAAAATTCCCTGAAGCAGGTTTGCTATCTGTCCGATTCCAAATATAATCATTAAAACGCCGGCTATCAGCAATGCCAACGTTACAGCCGCCAATGCAATGGTTACACTGATAAGAACCCCTGCCACAAGGCCGCCAATTCCGGCTGCCAGGCCGATTGCTCCTCCTCCGATCCCGAAAACCAGAGGAATGATCACCGGAAGCAAACAGCAGGCAATCAGAATAATCCCCAATACTTGCCACCACTCTCTTCTCCCTCTTCCTGTTTTGGCAGTACCGGCATCCGTACTTGATTTTGAAGGATTTCCTTTTTTCCAACTGCCATACCTGCTGCCATATCCGCCAGACTGGCCTTTTTCCTGGAAATGTGCTTTGCCTTCATGGCTTTCAAACTCTTTTTCTTCTTTCTTTTCCGGCAAATCCAGGCGTTTTGCAAGCTGGTAATTCGGATCCCGAAACCGCTCGTCTTCGTACCCTGTTTCTGTAAAGGCTCCTCCCTCTTCCAGATTTCCGCTTAGATCCGCTCGTATAATTGCTGCAATCCGTTCCGGGCTTCCAAATTCCCGGATTACGGTTTCTTCATTTTCCGGACCTGCTTCTTCCAGATAGTCCTGGTAATATGCAAGGGCATCCCCTTTATCCTCATCCGGAATATCCTGCAGCAGATATTCCAGTTTCTCCATAAAATCAACTTTCCTCATACCATAGCCTCCTCAAAAATGCGGGATATTTTTTGGGAATAATTTCCCCACTCGCTGCGGTACAGATTTAGCTGCACTCTTCCTCTTTCTGTGATCTTATAGTATCTCCGATTTCTGCCGTCAATCGCCTGGTCATATACTTCCAGGCAGTCATCTTTCTGAAGCCTGCGAAGCACCGGATACAGGGTTGATTCTGAAATCTCGATTACTGCCCTTACATCCTGAGTAATTTTATACCCATAGGTTCCTTCCATTTCTTTTGACACCACAGCCAGAACAACGGCGTCTAACAGAGCAGCTCCCGTATTGAAAACCATATCCTCACTCCCATTCTAAATTTTCTGGTTTTTATATTGATGCTGTACTATAATATTATACGTTATATAATATTATAGTAATACTATACACTATATAATATTATGTGTCAAGTATCTTTTTTAAATTAAGTGTCCGCTGACGCAGACGCGCTCCGGCGTGAGAAGTGCCCGATTTTCAAAGAAAAATAAGCAGCCAGATCAGTGATTTTCATATCACCTGCTGGCTGCCTTTCTGGCTGTTTTTCCTTTTTCATTTACAAATCAATGTTTCTGCTTTTCTTTCACCAACTGTGCAATAATTTTAATTCTGGAATCCAGCGGTTTTCCTTCTGGTTCAAATGGCTGAAACATAACGTGAAGGGCCATGCCGTCATACTCTTCCGTATGCCATTCTGTGTTGATCTCCCGATTGCCGGCAGCTAACACAGATAAAAACTGGGACTGGTACTGTGCAAATGCATCATTTGCCCTCTTTGCCTTTTTTGAGCTTTCTAAAATCTGATTTAAGCTGGCCTCAAATTCCTGGGGCAGCAGCGGAGCTCCTGACTGAAGCAAAGCTGTTAACCCTTCTGCTACGGTATAACAGCTATTTTTATTTAAAGCTGCCGTAACTGCAACACTTAAAGAAGTAACCCGCTCTCTGTTTAATAAAATTTTAAAATTACCGGCAGATTTTGTAATACACTCCGGAATGGAATAAGAGCGCCATGCATCCACTTCGCTGCGAAGGGCTTCCTTCATTTCTTCCAGGTCAGAAAACAGGTTGACGGTTCCTCGTGAAATAGATTCTGTAGCATATTTTGAAAAATTACTCTCTGTTTTTGGAATATAATAATAAGTTCTCAGCGGATTATACCGGCAGGCACGAAAGGCCTCCATCAAAGACAGCGCACTCATGTCCTCATCCAAAATATAAATATTAATATCATTCCCTCCGGAAAGGCCGTAATCCTCAATTCCCAGATCAAAATTTTTCCTGTCTGTAAAAACCTTCAGCATAACAAAATTCTCCCTTCACTGTCTGGGGCAAAACCCATTTCCCAGAGTACCGCCCGCTTACTAATTCCCTCAGATATCATCATATACCAAAAAACCCCAAATGAAAATATCTAAAATGACCAAAAATCAGCTACTTTTTTTATTTTGTTACTTTTGGGCTTCTAAAATCGAGATCACATCTCCTTCTTTTAGTACTTGCTGGAACCGGCCTTCTTCTCCATTTACTCTTAACAGCACCACGCCTTTTGGATGTTCCAAATCAATTCCGGAATGTTGGATCAAATCCATTAAATAGTAAGGTCTTCCATCCTGCTTTTTAGGAAGACAAAGAGGCTTGCCATTTAACTCAAAAAAGATCCCGTCCTGCGGTTCGCCTCCTGCTGTTTCTGTCATAGTTTCCAGCATATTTTCTTCTTTTTCCTCTTCTGTTTCCGGCTTTTCTTCTGCCAGATTCTCTGCTTCTGCAGATTCTCCTATTTCTTCCAGTTGTAAGGTTTTCGTTTCCTCAGGCTCATCTGATAACACTTGTTCTTCTGCTTCGTTCCATTCTGCTGATTCATTCTCCGGCTTTGCCGCCTGTTCAATTTCCGCTGCTTTCGCTTCTGTCAGCTCCCTCTCTGCCATCATTTCTTTTGTCTGTTCATTTTCTGCAGCTTTTGCTTCTTCGGATGCTGCCTCCTTAAAAGAGGGATCTCTGAAATCATCCTGTTCGTTCTGCTGGATATTTGGAACTGGAGGAGCCGGCTTTTCAGGCTGCTTTATCATTACGGTATCTCCATTTTTTAATGCCGTATTCAGCGGGGCATGGATGCCGTTTAAGGTAATTTCGATACAGTCCTTCGCTCCGTCAATATCCCCCAAACAAGCCTTGGCTGATACTCCCTGGATAGCAGGAATGAATTCAATATCATCTCCTGCATGGATCACATCGGAAAGCTTCCCTTCTTTTTGATTAATGAAAAGAGATGCAGGTTCCGACGCAGTGCCGTGAAACACCTTTCTCATCCCATTAATGGTAATGGTCAGATTCACACCTGCACGTCCCATAATATCCCGGAAATTATAACCGTTCATCATTAAAAGATTCAGCGCTGTAAAACTTCCGCTTCGGAACAGCTTTGCCGGCTTTCCATTTAATGTGACACGAAAACTGTCGTTTATTAAATTTAATCCAGAGGAAATTAAAATTCCTAAAGGTGTGGCATATTCCGGATTGTTTAAATCATACTCATCAGAAAATGCACTGCTTAAGAAATAATTTCCTGCTATCGTTACCCGGTTTGCATCCATTCCCAGTGCTTCCGTAATCCCATCTTTTAATCCGGCCAGCTTACTTCCCCCTCCTACCAGAAACAGCGCTGAAGGGGCAGAGCCGTTTATTTCTACTACTTTATCCGCAATTTCTTTAGAAAGCGCCTCTAAAGTTCCGCGAATATATTTTGTAATTTCATCTTTTGCCAACTTCTGCTCAATACCTAAAATGTTAGTAAAGGAAATCTCATCCCGGACATCAAGCTGCATTTTGATTGCTTCCGCAGTCGGAAAATCCACCAGATACTGCTTCATAATCGTTTCGGTAATCTCATCTCCTGCTACAGTAGCCATCGTATATCCGGTAACACTTCCTCCTGTACAGGCGGCGATATCGGAAGTTCCGGCGCCAATATCCACCATAACCAAGTTTAAAAGCCTGATATTTTCCGGAATAGCGGCATTAATGGCAGCAATGGGCTCCAAGGTCAGACTTGCCACCTCAAGACCGATTTTATGCATTGTGGTGTACAAACTCTCTACCACTTCACTGGGGAGAAATGTGGCAATCAAATCTACTTTTAGCTGCCGTCCTCTGTGATCCTTTAAATTTGATATCATATATTGATCCAGAAAATACTGACATACCGTATAACCAACCAGATAAAAGCGCCTGAAATCGTCACGCGCCTCATTTTCCGCATCGAATGCTTCCTCTGCCTTTGCAATTGCACCGGCCTCCAAGCGGCTGATTATTTCGTCATCGATTAATTGTGTGCCGGGCAAATCCAGTTCATAGTCAGCCCGTTTTGTTTTCAGCGCCCGCCCTGCAGCAGCCACACAGACCCTGGTAAGCTGGATATGAACTTTATCTTCCAGACGCTTTTTCATCTTCCCCGCAAGGACAGACACTTTCTCAATATTCTCGATCTGTCCGTCCATCATGGCCCGTTCCCCGTGCTCCTCTTTTTCCACAGCGATGACTTTTACCTTATTTTCCTGAACAACCCCTACCATTCCAATAATACTTCTCGTGCCGATATCCAGCGCAAATATCACATTATTTGCCTGGGCTTTCATTGAAACTTTTGTCTGTGCAGAAAGTTTTTCCTGTGCGGAAACCTGTGTTTTTTTTCCTTGTCTTGCCATATTTCCCCCTGCTTCATATTCTTTTCGTTCTATCTGGTGCATCATTCCGCAAGCAGCAACTGCGCTGATGGATTGTTGCCTGCCAGAACAATATATTTGCTGCTGTTTCCAGCCTTCTTTTTCTCTTGCACTGCTAATCCACTGCTGTTAGCAGATTCGATTATCTTTTTTGAGATTCTTATATGCGGGCAGAACCCATATTTCCCAATGTTTCTGCCACATTGTTCTGCTCCTTTCCGTGTGGAAAAGAACCTTCATACGACTGTATTTATTATAGCATATTCAAGGATGCTTTTCACTATCTTTTTCGCTTAATTGCGGCTAGTGTATTTAGGCAAATGACTTGCCTGAATTTCCAGGCACGCGCTAAAGCGCAGTGCAATCTTTAAAGACAGAAACCAGCCGCCACTTCGAATCGTGACGGCTGGTTTCTTTAAGTATTCGTTTTTTCATTTTTGCAGACAGTACCTGGCTTCTGCGGCTTTCCCTTCTGCAGCTCAGCTATAACATTTTAACAGCAAAATGCCAAAAACCATACATTTTGGGAATTTTTTCTTTTATTAATCAACTCCGCCCGGAAACAGACGGAAAGCTAAATTTTCTTACTTTTTCGGAACCATAACGCTCATGCCGCCCATATAAGGCTGCAGCACCTGAGGGATGGTTACGCTGCCGTCTGCCTGGAGATGGTTTTCTAAAAATGCAATCAGCATACGGGGCGGGGCTACTACAGTATTATTTAAAGTATGAGCCAAGTATTTGCCCTTCTCCCCATCTACCCGGATTTTCAGACGCCGCGCCTGAGCATCACCTAAATTCGAGCAGGAGCCTACTTCAAAATACTTTTTCTGCCGTGGCGACCAGGCTTCCACATCGCAGGATTTCACCTTTAAATCTGCCAGATCACCGGAGCAGCATTCCAGAGTACGAACCGGAATCTCCAGGGAGCGGAAGAAATCCACCGTATTCTGCCACAGTTTATCGTACCACATAGGCGACTCTTCCGGCTTGCAGATCACAATCATCTCCTGTTTTTCAAACTGGTGAATCCGGTAAACGCCTCTCTCTTCAATGCCATGGGCGCCTTTTTCCTTTCGGAAACAAGGGGAATAGCTGGTCAAGGTTTTTGGCAGCTCTGCCTCAGGCGTAATGGTATCGATAAACTTTCCAATCATAGAATGCTCACTGGTTCCAATCAGGTATAAATCTTCTCCTTCAATCTTATACATCATGGCATCCATTTCAGCAAAGGACATAACGCCGGTTACTACGTTGCTGCGGATCATAAAAGGCGGCACACAGTAAGTAAAGCCCCGGTTAATCATAAAATCACGTGCGTAGGAGATTACAGCAGAGTGAAGTCTTGCAATATCCCCCATCAGATAATAAAAGCCATTTCCGGCAACCTTTCCGGCTGCGTCTAAGTCAATCCCGTCAAAACGCTTCATAATATCTGTGTGGTACGGAATCTCGAAATCCGGAACAGCAGGCTCTCCGAATCGTTCCACTTCTACATTTTCACTGTCATCCTTACCGATAGGCACACTGGGATCGATAATATTGGGGATGGTCATCATAATCTTTAAAACCTTTTCCTCCAGCTCACCCTCTTTTGCCTCCAGCTCTGCCAGACGGGCGGCATTAGCGTTTACCTTTGCCTTCACTTCCTCTGCTTCTTCCTTTTTGCCCTGCCCCATCAGCTTGCCGATCTCTTTTGAAAGTTTATTCCGGGAAGCCCGCAGGCTGTCTGCCTCTGCTTTTGCCGCCCGGTTCTGGGCATCCAGCTCAATTACTTCGTCTACGAGAGGCAGCTTATTATCCTGAAACTTATTCTTAATATTCTGTTTTACTATGTCCGGATTCTCACGGACGAACTTAATATCTAACATAATCTTCCTCCTGGGTAGCATTATTAGCTGCTGTAAACAGTAACCATTATTTTGCTCTGTCCTTTAAGATACCACATTTTTCTATGAATGAAAAGCCCCTTTTGTCCCCTTTTTACAGCCCATAATAAGCTCTGGCAGAAGCAGTTCAAAGCAGACGCCGTTTTTCACAGGAATATCTAAGGCATCTGATTTTTGGATACACTTTTTTACAAACTCGGCCCCAAGAGCCACTCCCTCTGAAAGGCTCCATCCCAGAACTGCAGAGCCTGCCACAATCGATGAAAATACATCTCCCGTCCCAGGCCGATCATTGCCTGCCCGCCTTTTGCGCCAAAAAACAATTCTTCCGTCTGGTTCCAGTACCACGTTAGTAAGGCTTTTTGCGCTGGACACTCCGGTAATTACCACAGAAGAAGGCCCCATCTTTTGAATCTCACAAGCCATTTCTTCCAGCTCCTTTTGCTTCCATCCTTCTTTTCGGTATTCTTTTCCCGTCAGGATACAAGCTTCCGTTACATTTGGAGTTACCACGTCCGCCAGCTTTACAAGGGTTTCCATTTCCCGGCACATTCCGGGGGTATAGGTGGAATAAGGCTTGCCATGATCCCCCATAATCGGATCTACAATCACCTTGGTTTCCTGTTTCCGGAACCTTTTAATCATATCCGATACGATCTGGATCTGATGCTGAGAGCCTAAAAATCCGGTAGCAATCCCGTCAAATGTTAAATCCAGCTCGTTCCATTTTTCAATATAACGCTCCATTTTATCCGTATAATCATCAAAAAACCATACAGGAAACCCGGTATGGTTAGAAAGAATGGAAGTTGGCACCGGACAGCACTGGATTCCCATAGCCGATACGATCGGCATAGCCACTGTTAAAGAGCAGCGGCCGTATCCGGATAAATCATTTACCATTGCAATTGTTTTTTGGTGATAATTCTTCATACCTACAGATTCTCCTGCCCTTTCTGGTGTACTGGCACCCTTAATCGGCTGACTCTACACAAATTGCCACTCCTTCCCGAATGGTAATAGTGCCTTTTTCCTGGATCAGTTCATTGCTGATACACCGGCTGCTGGCCGCTTCCAGATCGTAGTTCAGCAGCGGATACCGAAACCCCTCCAGCGTAATCCCTTTCAGTTCTCCTAAAAGAGGAAGGAAGGAAATATAAGTTCCCCACTGTTTTGAACGGCTAAAAACGTGGTGTTCTTCTATTAAATAAATCTTATTCTGCCTGTCAATAATACAAGCTTCCACTCCCTGCTGCAGACAATGGTAGAGAAGAAATACATTTGCCAGCATATGGTCAAACCGACCGCCCATAGCTCCCAGAATTGTAATATGGGTACATCCATAAGCCATGGCTTTTAAAAGGGCAAGTTCCATGTCGGTTTCATTTTTTTCCGGCTTATGGATGTCCCATACAATATAAGGGATCTGTTTAAATTCTTCCAGCAGTGACGGCTCTGCCGTGTCAAAATCGCCTTCAATGATATCCGGCACCAGGCCAAGGCTTTTTGCAGCTTTTAAACCGCCGTCTACTGCAATTATTTTGTCAAAGGTCTGTCCGCTGCAGAAGGAACGGGCAAACGTTAAGTCCAAGGATCCTCCGGTTATGATCAAACAGGTTTTCATTGTTCCCTTGCCTCATACTCGTTTAAAATTTTCATAAAAGCCCTGGTATTTTCAGCCCCATCCCCTACGAATACAGCGGAACCTGACACCAGTATGTTTGCTCCGGCATCTAAAAATTGTTTCACATTCGAAAGGGTAACGCCTCCGTCCACCTGAATGTCCGCCTGAAGCCCCCGCTCCTTTAATATCTGGCGCAGCTTACGGATTTTATTTAAGGTGTATGGGATAAATTTCTGACTTCCATATCCAGGATTTACGGACATAATCAAAACCTGATCCACCTGGTCCAGTACGCAGTCCAGCATTTCTACCGGAGTGGCCGGATTAATGGCTACTCCTGCCTTTAACCCGGCTTGGTGAATCTGATGGAGCGTCCTGTCTAAATGAATGCAGGCCTCCTGATGAACGCAAATTAAATCGGCTCCGGCCTGTTTCATATCTTCCACATACCGGCCAGGCTCTTTTACCATCATATGCACATCGAAAAACTGGTCAGAGCATTTCCGAATAGCGGAAATTACTGGCATACCAAAAGAAATACTGGGCACAAATATCCCATCCATCACATCTAAATGCAGGTATCTTGCACCGGCATCAGAAACTGCCTTAATCTGCTGATCCAGCATGGAAAAATCGGCTCCTAATATAGAGGGCGCTAATATATACATTTCAAAATCTCCTTTTCTCTTTCAGCTCTTGATAAAGCAGCTTGTAATTTTCATACCGGTTTCGGCTTAATTCTCCTGATTCTATGGCAGCTTTTACGCCGCATACCGGTTCTCCTATATGAACGCAGCCGATAAATTTACAGGCTGTTTCCTTTGGCTGGAATTCCGGAAAATAGTTTTTTAATTCCTCTGCTTCCATCCCGTCAATATACATGGAACTAAAGCCGGGGGTATCCATAAGAAATGTCTGTTCTTCTACATAAAACAACTGGCAGTGCCGGGTCGTATGTTTCCCTCGCTTTATCTTCTCGCTGATTTTCCCCGTTTCCATCCCGGCTTTGGGCTGAAGAAGATTGGTCAGCGAGGATTTTCCCACCCCGGAAGGGCCGGCTAACACAGTTGTTTTTCCCCGGATCAACTGCTTGATTTCATCAATTCCCTCTCCCGTTTCGGCGCTGATCAGATAGACAGGATATCCCGTATTTTCATAAATCTTTCTGTATTTGGCCTGCTCATCTTCTGAACATAAATCTTTTTTATTAAAGCAGATAACTGCCGGAATTTTGGCCTGCTCCATCATCACTAAAAACCGATCCAAAAGATTCAGATTCGGCTTTGGATCTGCCAGGGCAAACAAAATCAATGCCTGGTCAATATTGGCTGCAGCAGGCCGGATAAGAGCATTCTTTCGCGGAAGGATCTCATGAATATTGCCTTCCAATTCCGTTTCATCCAAAACAGAAAATTCCACGTTATCGCCTACCAAAGGCTTAATCTTCCGGTTTCGAAAAATCCCCTTTGCCTTGCACTCATAAATTTGGCTTTTGCCGTTATGCACATAATAAAAGCCTGCTATTCCTTTTATAATCTTACCTGTCATTTTAATCCTCTGTCTTAAAGAAGGACACCGGATAAGATGCCAGTATCTTGTTCTGATCCAAATCCACCAGTTCCACAACTCCTTCTTCTACGCCGTCTGCACCTTCAATTCTGGAAAATGAGATGGGTATCATCGTATCACCCACTACTTTTCTGGGTTCCACCAGATTTTTCAGAACGGTTTTTCCATTTACCTCCTGCCGCAGCCGGATTACAATCTGTACACTGGTGCTGGAGGATCCGGGACCTAAATCCATACTTAAATTATACTGCTTATCAATAGAAGCAACGTAATGGGTAACACCAATTATGGTTTCGCTTGGTCCCAAACTAATATAGTACTGAATGGGCTGCCCCTTTAAATAGGGAAGATCAGGCTGGGCTGACTGTCCAAAAACACGCCCTGCATCTACTGTTTCACTGTTCTCCTCACCTGCTGCCACCGGAATAAAACCTGCCGCTATCAGGGCGGCTTCCGCCTCCCCTGGAGTTAAATTGGTTACATCCGGAACCAAAGCATGAGAAGGTCCTTTGCTGATCTGCAATGTTACGGTTTCCCCTTCTTTGGGATTAACCGGATCGTAGCTAATCACACTGCCTGCTGGAATGATGTCGCTAAATTCCTCTGTAAGAGAAACCACCAGCCTCCGTTCCACTAACAGCGCAAAAGCAGCCTGCTGTTCCATGCCGATCAGTCCTAGTTCGTCCAGGGCAATCGTTCCGCTTCCCTTGCTGACCTTAACATTCACTGTCGTATTTTTTTCCAGTGTTGTTCCTTCCGGATATTCCTGAGCCATCACATATCCAGCCGGAATTTCATTGGAATTTTCCACACTGCTGACAATCATTTTTAATCCGCTGTCTTCCAGAAGCTTTCTGGCCTGATTTTCTGTCATAGGCAATGGCTTAGTAAGAAGGTTAGGCATAATAACCTGGCTGTCAGCGATGGCTGCTGTAGTGACTTCTGCCACCTGGCTTTCTTCCCGTTTCTCCTCAGACGGATCGATGTTGGCACTTCCAAACCGGAACATGCCGCCCAGCCGGATCACCACAATCAGCAGCACCGCTACAATGATAATGGCTGCCACCACGCCTGCTGCCGCAAAAATACGTTCCAATTGGCGGGTAATATCATATCTGGCAGCAGGGCGCTGTTTTGTTCCGGAATTCGGTTCGGAATCCTTTGGTTCTAATTCTTCCCACCGGCCTTCAAAATCATCCAGCCCGAAACCTGTTTCCTTTTGGTTCCCTTCTTTGTGCTGAATGCTGCTTTCTTTCTCTTCCTGTGTCAGAGCTTCTTCCCCTTTCGCCTCGCCTTCCAGTTTTTTCTGTCTTTCTTTCCTCACAAATGGAACAAACATTCCATCATACGGGTTTATAAGGGCTTTTCTTAAATCAGCGATAACCTCCTCGGCTGTGTCATAACGGTTTTCCGGCTTCTTTTCTGTACAAGTCAGGATAATTTCTTCCAGGCTTTCCGGTATATCCGGATTGCTCTCCTTTGGTGATGCAATCGGAGCTTTTAAATGAGCCATGGCAACCATAACTGTATTCTCCCCATCAAAGGGCAGGCGTCCGGTTATCATCTCAAACATAGTAATTCCCAGGGAATAAATATCACTTCTGGCATCCACCGAATCTCCGGTAGCCTGTTCCGGTGAAATATAATGCACAGATCCAATGGCATCTGACTCCTGACTGTTGGTACAGGCGGCTCTTGCAATTCCAAAATCTGCCACCTTTACCTTCCCGTCTTTCGAAATAATAATATTCTGGGGCTTAATATCCCGATGAATAATATTCTGCTGATGAGCTGCCGCCATTCCCTGAGCCATCTGGATTGCAATGCCGATGGTTTCCTTTACTTCCAGGAAGCCCTTTTTGGCAATATAGCTCTTTAAGGTAATCCCTTCTATCAATTCCATAACAATATAGTGGATATCGCCATCATCCACTACATCGAATACATTTACAATATTCGGATGGGACAGCCTGGCTGCTGCCTGGGCCTCCATCTTAAAGCGGTTGACAAATTCTTCATTTCTGCTGAATTCTTCCTTCAGGACTTTAATTGCTACCAGACGGTTTAGCGTGTGGCAAGTGGCCTTATATACGTCTGCCATCCCGCCAGTCCCAATCTGTTCCATGATCTCGTAACGTTCCTGAAGATACATTCCTGGTCTTAACATGGCCTCACCCCGCTTTCCCTTGGCTTAACCAATACGACCGATATATTATCAAACCCGCCGCTGTTGTTGGCCCGATCCACTAAAATCCGGACTGCAACTTCCAGTGACGGAGCATTTTTCACAATTTTGTATATCGATTTTTCCTCCACCATATTAGGGAGACCGTCTGAGCAAAGTAAAAACTGTTCTCCTTCCCTCAGACTCACTTCAAAAAAATCAATCTGCACTTCCGAGGCAGTTCCTACTGCCCTTGTAATAATATTTTTATTCCGTTTATAATCTGCACTTCCCCGGTTCATAAGCCCTAAGGCTACCATTTCTTCTACATAAGAATGATCTTTGGTGATCTGCCGGATTTCTTTTCCGACCACATAGAGGCGGCTGTCGCCTATATTCGCTACATAAAGCTTTCCGCCGCAAAAAACTGCTGCTACTAAGGTTGTTCCCATGCCATGAAACTGAATATCTTCCAGCGATTTTTCATAAAGCATTTGATTTACTGTATGGATGCCATCTTGAAGCGCTTTAATTTGGGGCGTCTGCAAAGACTGACCTTCCAAATGCTCAACCAGGAACTTAGAAGCAAAATCTCCTGCATTATGCCCTCCCATCCCGTCTGCTACTAAAAAAAGACTGGGCAAAGGGCCTACCGGCGTGGTGGAAATAAAAATTGCATCCTGGTTGATGTCACGAACCATACCTGGATCCGTCCTTCCAACTGCCTGCACCGAATCCCCCCTTCCTGATAGATTATTTTTCCGGCTAAAAATTCCCCAATATGCCGGCGTTTGTAAGACTGCCGCTTACCGGCTGATTTTGTGATTCCAAATAGCGTTTCCTAAGCTGTCCGCATGCCCCATTAATATCGCGGCCCATCTCTCTTCTTATAGTAACATTTATTCCTGTTTTTTCAAGTAAAATTTTAAATGCACAAACAGCAGCCTGGTCAGACTGCTTAAAATCCCGCTCTTTAATAGGATTTACCGGAATCAGATTTACATGCCCCTCCCGGCCTTTCAGCAAAACTCCCAAAGCTCTCGCTTCCTTTTGGGTATCGTTTACCCCTTTTACCAGACTGTATTCAAAAGTAACCCGCCGCCCTGTCTGAACAAAATATTCATGGCAGGCTTCCAGCACTTCCTCCAGCCGGTAAGTTTTCGCAATCGGCATTAAGGTTTCTCTTACCTTATCATTTGGCGCATGAAGGGATAAGGCAAGGGTTACCCCAAGTCCTTCCTTTGACAAGCGCTTAATTCCCGGCACAATCCCGCAGGTAGAAACCGTAATATTCCGCTGGCTGATATGAAGCCCGCCTTCACCGCTTAACAGACGGATAAAACGAACCAGATTATCATAGTTGTCCAAAGGCTCTCCAGACCCCATCACTACTACATTAGAAACCCGCTCTCCTGTTTCTTTTTGAATCCGGTAAACTTGATCCAGCATTTCCCACGGGAGAAGATTCCTTTCCAGTCCATCTAAAGTAGAAGCACAGAACCGACACCCCATCCGGCATCCTACCTGGGAAGAAATGCAGACAGAATTGCCGTGTTTATACTTCATCCACACACTTTCAATTATATTTCCATCTCCCAGGGCAAACAAGTATTTTCTGGTTCCGTCGATTTTCGATATCTGAATATCCACAATCTGCAAAGCCTTCAGATAGTAAGCTTCCGACAGCTCCCTTCGCATCTCCTTGGGAAGATTGGTCATCTCATCAAAACTTTCTGCTAATTTTTCATGAAGCCACTGGTAAACCTGCCTGGCCCGGAATGCCGGATAACCCATGACAGTGAGTTCTTTTGTTAACTCTTCTATTGTCAGAGATTTTAAATCTTGCTTTTCCATACTTCCTTTCCTCTTTTAAGGCAGATCCCGTCTGAATACGGCTATAAAAAAACCGTCACAGGGATATTTTCCTGGTAAAAACTGCATCTGCCCCTCCTTTAGTGATGTTTCCTGAATCTGATCTCCAAATTGTCCGGTTAAATCCACCGGTTTAAACGGATAGTGATTTAAAAACCATTCTGCCGTTTCCTGGTTTTCGCCTTTATGGATTGTGCAGGTACTATAGACCAAAATTCCTCCCGGCTTCACATACTGCCATACTACAGCTAAAATCTCCCTTTGCAGCTTTTTTAATGCTTCCAGCTTATCCGGAGTCATGTGCAGCTTAATATCTGGTTTTTTTCCGATAATCCCAAGACCGGAGCAAGGAAGATCCGCAAGAAGAATATCTGCCTTTCCTGCCGATTCCGGGACAAATTCCAGTGCATCCTGAACCGTTACGCAAATGTTTGAGAAGCCGGAACGGCTGATATTTTCTTTAATCAGCTCAGCTTTGGCCTGGCTGATATCCCGTGCCTCCACCATTCCGGTTCCTGCAAGCATATCTGCCATATGAAGACTTTTCCCGCCAGGAGCTGCACACACGTCCAGAACATAGCTTCCTTTTTCCGGGCAAACTGCTTCCCCAGCAAAAACGGAACTAAGATCCTGCACCTGTATCCAGCCTTTTAAAAAAGCTTCCAGTCCTTCCAGATAGTCATAGCCTGAAAGCAAAAGTACTTTGTCTGAATAAGGAGATTCCGTAACCTCTGCCGCCTGGGCAGATAGGCTGTCCAAAATCTCATTTTTAGAAGCCAGACTTAAGTTACAGCGCACTGTGGTAGGAGCCTGCTGTAAAAAGGCAGACAGAATTCCATCTGTCTGCTCCTGCCCCAGCTCTTTCTTCCACATTTCATACAGCCATTCCGGAATGGAATAACGGATAAAGGGCCAGGGAAATGCAGGCTCTGCAAGTTCCTTTAACATGCTCTCCTTTTCCCTGGAAATTCTTCTTAAAATCCCATTCACAAATCCTTTTAATCCCGTAAACTTTCTCTTTATAGCCAGTTTTACCCCTTCATTGCAGGCGGCAGCATCCGGAATCCGATCCAGATATACGATCTGATACACGGACATCCTAAGGATGGTGCGGATTACCGGTTTCATCTTTTCCACCTTTGTAGAGGAATAGCGGTTTAGCATCCAGTCAATTTGAATCAGATACTCTAAAACTCCTTCTGTAATCCTGGTGATAAATCCTCTGTCTTGTTTGGTAAGGTATTGGTATTTTCCAAGAGCCTGGCCTAAAACCACATGACTGTAACTGCCCTTTTCTAAAATTTCCATTAAAATATCCAGGGCCAGTTCCCGAATGTTTTTTGTATCAGTCATCCCGCCTTCGCCCTCCAAATAAGATTACCAGCCGAAGAAGCTGCAGAATGGACGCAGCGGCTGCCGCCACATAAGTCAGCGCTGCCGCACTTAAAACTTTCCTGGCTTTTGAAACCTCTGACTGGGCAAGGATGCGGCTGTCGCCAAGAATTCGCAAAGCTCTGGCGGAAGCATTAAATTCCACCGGAAGCGTTACCAATTGAAATAATACTGCCAGACTAAACAGCAGAATCCCGATTTCTACTATAGGAGATCCAAGACCGCCGATCATCACGCCAATTAAAATCAGAGGCCAGGACAGAACACTTCCGAAATTAGCCGCCGGAACCAGCGCCGCCCGGATCTTTAATGGGGCATAAGAGGTAGCATCCTGGATTACGTGTCCGCATTCATGAGCTGCAACCCCAATAGCAGAAATCGAAGTGGAGCCGTATACGGACTGGGATAAATTAACTGTTTTTGAACGCGGATCGTAATGATCCGTTAAATTTCCCGGAACCTGGCGCACAGTTACATCATAGATTCCCTGTGCCTGCAAAATCCGCCTGGCCACTTCCGCGCCTGTTAAGCCGCTAGCAGACCAGGTTCCGGAATATCGGTTAAATGTACCGTTTACCTTAGCCGAAGCTGCCATGGAAATTACCACGCCGATTAATACTAAAATATAGGTCCAGTCAAACCCATAATAACCATATCCGCCATATCCCATACTTTATGATCTCCTTTCCAATCTGGTTCCTTCTTCAATCGGGCATCCTCTTAAAAATGCATCAAAATCCATCCGCTTTTTGCCTTCTATCTGGAGGGAATCAATCTTTAAGATCCCCTTTCCCGTCTGGATCAAAAGTCCCTCTTTGTCTGCCTTTACGACCTGCCCCGGAATTTTGTCAAATTCATCTGCAGTCACCTGAGCCTGCCATATTTTTAATGTTTTTCCATCCAGGCAGGTATAGGCGCTGGGCCATGGATTTAATCCTCGTATCAGCCGTTCAATCTGTCTGGCATCCTGGTTCCAGTCAATATCGCCAATGGATTTGGTCAGCATCTTCGCATAGCAGGTTTCCGATTCTTTCTGAGGAATAGGGGAAAGGCTTCCTTCTTCCGCCTTTTTTAAAGTAGAAAGAATCAAAGGCCCTCCGGCAAGGCTCAGCTTATCATGGAGGCTCCCTCCTGTTTCCCCTTCTTCAATCGGTATCACTACCTGTTCTAACATATCTCCTGTATCCAGTCCCGTATCCATCATCATTGTGGTAAGACCGGTTTCTGTTTCCCCGTCTATTAAAGCCCACTGGATCGGCGCCGCTCCCCGGTACTTGGGGAGAAGGGATGCATGGATATTAATGCACCCATACTTTGGAAGATCCAAAATGGCTTTTGGAAGGATCTGCCCAAACGCTGCCACTACAATCCCTTCCGGGTTCATTTCCTTTAGCTTACTGATAAAAGATTCCTCTCTTACTTTTACCGGCTGGAAAACCGGAATTCCCAGCTCTATTGCCTTTTCCTTCACCGGAGTCATCAGCACTGCCTTTCCCCGCCCTTTGGGCTTGTCCGGCTGTGTCACTGCGGCAATCACCTGATGACCGCCTTTTGCTATGGCTTCCAGGGCAGGCACAGCAAAATCGGGAGTTCCCATAAAAACAATTCTCATAACTTCCTCCAAAATATTAGTCCTGTTCTTCTTCCTCCAGACTATCGGTATCTTCCAGTTCTCCTTCTACCAAATCCACATACAAACCGCCTTTTAAGTGATCGCATTCATGACACACTGCACGGGCCAGCAGTTCTTCGCCCTCCAGTTCATAAGGCTCCATTTCTTCATTATAAGCCCTTACTTTAACCCAGTTAGGCCTGGTCACAATTCCCGTCTTTCCCGGAACGCTTAAGCATCCTTCATATCCAGTCTGACTGCCTTCCGTTTCCAGAATTACCGGATTAATCAGCACATACTGATTTTCGTCATCTACATCAATTACTACGATCTGTTTTAACACACCTACCTGAGAGGCTGCAAGGCCTACTCCGTTGGTTTCATACATAGTTTCAAACATATCCTTTATTAATTCACGGATCCGCGGAGTTACCTCCTTAACCGGCTTGCATTCTTTTCTTAATATCTCATCTCCGATGGTTCTTACCTGTCTGATTGCCATAATGTATCCTTTGCTCTCCTTCTTAAATCTACATAAAATCAAACAGAATTGATGCCTGGCCATAAAAGCTGTGACCTTTTAATTCCTCTTCCATATGATTTCTGATTTTTATTAGTATATCATAATTTTCGCACTTCATATATAAAATTTTTCTGTACATATCATTAAGTTTGTAAATAACCGCATTTACCGGGCCGATAAACTGCATATTTAGGGAACCGGACAGGTGCGGTCCTGCTGCCATGTTCCGGTAAAAATGTTCGGCAATGCGCCAGGCAGTTTCCATCGCCTTTCCTGTTATTTCTTCATTTGGGGAACTAACCATTAATGCCATCAGCGCACAGGCAGGAGGATAGGAAAGAAGTTTCCGGTACTCCATTTCCTTTTGATAAAATTGTTCATAATTCTGGGTAGCAGCAGCTTCAATGCAGTAATGCTCCGGGCTGTAAGTTTGTATCACTACATGCCCGCTTCGTTCATCTCTTCCTGCCCTTCCAGCCGCCTGAGTCAAAAGCTGAAAAGTCCGCTCCCCGCACCGGTAATCCGGGGCGTAAAGAGATAGGTCTGCCGCTAATATCCCTACCAGAGTAACTGCCGGAAAATCATGACCTTTTACAATCATCTGGGTTCCCACTAAAATATCTGCCTCATGGCCGGAAAATGCAGATAAAATGGCCTCATGCCCCCCTTTTTTTGAGGTAGTGTCATAGTCCATCCTCAGTACCCTTGCCTCTGGAAAGGTTTCCCGAACCAAAGCTGCTACTTTTTGCGTTCCTGCCCCAAAGGGTGCAAGGTAAGGGGAAGAGCAGGCAGGACAAAGCCTGGGACGCCGGATTTGGTAGTTGCAGTAGTGGCATACAAGACGATCATCCTGGTGAAGCGTTAGGGTAACATCACAGTGAGGACATTTAATGGCCGCCCCGCAGTTTCTGCAGGACAAAAAACTGGAATATCCCCTGCGGTTTAAAAAGAGAATAATCTGTTCTTTTTTAGCCAGCTTTTCTTTTATCAGACTTTCCAGACGGCCGCTGAAAATCGATCGGTTCCCTTCCTTCAGCTCCTTTCGCATATCCACTACCATAACCGATGGAAGCATACTGTTTTTCTTCGCCCGTCTGGTGATTTTATAATAGCCGTAAATCCCATGAAGCGCCTTCGTATAGGTTTCTACAGAAGGTGTGGCAGATCCTAACACCACACTGGCGCCGCACAGCCCGGCCCTGTACTGAGCCGTTTCTCTTGCATGATATCTGGGCGTGATTTCGCTTTTATAGGCAGTTTCATGTTCTTCATCCATTATAATCAGCCCCAGATTGCGGAAGGGAGTAAACAGCGCAGAACGAGGGCCAATCATAATCTGAATTTCCCCTTTTCTTGCCTGTTCAAACTGATCGTACCGCTCCCCTGCCGAAAGCTTGGAATTAATAAAAGAAACTTTATTTCCAAACCGCCTGCAAAACCGCATAACCGTCTGATACGTAAGGGAAATTTCCGGAATCAGGAGAATGGATTCTTTTCCCTGACTCTGCATATGTTCAATCAGCTCCATATAAATTTCTGTTTTTCCGCTTCCGGTAATTCCGTGAATCAGATAGGTCTTTTGAATCCCTTTGTCATACTGCAGACAAATGTCCGAAACAACTGCCTGCTGCTCCTGGTTTAATGTAACCAATGAACCTGTTTTCCCCTGAGATTTCAAAAATCCGGCAGCCGGATTCCGGTAATCTGCCAAGGTATCTAATCGAATCATCCCCTGGTCAATCAAAGGCTTCATCGCTGCCGCTGTTATATGAAGCTGCTGCAGCGCCATTTCGTAGGGAATCTGCTCCATTTCCAAAAAAGCCCTAAAAAGCCGTTCCCTGGCCTTATATTTCCTTTTTGCAGCTTCTGCAATCTGAATCCTTAACTCCTCTTTCCTTATCAGGCAGGTAATCCATCGCTTCTCCTTCTGCTTTACTTTCTGCTTTACCGGGAGCACCGTTTTTAAAGCCTGGTTCATAGTGGATCCATAGCGCTCCTTCATCCACCAGGCAACTTGGATCAACTGGGATTCTGCTGAAACACTTCCCTTATGGATCCTGACAATTTCTTTTAGTTTTTCCCGATCGTAGCAAGCCTGATTGGATAAGCCTACTACATATCCCTTTCGGATCCGGTTCCCCTTTCCAAAGGGTACATCCACCTGGCAGCCTGCATAAACCTGGCTTTTCAAAGATTCTGGTATCCGGTACTGAAAAGGCCGGTCTACTTTCTCATGTGAGATATCAATAATAATATCGGCAAATTCTGCCATGTGCTTTTCTCTCCGATTTTGTTATTTTGCCTGAATGCCCTCAGCAACCTTCATGCGCCCGGCAGCAAACACACCATTTTCACTGCAAATTTGACAAACTTTTCTGCAGGCGCCACCGGCAGACCCGCTGCTGTTAGCAGAAGACTTAAAAGCTGCTGCCTTTTTATTGGTTTAAAAATGCTGAAACCAATGTTTTCAGGCCCATACTGTTAGAACCTTTAAACAGCACGCAATCTCCGCTTTTTAATTGAGCCTTCAGCCATTTTTTCAGACTTTCCTTCTCTAAAAAACAGCAGATTTCCTGTGGGAATTCCTCCATTCCCTCTTTCTTCTGGCTGTTTGCAAGCTCTTTTTGTCTGTTTAAAGCTTCTCCGATCTGAGCTGCCAGTTCCCCATAAAGGGCGATCCCATGAATCTTTTTTTCTGCTAAAAATATTCCAATTTCCCTGTGATAAGAAGAGGCTTCGGATCCTAACTCTTTCATATCTGCAAGCACGGCAAACTTTCTTCCGGAAGCAGGGATATCACACAAAACCTGTATTCCCGCTTTCATAGATACCGGGCTTGCGTTATAAGAATCATCAATTATGGTAATTCCATTTACCTCATGAATCTGCTGTCTTCCCTGATACCCGCAAAACTTTTCCAGGGCTCTTGCTCCGTCTTCCAGCGAAATCCCATTTTCTCTTGCCACAGCCAGCGCTGCCATGGCATTTCCGATCATATGCCGGCCAAATACATTAAGAGAAACTTTTGCAGATTCTCCCCCTTTTCTGCAGATCGCCATAAAAACAGGTTTTCCCTTTTCCAGCCGGATATCTGATGCCTGATAGTCGCAGTGTTCACCTAAACCATAGTAAACTGTCCGGCATCCGGTTTTGGCTTTTTGCTTCACCAGGATCGGGTCATCCCCATTCAAATAGAGAATTCCTCCTTCTGCCATTCCATCCTGTATATGAAATTTCTCCCGGCAAATATTATCCTGGGATCCTAACTGCTCAATATGAGAAATGCCAATATTCGTTACCACAGCCTGATCCACCTTAGCCACGAAAGCGATCCGTTCCATTTCTCCCGGTTCGCTGATGCCAAGTTCAATTACACCGATTTCGTCTTCTTTTAAAATTTCCGAGATCGTAATGGGCACACCCACCTGGCTGTTGCTGTTCCCCGGCGTTTTATATACCTTATATTTTGCAGCCAGGGCAGCTCCGATCATTTCTCTGGTAGTGGTTTTTCCCACACTTCCGGTTATCCCGATGAGAGGCAGAGAAAGCCGGTTCCGATACCAGGTTCCGATGGCCTGCAAAGCCTTTTTGGTATCTTCTACCTGAATCCACGGTTTTTCTGATTCCATATGGCTGTGACGCGCGGTCAGCACAGCTTTGGCCCCATTTTCAAAGGCCTGATGGATATAATTATGAGCATCATTCTTCTCTCCAATGAGGGGAACGAATAAATCGTCCCCCTTCATCATTCTGGAATCAATGCTGATATGTGTAAGAATGGTTTCCGGGTTTCCGCACAGCAGCTTTCCGCCGCAGGCTTTTACAATATCCTTTACTGTTATATCTTCCATATCCTGACTTCCTGCTTCCATTTATATTCATATTGCGGTTAACGTATGGAGCACCCCAGAGCGTATCGGAAAGCAATTTTCAGACACGCTCTAAGGAGCGTCCGGATGCTGCTCCATGGCAAGCACCGCTTCCTCCACTACTTCCCGATCCAGGAAATGGGTGCGGATGCCGTTTACCTCCTGATAATCTTCATGTCCTTTTCCGATAATAGCGATCATATCGCCTTCCCGGGCATGGGCAATCGCATATGTAATCGCTTCTCTCCGGTCTGGAATCGTGATATAGGCTCCCTTTGTGGGAGCCAGGGCACTCACAATGTCAGCTATAATATCCTCTACCTTTTCATACCTGGAATTATCAGCAGTAATTATGGAAAAATCAGCCATCTTCCCTGCCATTTCTCCCATGGCATACCGACGGTCTTTTGAACGGTTTCCGCCGCATCCAAACACCACTACCAGCCTGGCCGGCTGGTAATCCCGGAGTGTATGCAAAAGACTTTCCATACTGACTGCATTGTGGGCATAGTCGATAATTACCTTGCAGCGGCTGGAGGCATACGCCAGCTCCATTCGTCCATTCACAGAAATACGTTCTAATGCGCGGCCCATCTTATCAACAGGAAGATTGAAAAAGCTGCATACGCTAAATGCTGCCACAGCATTTGAAATATTAAATCTTCCCGGGATATTGACTTTAACCTCCATGTCCAGCCGTCCCTTGACCGCAAACTCCAGTCCTACAAAGCCACTTTCCGCTACGAAGCGGATCTGCTCTGCCCTGAAATCAGCATCTCCTTCTATCCCATATGTATAAACGGGACAGTCTGCTTCTGCCGTGACCTGATGAAAATGTTCATCATCATAATTTCCAATCCCGATCCGGCACTGCTGAAACATCATAGCCTTGCAGGCTAAATACTCGTCAAAATCTTTATGCTCATCTGGCCCGATATGATCTGGTGACAGATTGGTAAAAATCCCGAAATCAAAGAAAATCCCGTCTGTCCGATGCATCTTAAATGCCTGGGAGGAAACTTCCATTACCACATATTCGCAGTCTGCCTCTGCCATTTTTGAAAAATACCGATGAAGCTCGTAAGATTCTGGTGTGGTATTCCTGGTCGGTTCCCACACCCCGGCAAAGGAAACGCCGTTCGTTCCAATCATTCCTACCCGTTTCCCACATGCCTCTAAAATTGCTTTTATCATATGGACAGTGGTAGTTTTTCCCTTGGTTCCTGTAACTCCGATGGTAACCATGGTGCGGTCCGGATAGCCAAACCTGGCGGCTGAAAGGGCGGCCAAAGCTTTCCGCCCGTTTTCCACCTGAAGCATTACCGCGTCTTTTGGAAGCTCTAAGGGTTCTTCCACTACGAATACACGGGCACCAGCCTCATATACCTGACTGCAGAATTTGTGAGAGTCCGTTCTGGCTCCTTTCATACACACAAATACCGCTCCGGGACAGGCTTTTCTGGAATCATAGACCACTTCTTCCACTTCCGTATCCAGGCTCCCCTGAAGAAGCTGACAGTTAAGCTCCCTAATCCAATCCTTTAATACCATAGGCCCACGCCCTTTCCATTCTATAACTAAAATAATCCGGTAATCACGCCTTCTTCATTTACATCTATGCTATCTGCCGCCGGTTTCTTCGGAAGGCCTGGCATAGTCATAATTGCTCCGGTAAGAACCACTACAAAACCGGCCCCTGCTGAAACGTAAGCATCTCTTACATTAATGGTAAATCCTTCCGGACGGCCAAGTTTTGTCTGGTCATCTGACAGAGAATACTGGGTTTTCGCCATGCAAACCGGAAGACTTCCAAATCCCATTTCTTCTGCCTTCTTTAATGCTTTGGCGGCTGCCGGGGCATAACTTACTTTCTGGGCACCGTAAATTTCCTTTGCCACAGCCGCAATCTTATCCTCTAAACTTGCTTCATCGGGATAAATCGGCGTAAAATGGCTTTCCTTCTTTTCCAGGGTTTCCAGCACTTTTTCTGCAAGGGCTACGCCGCCTTCCCCGCCTTTTGCCCAAACTTCGGATAAGGCAAATTCACAGCCTCTTTCCTCGCAGAAATTCTTAATAAATGCGTATTCAGCCTCTGTGTCACTTATGAAGGAATTTAAGGTAACTACCACAGGAACCCCGAATTTCTGCAGATTTTCAATATGCTTCTCCAGATTTACAATTCCTTTTGCCAAGGCCTCTAAATTTTCATGAGAAAGTTCTGTTTTAGGAACCCCTCCATTATATTTCAAAGCACGGACTGTCGCTACCAGTACTACTGCATCCGGCTTTAGACTTGCCATCCTGCACTTAATGTCAAAAAACTTCTCAGCGCCTAAGTCAGCTCCGAAACCAGCCTCGGTTACTGTAATATCAGCAAGCTTTAATGCTGTTCTGGTAGCACGGACGCTGTTGCAGCCGTGGGCGATATTGGCAAAGGGTCCGCCGTGGACTAAGGCGCCTGTGTGCTCTAAGGTTTGAATCAGATTTGGTTTTAAGGCATCCTTCAGCAAAGCGGCCATGGCGCCTACAGCATTAAGCTGAGCGGCTGTAACCGGTTCACCGGCATAGTTATAGGCTACAATAATGCGCCCAAGACGATCCTTTAAGTCCTTCATATCGGATGCAAGACAAAGGATTGCCATGATTTCAGATGCCACCGTAATGACAAAATGATCTTCTCTTACAAAGCCGTCCGGTTTTGCTCCAAGTCCTACGACTACATTTCGCAGCACCCGGTCATTCATATCCAGACAGCGTTTCCAGAGAATCTGGCGGGTATCAATTTCCAGTGCATTTCCTTGTTGGATATGATTGTCCAAAAGGGCTGCCAAAAGATTATTCGCCGAGGTAATTGCATGAAAATCTCCGGTAAAATGAAGGTTTAACTCTTCCATAGGCACTACTTGTGCGTATCCGCCTCCTGCTGCTCCTCCCTTGATGCCGAAACATGGTCCCAAAGAAGGCTCCCGCAGTGCAATAATCGCTTTTTTATTCAGCTTTGCCAAAGCCTGCCCAAGTCCTACTGTAGTTGTGGTTTTCCCTTCTCCTGCAGGCGTCGGATTAATTGCTGTCACCAAAACCAGCTTCCCGTCGGGGCGGTCTTTTACCTGCTCCCACAATTCGTCTGTCAGCTTTGCCTTATACTTGCCGTAAAGCTCCAGATCATCTTCTGTGATGCCGTAAGCTGCAGCTACCTCTTTAATGGGGATCATTTTCGCTTCCTGTGCAATCTGAATATCTGTTTTCATGATGATGCCTCCTTTGCATTTTGAACATTTTTCTTAGTTCTTCCCTGACCAAAGCTTACAAGATGTTTTCAAATTCCTCCATGGTCATTAAGATCTTCCTTGGTTTGGTTCCCTCTTCTTCCCCTACTACTCCCGCATCAGCCAACTGATCCATGATCCGGGCTGCACGGTTAAAGCCGATTTTAAAAACCCGCTGAAGCATTCCGATAGAAGCTTTTTCTTTCTCGATAATAAATTTTCCCGCCTGGACAAAGTATTCGTCCCGGCTGCTGTCGCCGCCTCCGGCTAAATCCGACGCAGACGACATCATCTTGCTTTCCATTTCCGTATTGTAGCTGGCTGTCAGCCCCTGCTGGGTTAAAAACTCTACCACACTGGAAACCTCCTGATCGGAAACAAAGGCTCCCTGTACTCTCTGAGGTTTCGGAACCCCGGAAGGATAAAAGAGCATATCGCCCTTCCCCAAAAGTTTCTCCGCTCCGTTCATGTCTATAATCGTTCTGGAGTCCACACCGGAAGACACAGAAAAAGCAATCCTGGAAGGCACATTCGCTTTAATTAAGCCAGTAATAACGTTTACGGAAGGCCTCTGGGTAGCTATTACCAGATGGATTCCCGCTGCTCTGGCAAGCTGGGCCAGACGGCAGATAGCATCTTCTACTTCTCCTGGAACCACCATCATAAGATCCGCCAGCTCGTCAACAATAATTACAATCTGAGGCAGTTTTTGAGGCCGCTTATCCTCAGGAATATCCTGGATATTTTTGATTTTTTCATTATATCCCTTCAGATCTCTCACATTGTACTGGGCAAACTTTTTGTATCGATCTCCCATTTCCGCCACAGCCCAATTCAGCGCACCGGAAGCTTTTTTGGGATCCGTAACCACCGGGATCATCAAATGGGGGATCCCATTATATATGCTTAATTCCACTACCTTTGGATCGATCATAATCAGCTTCACATCTTCCGGATCTGCTTTATAAATAATACTCATAATTAAGGTATTGATACAGACTGATTTTCCGGATCCAGTAGCGCCTGCAATTAAAAGATGAGGCATTTTCCCGATGTCTGCCGTTACCGGCTGTCCGCCGATATCTTTCCCTACTGCAAAAGTCAGCCGGGATTTGCTGTTTGCAAATCCTTCTGATTCCAGAAGCTCCCGAAGGTATACGATGGAATTTTCTTTGTTTGGAACCTCAATTCCCACAGCCGATTTTCCGGGAATGGGCGCTTCAATCCTAATTTCCGCTGCTGCCAGGCTCAGCTTAATATCGTCTGCTAAGCCTACAATCTTGCTGACCTTTACGCCCTGTTCCGGGTGAAGCTCATATCTGGTAACAGTTGGACCACAGCTTATATTGGTTACCGTAACGCCTACGCCAAAATTCCTGAGTGTCTGCTGCAGCTTAATGGCCGTATCCTTATATTCCTGTTCGGAGAAGGAACCGGCAGCTTTCGTTCCTGTTTTCAGCAGGCTGGTAGGCGGAAACACATAGGGTTTCTTTACTGGTTCCGGTTTTTTTACCGCTGCATTTACTGCCTCCCTGTTATTTCCCTCCAAAGCTTCCTCCCGCTTCTTTTCAATTTTTTTGTGAAGCAGCTCTGTTTCCGTTTCAATCACTTTTCCAGAAGCTGTTACCACCCTCTTAGGTTCCTCCGGAACGAAAATGCTGTCGTAATTCACGCCCGCTTCTGCTTTTTCTTCCTGATAAGGATCTGTTTCCGTCAAAGTATTTTGGCTGCTGCTAAAGCCAGCCTCTTTATCCGTATTTTGGCTGCCATTAAAGCTGGTATCCTCATAAGTATTTGTCATCTTCTCCGGCCCCTGATCCTTATCCGGCTTTGCTTTCACTAAAAAATCGGATCCGCCAAAAGAATCAAATTCATCATCAAACTCTGTTTCTTCGTAAAAACTGTCATCATCGTCAAGAAATGATTCCTGCTCAGGCTCCTCCTTCCAGATCCGATCTTTCTTTTGTTCCAATTGTCCAAAATCAGAAGATTCCGAATGTTCCGGTCTAAATGATTCAAACGAAAGGGGATCTTTTTTCGTATCAGCTTGCTGACTGACGATTTGATATTGATGATCCAGACTGCTGCCAAAGCTGTCCTTAGGCGCCCGGATGACAGGTTTTATTTCTTCCCCGGCTTCTTCAATAAATATCTCGTCTGTAAAAAGATCCAGATCCTCCTCTTTGCCCCTGTCTTTATTAGGTTTTCCTGGAAGTTCAGGCAGATTAAGGCCTACATTCATCTCTTCTAACGTCATAATCTCCCGTTCTGCATATAAGGGACCTTCATTCTTTTTGGAAGGCTTCCTGGAAAATGACATGATTTTATCTTCTGGCTTTTCTTCTTTTGCAGCAGGCCTGTCCGCTGATATTGAAACCGTTCTTCCTTTTTCGGAAGAATACATTCCTGTATCAATTCCTGTAGGTTGGGCAGACGCAAGCAGATCCTCCTCAAAAGGAACTGGCTCTGCATATTCCGGCGGAAGTTGGATCCTCCCGGAAAACACATCTGCCGGCGACGGCGCCTGTTCTTTCCGCTCCATCTCCTGTTCTGTAAAAAGTGCCCCAGCCTTCCCTGTTGGTTTGAATGTCTGGCTGCCAGCCCTCTGATTTTCTGAAAGGGGCATGTTTTCCTGGATCTGTATGGATCCAAAATCTATTCCCCGCACTACTTTCTCTTCCCGGAGCCGCCGCCGTTCTTCCTGGCGTTCTTCCCGCTCCTCTCTTCGCCGTGCTGCATCCTCCTTTGCATACTGATAAGCCCGGTCACTGCTGCTTTTTACCACATTTACAAATGATTTTTCTGTAATGCATACGCCGCAGATAATCAATGCCGCCAGAAAAATCAAATACGTTCCAATGGTTCCTACGATTGATTGAAGACAAATGGCCAAAAGTCCCCCAACCAATCCCCCGCCTTTTCCGCTTTCACCACAAAGCTTATAAAAAGCAAGCACAGACTCGCCCTCTGACAGTTTAATTCCAAAAACCATCTGTGAAATTCCGCAGACAATCAAGGCCATTCCGATTACAGCCGCCAGTTTTATCACAGCTTTCCAATTTCCCCTATTGGCTGTGTAAAAGCTGGTTCCGATAAAAACAAGAACCGGAACAATATAGCCCACTACACCGAAAAGCCCAAGCTGCAGCTTCCTGAGAAAATCTCCTACCACGCCGCATAAATGAAAATTGCTTAAAAATAGAAGGACAGCAGCCGCAAAGGACAAAATAATCATAACCTCTGCCTGTAAAAATGCAGGAATTTCTTCTTCATAATATTCTTCCTGCCCTCTTCCCTGTTTGGCTGCCCTGCCAGAAGCAGCCTTTCGGCTTCTGGTATCCGCTGTTCTTTGATTTCGATTTTTTTGTGCCACGAATCAAGCCTCCTGTATCTTGTAGCAATCCGAAAATTGCCCATTATCAAGAGTATACAAAAATTTTAGTAAAATTGCAACAAAGTTCTTTTCAGCCAAAAGACTTTGCAATTTCTGTGTTACTGTGATTCAAAAAGGCAGCCGCTTATTAATGCGTCTGCCTTTTTCGTTCTTCTGTTTTCTTTCTCTTGTCATAAAAACATCACAAAACAATACGTTTAAGAATTCTCATCAATTATCTGGTGAAGCTTATCTAAGGCTTCCCGAATTCCGCCTACCTCATCAATCAATCCTTCTTTCACTGCCTGTTCTCCTACTAACACTGTGCCTAAATCCTTAGTCAGCATCTCTGTATTATGCATCAGGCGTTTTAATTGATCGTAAGCAATATTGGAGTGCTTTTCCACAAAACTGAGAATTCGATCCTGTATCATATCAAAGTATTCATACGTTTGTGAAGTCCCGATCACCATGCCGCTCATCCGAACCGGATGGATCATCATAGTTCCTGTGGGCACAATAAAAGAATAGTCCGAAGCCACTGCCAGAGGCACGCCGATGGAATGGCTTCCTCCAAGCACAAGAGACACTGAAGGGATGCTTAAGGATGCAATCATCTCCGCAATAGCAAGCCCGGCATCCACATCACCGCCTGATGTATTCAAAAGAACCAGCAGCCCTTCTACACTTTTATCATCTTCGATTTCTGCCAGCTTCGGCAAAAGATGATCGTATTTCGTGGTCTTGCTGTTTCCTGATGCATTTTCATGGCCTTCCACTTCTCCGATAATCGAAAGAAGATGAATCTTATGCCGGGCGCTGCTGCCTTCCAGCGTTACTTGTCCAAGCTCTTCTATTTTTTGATCGTTTTGTCCCAGTTCATCTTGTCCCATACTGAATTTTCCCTTTCTCAAGTCATAATACCCTTGGTGGACAAGGAGATACGCGCCCATGTTCACAAAAGGCAAGATGCCAGCCGGCATGCTCTAACCATAGTATAAAAGGTTTTTTCAGCTTTATTCACGTTTCTGGCTTTTCTTTTCGGGACTTTTGTATGAATTATGCGTATGCCAGCATAAAAGGTGTCCGGTTCCCTGCAATGGACTTAATCACTTCTGAAAAGGATCCTTGCTGCAAGTAGCTCCTAAACTGGTCAAGCTCAAACCGATAGCGGGTATATTTGGTGGTTCCTGCTCCATTGCTGCTGGCGTAAAAATCTGTAAAAAATTCTTTTCCCAAATATTTCTTCGCGCTTGCAGTAACTGCTTTTTCCATATCCTTTGTGGACTGGTACTGGCTGACAGCATAATGATAAGAGCCAAATGCCCTGCTTTTATCGGTTAATGCTCCGCCGGAATGCTGATCCAGAAAGGTTTCAAAGGAACTTAAAATCATATTTGACATCTTTTCTCCCACCCCTAATCCTTCCAGTACACAGGCAGTTTTCATATAGCGGAGAGCCATCTGGATCCCCAGCTCCCCATCGCTCATCAGAGAAAGTTCCTTTGGATTCATCTTATAGGCAGCCTTTGCAATAATTCCTGCTGCCTGAAGATCCGTTAGGCTGTATTCTGAATTATCATTTTTCGGTTTTTCAGAAACTTCCGTTTTCCCGTCAGCCGCTTCCAGTTTTTCCCGTTTTGCCAGCATTCCTACCTGTAAAAACGCAGCAGTAACCTGATAAGAAAAGTCTTTTGGATTCTTGCTGTTTAAAAGTCCATGTTTTCTTCCATGGTCTTCTATTTCCGCCACCTTTTCATCAATGGCTGCGGACAAACTTTCCCCCATCCGGGAACTGGCGCCTTTATTCCCTAACTGTTCATAAAAACTTCCCACAGTCCCTTTGTAAGAACTTATAATCTGATTTTTTGAGTGCTGGAAAAGGGAATTTAACTGCTCCATTTTTTCAGCAAGCTTATCTTCCCGATGAGAAAACTTTTGTTCTAACTGATCTTTCACAGCAAGATACATGGAAGCAACTCGTTCCACTGTACTCTCTATTCTGTCTGCATTTTCCATCGTTGTGGTTACGTTGGAAAAACAATGTTCCAATTCTTTCCAGTCAATCCCGTCTGCATCTGGATCTGGCTCATATATCTTAAGCGTGCCTGGATCCGGAATCGTTTTATCCCAGCAGATCCCGTCTTTTGAACCAGTCATCATCGTATTTCCAAAAGGCATGTCCCTGACAGAACTTTCATATGTATCACAACGCTGGGCCTTCCCTTTTCCAGTAGCCGCTTTTTCTGACATCTTTATTCCAGGCTGGCTGCCCTCATTCATACGGTTTTCTGATGCGATTCTTACTTCCATAAGTTTCCCCTTTCATGGATGCCTTATAATTCCTGTAGTTTGGATTATAACCGGTTAAAACACCCTTCCCTGTAAGGATATCGGCGCTTTCAGGGAAATTGTAATAAGGCTTCTCTGTCTTTTCACAAAACCACCATGAAAAAAGCATCCTACAGCCGGGCAATGATGGCATCGCAATATTGGGAAGTGGTTGCCTCTCCTCCAAGATCCGGTGTCTTGCAGCTTCCTTCTGCCAGCACCTGATCGACTGCCCTGCGGATGTTTCCGGCGATTTCTAATTCTCCCAAATGCTCCAGCATCATGCAGGCGGACCATAAAAGCGCTGTGGGATTTGCAATATTCTTTCCTGCAATATCAGGCGCGCTTCCATGAACAGCTTCAAACATTGCGTAATCTTTTCCTAAATTGCTGGATGGCAGCAATCCTAAGCCTCCAATCAGGCCGCTGGTTAAATCTGATACGATATCACCATAAAGGTTTGGCATCACCATAATATCAAACTGCTGAGGCCGCATTACAAGCTGCATACAAACATTATCCACAATCTTATCGTCTGCTTCAATATCCGGATACTTTGGAGCAATCTCTTTAAAAATACTTAAAAACAAACCATCAGATTGTTTTAAAATATTGGCTTTGTGAACACAAGTTACCTTTTTTCTTCCCTGGGCCACAGCATACTCAAATGCATCCGTAATGATCCGGGTGCTGGCTTTGCGGGTAATGATTTTCGTAGCGTGAACCGTATCTGGATCAATCTGTTCTTCCACTCCTACGTAGAGATCTTCCGTATTCTCCCGGAAGGTTACAATATCTACATCCCTGAAAGGCGTTTCCACAGCAGCGTTGGATTTCGCCGGACGAATATTGGCATATAAATCATATTTTTCCCGAAGGGTAACATTTAAAGAACGAAAGCCTTTGCCTATGGGAGTTGTTATGGGCGATTTTAACAACAATTTATTTTTCTCAAAAGAAGCAAATGCAGCATCCGGAATCAGCGCTCCATTTTCTTCATATTCCGCTGCGCCCACCCGAAAAATCTCATATTCTAAGGGAGCTTTTGCTTCATCTAAAATTTTAAGTACTGCATCAGTAATCTCAGGTCCGATTCCATCGCCTTTAAATACGGTTATTGTTTTCATATGATTATCTCTCCTTCATTGGAATATATGTTACATTTTCACCTACATACTTAGTTGCCGGACGCATAATTTTTCCGTCATACAGCTTATTTTCCAGATTATGGGCCACCCACCCTACGATTCGGCTGATTACAAACAAAGGGGTATACATATCCCTTGGCATCTGCAGCATTTCATAGGCAAAACCGCTGTAATAGTCTACATTTGTAGGAATTACTTTATTTTTATCCTGCAGAATCACTTCTTTTACACAAGTTTCAAATAAGCAGTAAAAATTAAATTCTTCCATCTTATACTGTTCCCTGGCTACGGATTCACAGCAGCTTCTTAAAATTTCTGCACGCGGATCCGAAATCGTATAAACCGCATGACCAAACCCGTATACAAGACCGGAACGGTCATAGAAATCGCCAGAAAGGATTTTTCGGATTAATGTTTTAATCCTGCCTTCATCTGTAGAATAGCCGATTTCATTTACCACTTCTTCCATCATCTCAGAAACCTTAACATTCGCGCCGCCATGCCTGGGACCTTTTAAGGAACCGATAGAACCGGAAATCGCGGAATACAAATCTGTCCCTGTGGAAGAAATCACTACATTGGTAAAGGTAGAGTTATTTCCGCCGCCGTGATCTGCATGAAGCACCAAAAGCGCATCTAAAAGCTCTGCTTCCTTCCTGGTAAATTTTTTATCCTCCCTCAGCATGTATAAAATATTTTCCGCAATGGAGTAATCTTCCCGTGGATAATGGATAATCAAACTTTCCCGATTAAAATGATGAATCTTGCTCTGATAAGCATAGCAGGCAATAGACGGAAACTTCGCCAGCAGATTTACACCCTTTAGCATGGTCTTATATACATCAGCATCGTCCGGATTATCTTGATCGTAATTATATAATGTAATCGTAGCATGCTGAAGCTTATTCATCAAATTTTTCCCGGGAAGCCGCAATAAGTTCATTTCCAAAAATTCATCTGGCAGAGCATACAGGCTTCTTACCACATCGATAAAACGGTTTAGATCCGTTTTGCTGGGAAGATAGCCGTAAAGCAGCAGAAAGCAAACTTCTTCATAACCAATACACCCCGTTTTACCTTTAATCAAATCATATACGCTGTATCCTCTGTAGTACAGATCCCCTTCCGCATTCTCTTTAACCCCATCAATTACTTCATAGCCAACTACATCGGAAACCCGGGTTAATCCCATACGGACACCAGTTCCATCCTCATTCCGAAGACCTTTTTTAACATTGTATTCTTTATACAGATGGTTGGGAATATCCGTATAATTTGATGATTTCCCATAAAATTGTGCCAAATAATTATAATTCATACAAAGCTCCTTTCCTTTGGAAATCCAGAAGAATTTCCTATACGCCAAAAGACAATAAGGGCGCCAGTAATCTGGCGCCCTTGCCGTATTGCTTTCTATCTTACCATATAAATCGGCTCTGTCAATCCCTAATCGCCCAGAACATTCCGGATTGTCTTTGGGCTGCGGTAATTCCATGTAGAAATCTTGATTCCGCTTCGTTTGCTGGCTGCATGGACAATCTGACCATTTCCAATATACATAGCTACATGATTTACCACTCCGCGGCTGTTTGCATAGAAAATCAAATCTCCGGGCCGCATTTCACTGGAAGAAATGGATTTTCCCATCTTCGCCTGGGAGCCGGAATAATGGGGCAGGCTGACTCCAAACTCCTTTAATACCTGCATTGTAAAGCCAGAACAGTCTGCACCATTTGTTAAGCTGGTTCCTCCCCAAACGTAAGGATTTCCTACAAACTTAAGGGCATAATTTACAATTTGCGAACGTCTGGACATGGAGGCCTGAGCTGCTTCTTCCACTGGTGAAAACTTAATCGCCTCCGCAAGTGCATAGCGTACTTCCACATTATTGTCCCGGGTTGATATATATGCCTTGTCACTGTCTTCCGTATCCAGCTCAATCTGTACCCAGCCGTCTAACTGTTCCACTACCGGATACCGCTCTTCTTTTGAAATCTGAGTCCAAATAGTGGAATCTGTGGAAGGTTCAGTCCGCACATTCAGCATATCTGTATTCACTACCGCCATCAGTTCAGCCTCTTCCATGGCAATATCTTTCGCCGCCTGTCCTGTGGCTGTATATTCGGCTGAAATATATCCGGTAATATTTCCGGATTTTATCTTATACCAGCCTTCCAACGTTTCCAGAATTTCGCCGGCCGCCTTACTTGGCATTTTTCCAATTACATTTTTGTAGCCGTCCTCTTCCGGAGCGCTTCTGATATTTAAATAATTATCAACCTTGGAAATAACCAGGTTATCATACCGGTTAATCGCCATTGCAACCATATCCAGCTTTCTTGCCTCATTCAGGGCATACCTTACTTCCACAAACTCAGCAGACACGTAACCCTCTTCAATCTGAACCCATCCTTCCGACTCGCCGATTACCTCATACCGCTCATTCTGCAAAGCCTGTCCCACCACTTCTGAAGTTTCCGTGTTAGGTTCAGTCCGTATATTTAGTTTATCTGCTTTTACAATTGCACGTCTGGCCACATAAGCCCTGGCTGCTTCTTTTGCCTCTTCGCCTGTCATTACAAATTGGTTATGGATGTAGCCCTCAATTCCGCCGGAAGAGATCCGATCCCACTCTCCATTTTCCTCCAGAATTTCACAAGCGCTGTTCTGCTGAAGCTTACCGATTATCTTTCCATCGGATCCCGGTGTTTCCCTTACATTCAGGTAGCCTTCCACTTGAATCAGTCCAAGGTTCGTATACGAATCCAAAACTGCCTGAACTGCCTCAGCTTCCTCTTTCGCTGCCAGTTCCTCCGGTGATAAGGCAGGCTCCTCCAAAGACTGAGGTTCTGTTTCTGATACTGGTTCCCCTCCAGTTTCTTCTTCCTTCTGCTCCTCCTGCCCGGAAACGGCTTCCGACCGGGAGCGCACAAGATGAATTCCAGCTCCCAATACTCCAATCACAACTGCCCCGCAGACAGCCAGCAGCAAGAAACGCGGATCAAACTGGCGGTTTCGTTTTCTTCTGGCCCGGCTTAACCGAACCATATAATCTTTATTCTCATCCAGCATATTTAACTCTCCCCTTAACCAATGGTTCATAAAGCAAAGGCTGCCTAATTTGGGGCAGCCTTATATACTTGTAATAAATCCGTGGTTATTTTACCACAGCCAGACAAATATGAAAATAACAAATTTATTAAAATTCCATTACCATTTTCTATTTTGCAAGCATCATGCGGTCATTTGCAAACTTCTCACCGCTTGCCTCTTCAAATTTTTTAAGCAAATCTTCTACCTGTAATGACTTTTTCTCTTCTCCTGCCACATCATAGATAATCTGGCCCTCGTGCATCATAATCAGGCGGTTTCCGATCTGAATGGCGTCTTTCATGTTATGGGTTACCATAAGGGCTGTGAGATGCTGATTATTTACAATTTCCTCTGTCAGATCCAAAACTTTTTTGGCAGTCTTTGGATCCAGCGCTGCCGTATGCTCATCTAACAGCAAAAGTTTGGGCTGCTTTAATGTAGCCATCAAAAGAGTAAGGGCCTGCCGCTGTCCTCCGGAAAGAAGGCCGACTTTGCTGGTCAGACGGCTCTGTAAGCCAAGGCCTAAGCGGCTCAGCGTATCTTTATAAAGCGTCCGCTCGCTGTTTGTGATTCCTGCTTTTAAGGTTCGCCTTAACCCCCGCCTGAATGCTAATGCCAGGTTTTCTTCGATTCCCATAGTTGCAGCCGTGCCATTCATAGGATCCTGAAATACTCTTCCTAAAAAAGCCGCCCTTTTATGCTCCGGCAATTTTGTAATATCTTTTCCTTCAATAATAATCTGTCCCTCATCCACCGGCCATACTCCGGCAATTGCATTTAAAAAGGTAGATTTTCCGGCGCCGTTTCCGCCGATTATGGTAACAAAATCACCGCTGTTAAGAGTCAGGTTAACGCCCCGTAAGGCTTTTTTCTCATTTACAGTCCCAGTATTAAATGTTTTAACAATATTCTTTGCTTCCAGCATAATCCCTTTCCTCCAGCCTATCCTTTCTCCCCGTTTCCGATACCAGATTTCTTAAAGTAACGGTCAAGCAGGGGCTTTACCTGCTTTATTGTGTTTCGAAAGCCTCTTTTAAAGTAACGGCTTTTCCAGGTCGGAATTGCAAGGAATACTGCTACAACCAGTGCTGATAACAGCTTCAGAAGATCCGTGTCAACTCCCAGCCAGATTACTACCTGAAGTACCAGATAATATACGATGGAGCCAAGGGCCACGCCAAGAAGACGGAATCCAAAATTATGAAATACCTTTCCAAAAATCGCCTCTCCGATAATAACTGCGGCCAAACCGATTACGATTGCGCCCCGGCCCATATTAATATCAGAAAATCCCTGATACTGTCCAAGAAGCGCACCGGAAAATGCCACCAGGCCGTTGGAAAGCATCAGACCAAGAACTCTGGCAAAATCCGTGTTAATCCCCTGGGCGCGGGCCATCTTGTCGTTGCACCCTGTCGCACGGAGGGAGCAGCCAAGCTCCGTTCCGAAAAACCAGTATAAAACCAGAATCAGTACAATAATAATTGCTGCAACTAGAAAAATTGTATTTTTAAAAAAAGACACACCTTTAATAAAACGCAGCGATACCAGCAAGGGATACTTATCAACATTAATCGCCTGGTTAGCCTTTCCCATTATTTTCAAATTTACTGAATACAGTCCAAGCTGTGTTAAAATACCGGCAAGAATCGCCGGAATTCCCATAAAGGTATGCAGAATGCCGGTAGCAAGTCCTGCTGCCATTCCTGCAAGCAGCGCTCCAAACATGGCCACCCATACGTTCTGGCCTTTCAGCATCAGCATAATACAAACTGCCCCTCCTGTACAGAGCGACCCGTCTACTGTTAAATCCGCAACATCCAAAATCCGATAGGTAAGGTACACCCCTATCGCCATAATTCCCCATATCAGCCCCTGCGCAACAGCGCCAGGCAACGCATTGATTAAACTTGCCATAGTATTCCTTCCTCTGTCTGCAACCCCGCCCGGCAGGATATGTTTGTAATCGGCGCAAAACAACAGCGGGGAGCTTACAGCCTCGCTGTTGTTTCACGAATGATTTCGTTACTCTTCAATTGCCACATAGTCCTCTGGCACTTCAACTCCAAGAGCTTCACAAAGAGTTTTATTGTATTTCTTGGTAAACTGCGGAGCGTACTCAATGGGCATCTGAGAGATATCCGCCTCGCCTTTTAAAATCTTAGCCGCCATTTTGCCGGTGCCTACGCCTAAATCATAATAGCTGATGGAAAGGGTTGCCACGCCGCAGCCTGCACAGATTCCTTCTTCGCCTGCAATCACCGGAACGCCTGCTGGCTGGCAGATATTATTTACAAGCTCTGCATTTGCTGCTGCCGTATTATCGGTAGGAATATACAGCACATCATTTTCTTCAGCCGCTTTCGTAGCGATTGCGGATAAATCATTGGAATCGGAGAATGCATAGTATTCACAAGTATAGCCAAGTTCTTCCAAGGCAGTCTTTACGGTATCAACCTGATACTGAGAATTCGCCTCTGCGGAGCAATATAATAAGCCTACATTCTTTGCTTCCGGGAACAGTTCATGGAGCATAGCTGCCTGCTCGTCAAGGGGCGCCAGATCAGAAGTACCGGAAATATTTCCTCCAACCGTTCCGTTAAACCCTTCGATTCCAAGGGCTACGCCATACTCTGTTACAGAAGTTCCAAGAATCGGGATTTCATTCGTTCCAGCCTGAGCTGCCTGAAGTGCAGGTGTAGCATTGGCTAAAATCAGATCCACATCTGCTGAAACAAAGTTATTGATAATCGTTGAACAGGTGTTGGAATCGCCCTGGGCATTTACCTCTTCAAAGGTTACGGCATCCCCCAGCTCCTCAACCAGCGCATCTTTAAATCCTTCCGTTGCCGCATCCAAAGCTGCGTGCTGAACAAGCTGACAAATGCCTACGGTATAGGAATCCCCATCTGTTTCTGTCTTTTCTGCTTCCTCTTTGCCTTCTTCTTTGCTTTCCGTACTTTCTGTATCCTGGGAAGTTGTTGCGGCAGTTTCTGTGCCTGCTGCTGTGGTGGTTTCTCCTCCATTCGAACCGCACCCGCTCATGGATAACACCATAGCTCCTGCCAGAATCAGAGATAATGCTTTCTTTTTCATAATTAATCTCTCCCTTTGATAAGTATGATTTTCCGTTTGCATCCAGACAGCCTGCCATTTCAAGTGTTGTTTTCACTTGTTAATCATGGAAAAAGCTGCCATACATCCAAACTATATGGTATCATACTACAAAAAATCCTTCCCGTCAATTTCATTGCTTTAAATTTATGAGAATTTAAAGCAGTAAAGTCAAAGAATCTTCTTCCTCACCTATTTTTTTTGCCGGCAGCATTACAATAAACTGGCTTCCTCTTCCAATTTTTGACTTAACCTGGATCCTGCCGCCGTAAAAATTCACCACATGCTTTACAATGGAAAGGCCAAGACCTGTGCCGCCCTGCTTCCGGCTCCGTCCCTGATCCACCCGGTAAAACCGTTCAAATATTCGTTCTGTAGCTTCCTTTGGGATCCCGGCTCCGTTATCCCAAACCTTAAGTGTAATAGAGGTGCTGTCATAAGCTGCCGTTACCTTAACTTGTCCTCCCGGACGGTTGTATTTCACACCATTGGAAACCAAATTCATAACTAATTCCTGAAGATGTCTGGCATTGGCATTCAGGCTGATGGGAGGACATTCTACAGACAGAGAAACCCCAAGTTTCTTTGCCAGCGGTTCTATGGAATCGCAAATCTCATTTAAAAAAGGCTTCATCAAAATTTTGGAAAAAGTTACTTCTGCTTCTCCTGATTCCAGCCTGGAAATCATTAAAATATCATTGATTAAATCAGCCATATGAATTGCTTCTCGTTTTATCCGGCCAATAAAGTCCTTCTGTACTGCCGGATCTGCAATCATCCCATGTTCTAACAGTTCTGCATACCCTTGTATGGAAGTAATAGGGGTTTTCAGCTCATGAGAGGCATTGCTGAAAAACTCCTGACGGATGCCCCGTTCCCGTTCCAATTGACAGAAGTAATTTTGGATCCGCTCTGACATCTCTACAGCAGTCGCCCCAATTACATTAATTTCCGGATAAGGACCTGGCTCAAAATGAAGATCAATGCATCCGCCCTGCACCCGCCTCATCTCTTCGGATAAGTCATGGATCGATTTCGTAACGGAAACTACCAGCCGATCCGTGATTCCAAGAGAAGCCATCACCGCTACTGCAAAACTAAGCCATACTGCCGGAAGAAGCATAGGAAGATAGTCCCGTATGCCAGAAAATGGCACTCCTAACCGCAAAATCATCCCCCTGTGGGAAGAACGGTAAGCCACGTACAGCATGGTCTGGCTTAAGGTATCAGAAAAACGGGTGGCATAGCCGCTGCCTTTCATGATAGCTGCCGCTACTTCCTCCCGTTCCAAATGATTTTCCATCTCTGTCCTGTCTGCTCCTGTATCAGCAGCTACCGTTCCGTCCTGGAAAATCAGCGTCAGACGGCTTTGGTTCTGCCCCACAGTTTCTTCCAGACGGCGGAGCTGTCCTGACAAATCCCCCTGGTAATCCAGGATGCTGTCAATCGTTTCCAGTGTGTAGAGCATATCATGCCTTGCATTTTTCAGCAAAATACTGCTGCCTGCAATGTAAAAGATCAAACTGTTTAAACATAAAGCCCCAAGCAGCACCTGCACAAATTTCATTAAGATTGCTTTCCGCACAGCTTTTCCTCCGCTTAACCTGTGTCGATAACATGTTTTATTGCTTCCGCCGTCTTTTGCTTAATTCACAGATTCCTTTTCTTAAGCATCTTTCTTTGCATCCGCAAACCGATAGCCTACTCCCCGGACTGTTTTGACTTTGGAACCTGTTTCCTCCCCCAGTTTCTGCCTTAGTGTCCGGATATGCATGTCCAGCGTTCTGCTTTCCCCATCATATTCATATCCCCAAATCTGATTCAGCAGCTCCTCCCTTGTGACTACCCGAAAATCATTCTTCATCAGGTATACTAACAGCTCGTATTCCTTTAAGGTCAGCTCCACCTTCCGTCCTTCTGATGTAACCTCCCTGGCTTTCTGGCAGACACAGATTCCGCCGCCGCACAAGGTTTCCTCCAATTGCTGCTCCTGGCCTGACCGGCGGAGCAAACTGCGGATTCTGGCCCCCAGCTCTAACACACCAAAAGGCTTTACCATATAATCGTCTGCCCCGCAATCCAGCCCTGTAACCTTATCCAGCTCTTTATCCTTTGCTGTCAGCATAATCACAGGAAGATTGCAAATCCCTTTTGTCTGACGGATGCTTTTTGTGGCCGCCACTCCGCTGATACCGGGAAGCATCCAGTCTATCACTGCAAGATCCGGCGGCGACTTCCGTATTCGCTCTAAACCTTCCTCTGCTGTTTCAAAGGCTTCTGCCTCATAGCCAAACCCTTTTAATGCGATCAGAAGCAGGTTCCTTATATTTTCATCATCTTCAATAATATAAATTCGTTCCATATTACATCTCATCCCGCACGTACCCTGCAATATTCAGCGCATGATCGGATACCCGCTCCAAGTTGCTCAAGGCATCTAAAAATATAACTCCGTTTTCCGGACTGCAGAAATTGCCTGACAGACGCTCGATGTGCCGTTCTCTCAAGTCTTCTTCCAGGTTGTCCACTAATTCTTCGCTTTGTACCACCTGGCGCACACGTGCCATATCGTGGAATTGTCTGGAAGCTACCGCATATTCCACAGAAGCCGTCACTGCCTGAATCATATCTTCCATTTCTTTCTCTGCTTCCTTAGAAAACACAACTTCATTCTGAATCTTTTCTCTTGCCAGTTCTGCCAGATTTTGGCAGTGATCCCCAATCCGCTCAATATCACTGATTGTATAAAACAGATCCTTTACTAAAAGATGCTGCTGTTCATTTAATGACAGGTTATTAATCTGAACCAGATAACCGGTAAGCATGGTTTCCATATGGTTAATGGTTTTCTCATTTTTCATTACCTCTTCTGCTCCAAACTCGCTATTGTTCAGAAAAGCCTCCCCGGCAATTTTTAAATTCAGCAGCGCTGTTTTTCCCATGCGCACTACTTCACGCTCTGCGTGCTCCAGGCATAAAGAAGGGGTTTCCAAAATCCTCACGTCCAGATGACGTTCCATTTCCTCTTCCATATCCTGAGTTTTTTCACGCTCTGTTTTCTCATCTGCCTTCTCATCCTTTACCAGAACACAAGACAGCTTTACCAGAACATTGGCAAAGGGAAACAGCAAAAGTGTATTGGCAACGTTAAAGATCGTATGAAATACGGAAATTTCCACGCTGCTGATGGGGGCAGATGCCAAAAGCGGATAAAACTGGAACAAAACAAACAGAATCACTCCAAAGAGAACCGCTCCTATACAGTTAAATAACAAGTGAAGCACGGCTGCACGTTTCGCTGTTTTATGAGCTCCCATTCCAGACATCAAAGCAGTAACACAAGTGCCGATATTTTGGCCTAATGTAATAAACACTGCTGACTGCCAATTCACAACTCCGTTTAATGCCAGTGTCTGCAGGATGCCTACGGAAGCAGAAGAACTTTGAATTACAGCCGTAACCACAGCCCCTGCCAGAATTCCAAAAACCGGATTCTTTCCTAAGACAGAAAACACTTGAGAAAAAATTGGAGCATCCCGGTATGGCTTAATAGAAGAAGACATTAGGCTCAAGCCCATAAATAAAAGCCCGAATCCTACCAAAATTTCTCCTAACTGTTTCTTTTTCGAGTCCTTGGAAAATATAACTGCCCCAGCTCCCAGTCCCACAAGAAGAGGAGCGAAAAATTCCGGCTTCAGCATCTCCCCCCACTCGCTCATGGATACAATCCAACTGGTAATTGTGGTTCCAATGTTCGCTCCCATTATAATCCCTACTGCCTGAGTCAGGTTTAAGATTCCGGCATTTACAAAACCTACCACCATAACGGTAGCAGCAGAGGAACTTTGGATAATGGCAGTAATCGCCGCTCCTGCCAAAACCCCTAAAAAACGGTTGGATGTAAGAACTCCTAATAACTGCTGCATACGGCTTCCTGCTGATTTCTGAAGCCCGTCTGCCATGGAATTCATTCCGTATAAAAACATTCCCAGTCCGCCGATAAACTGGATCCCTATCCCAAGTAGTTCAACTGCCATATCTGCCTCCTATGCTGATTCATTCGTATGTAACCAGCATAGCAGAGCTGTGTAAATTCCAAAGCAAAGGAATGTAAAATTTATGTAAAATTCAGCCTGCCATTTGCATAAAAGCAGGGAAAGTCCGGCTACAGCATTAATATGGCCTGATTTTTCTTTCTTTATCCGATAGAAATCCTGCAAAAACGCTCATAAATAATGGTTATGATCCAGCCAGAGCGCGCAGATGGCGAAATGTAACCCCATCGCCGCCCTCTGTTTTGCAGGCTGAACATTCATTCTGCATCGTTTAGCTGAAAGTAAATGTGTCAGTACTCTAAGACAGAATTTCCTTATAAACCCGCAGAACATTACCATGAAATACAGCGTCGATCTCCCCGGAAGTAAAGCCAGCCTGTTCCATAGCCCAAACTAACTGCTGCATCTTTGATGCGTCAGAAATTTCAACCGGGTTTTCAATTCCGTCAAAATCTGTTCCAAGACCAATTACTTCAATACCGCCAATCTGCTTCATATGCTTCATATGCCGGATCATATCCTGGATGGCGGACATCACTTCCTGGGTATCTGGCGCTTCTTCTTTCAAAAATGCAGAGCAGAAGTTAATACCAGCCACGCCTCCTCTTTCTGCCAGCTTCCGGATCATTTCGTCCGTTAAATTCCTTGGATGAGGCGTTAACTGCCGGCAGTTGGAATGGCTGGCTACAAAGGGCTTTTTCGTATGTTCAAACACATCCCATATCCCTTTGTCATTTAAATGAGAAATATCGATTATCATCCCAAGGCCTTCCATTTCCTCCAGAAAGGCAACCCCTTTTTCCGTTAAACCGTGCCGGGTATCGGGCACATAATATGTATTTCCTGATTCTGTCTGCTCTTTTTGGTTCGGCCAGCCAAGCTCATTTTGAAAATTCCAGGTGAGCGTCATCATACGGACTCCAAGCTCATAAAGAATCCGCAGAAATGCCAGTTCCCCCTGACACACGCCCCCTTCTTCTACCGTAAGCAAGGCAGACATCTTATGCAATCTCCAGTTTTCTTCAATATCTCCATAATTCCTTACAATCCCGATTTTATCGGTATGAGCCTTCATCTCAGTAAAAAAGGTATCTGCTAATCTCATACAATACTCAAAGGGGCGGTTTCCTGCCCGCTCCAAGTGGGTAAACAGTGCAAAATTTTGAAGACCGTATCCGCCTTTTTCCATTTTTTCTAAATTTACATGGAGCGGGCTGTCCAGTACCGAAAGATTTCCACCATCCCTGTGGTTGTAATAAAGCTCCGAAATCGTATCACAGTGCATGTCAATTACTCTTACCATCTTTATTCCCTCCGATTTATGTGGCTGGTTTTAAGCTTACCACGTTATAGAAGGAATAGCAAGACACTGGTGTACTGTCTGCTTCATATAAATCCCTAATCGCTCCTCAATGCATCAATGGGATTTAATTTTGCTGCTCTGCTGGCCGGCATATATCCAAAAATTAATCCAATCCCAACCGATACGCTAAAGGATACCAGAACTGCCATGGGGGTTGGAGTGGCATTAATTCCGATAATACCTCCTGCTATCTCAGTAACTCCTGCCCCTAACAAAATTCCGATTATGCCTCCGATTGAGCTGGTCACCGCTGCTTCGATTACAAATTGCTGCATAATCGTTCCTCTTTTTGCCCCCAGTGATTTTCGGATACCAATTTCTCTGGTTCGTTCCGTTACTGATACCAGCATAATATTCATAACGCCTACACCTGCAACCAGCAAAGATATCCCGGCAATCCCGCCCAGCATAGCAGACATCATGCTGATCTGTTCATTTAAGGAATCCAGCATTTCACTGTTTGCCGTTACCCGGTATAAATCCTCGTCTTTAAAGGTCTGGAACAGGAATTCTTCTAACAAAGCTTTGCAGGAATCTGTATCATTTACATCAACTGTGGCAAAGGTATAATTGCTGATTGCGGCGCTTCTTGCCATTTTTACTGCAACGCTGTAGGGAATCCAGCAAAAGTCATCTGTCCCTCCTTCTTCCAAATCATCTTTATCCTGCCGCTCTGCCACGCCTACCACCTGAAACCCATAGCCATTGATCTTAATGGTTTCATTTATTGCCTTTTCAGTACCTCCAAACAGCTCCTGGGCTACATAATAACCGATCACGCATACTTTATTCCGCGAAATAATATCTGCATACTGAATATTTCGTCCCTGTTCCAGCTTATATCCTTTTAAATCCAGATACTCCTCACTGTAACCGCCTACAGAAGTAGAAGTCAGGGAATCATTTCCTTTTTTTAATGTAGCTTCCAGCGATACATTCGGCGTCATCTGGGCAAATAAATCTCTGTGCAAATCATAAAACTCATACATCTTATCCACATCCATAGAACGGGAGGAAAGATTGGTCAGGCGAACAGACATCTGATTCACTCCCATACTGGCAAAATTTTCCACCACAGAAGACATGTATCCATTTACCAGGCTTACCAGGATAATCACAGATGCAACACCAATGATAATTCCCAGCATCGTCAGGAAGGAGCGGATCTTATTGCTCCAAATGCTTTTGAGCGCTAATTTAAAGGACTGCAGCATATTCGTTCACATCTCCGTCAAAATTAATCTTCCCATCATAAATTTGCACCACCCGTCTGGCTTCCAGGGCGATGGAACTGTCATGGGTAATCATTACAATCGTATTGCCTTCTTCGTTCAGCTTTTTCAAAAAATTTAAAACTTCACGGCTTGTTTTGGAGTCCAATGCGCCTGTAGGCTCATCTGCTAAAATCAGCGACGGGTTTCCAGCTAAAGCCCTGGCAATGGATACCCGCTGCTGCTGTCCGCCGGAAAGCTGGGATGGCATATTCTTCCATTTCTCCTTTAAACCTACCCGTTCTAATGAAGCAAATGCCCGTTCTTTTCGTTCTTCCGCCGGAACGCCTGCATAGAGGAGAGGAAGTTCTACATTTTCCAGCAGGTTCAGCTTAGGAAGCAGATTATACTGCTGAAAAATAAATCCGATCATTTTGTTTCGAATTTCAGCCAATTCATCATCTTCCATATCACTTACATCCTCTCCTCCCAGAAAGTATTCTCCAAAAGTTGGCACATCTAATGCCCCAATAATGTTCATCAGCGTGGATTTTCCGCTTCCCGACTTTCCTACGATTGCTACAAATTCTCCCTGGTAAATGGTCAGGGTGATTCCATCATTTGCATGGACAGCCTCTTCCCCCATCTGATAAATTTTATAAATATCCTTTAGTTCAATTAAAGGCTCTCTGATCTTGTTATCTGTTTCTGCCATAAAGCTGCTCCTTTTCTTTGTGGCCAAACCCTAGAAAGGCTTATGAGTTTTTCAACTGCGATTCAGCCAAAATGCCCCTGCAGACAGGGTATCACGGTTCGATCCGTGCTAACGCATGCCGCCGCCCCTGCCGCTTGGGGCGCCGCCTCCCATTCCGCCTGGCGGGCCTCCTCCCGGCATACCGCCTCCAGGCATCATAAAGCTGTTATTCGTATTTTTAGAGGATTTATTGACATAAACTTCCTGCCCTTCCTCCAGACCGCTTACGATTTCAACATACTCATCGCTGATCAGCCCGGTTTCTACTTCTACTGCACGGAATCCTGCAGGAACCGGCCCTTTCTCTTCTGTAACTGTTTCATCTTTCACATACACCTGGTTTCCTCTCATCAGGGAATCAATAGGAATGGAAAGGGTATCATTCACTTCATCCAGGATAATTACGCCATCTACATTCATGCCTGGCAGCAGTTCTCCCGTTTCATCCATAGTAACCGTTACCGGATAATTTGTTACACCATTTGAGGCGCTGCTCTGAAGGCTTACGTTGGTTACCGTTCCCTGAAACACCTTCCCTTCAACAGCATCTGCTGTCACCTCTACCTTCTGTCCCACTTTTACATTCCGGATATCCAGCTCATCAATAGACATTTCAAACGTAAGGGCTGACAGGTCATAAATCACAGCCATAACCCCGCTGCCATTATTGCTGCTTCTGCTGATATTATCTCCCAGTTTTGAAGTCTTGGTAATCACCTGGCCTGAAATCGGAGCTGTAATCGTATAGGTTTCATAAGAGTCCTGGGTAGATTCCAATTTATTTTGAGCAGATTCTATGCTCTCCTGGGCACGGTCTATGGTATCCTGGTAAGATTGCAGAATCTTCTCCGCTGACTTTGCTGTCATCCTAAAAATAGGGGTTCCTTTCGTAATATAAGCTCCCTCGCAAACCAAAATCTCTTCCACTTCCACACTGGCATCCAGATCAGCACTCATAACCGTATTAATTTTAGCTTCAAAATAAGCTTCCTGGGCACAAAGACAGCCTCCAACCTGGGCAGTGGCTGCTGTTTCTGTAGTCAGTCCGCCAGGATTTGCTGCTTCAATCGTAACATACCGTACCAGTGTTCCTCCTGTCAAAACCTCATCCATCTGGCTTACTGCTGTAACAATTCCCTTTAGCTGTTCTCCTGTATCAGACAGTGACAGCACTGCCTCAGCCCCGGGCAGAATGATCCCTGCTTCCCCAGACAAAAAGGGAAGGCGAATTTCCATGGTAAGATCATCATAAATATCACAAAGCTGAGCACCTGCTCCCACCTTGTCGCCGGCTTCAATATACAGCTTTTTAATATATCCGGACTTGGATGCTTTATATGTATTACCGCTGTAGTCGGCAACCACTTCCTGATACTCTGATACAGCATCTGCATAACTGCTCTGAGCTCTGGATAAGGAATTATTTGCCGACTGTACCTCTGATTCCACAGAAGCTGCATCCAGTTGATACAGGATCTGCCCTTTCTCCACCTGATCTCCTTCTTCAAAATCTGCCAATATCACTTCCCCTTCTGCTAATGAAGTGATCTCATACGTATCTTTTGGGGCCAGTGTTCCAGAGGAAGTAAGCTTTGAAGTGATATCCCTTATTTCAGCTTTCGCCGTCCTGTTTTCCTGGGCCGATGCAGAAGCCCTTTTTGTTTCCTTTTCTTTCTTGTAGATATAAAAGCCGCCTGCCAGAAGCACTGCCAGAATAAAGGTCAGCATAAGCATCCGTTTCCGCCTGCGTTTTTTCCTTTTTTCGTTTTTTGATGTCGCCTTTTTTTCTTCTGGCTTTTGATTTGCCTGCTCTGCCATACAATACCTCTCTGATTTTTATATTTCGCTAAGTCATAAGGTGCGTCTGTCCTTATAACTGATTTTCTCAAGCGTGCACAAATTAATCTTCCAAAAAGTCTGTTACCCGATAAGTCACATCTCCCTCTTCACTTTCTGAAGAACCGCTGCATACTAAAATTACATCATCTCCTACCTGAACCGTTCCATAGATAGAAAATGCAAATTGTAAATCAGAAGTGGTAAGGCTGCACTCATACATATCTCCGTCGTCTGTGGTTATGGTAACTGCCGTAGGAGTCATTACATCAGAGGACTGGTAATAAATATTAGTAACTTCACCTTTAATCACCATTTTTCCTGTGGTTTCGCTTCCCTCTTCTGTATACACCCAAACTGTTTTTGAGGAAGCATTATAATACATGACCACATACCCAAATTCTTCCTGAGCTGTCTTGATATCTGTCTTGGTGCAGGGCTTCCCATCCAGATAAAAGCTGGCCTTATCCATACTGAAGGGAAGCTGTGAGGACATGGTTCTGTTCTTTTTTACAACATAAGGCCCTTTTACTGATGTATCCAGCATTTCCAAAGGATTTAACTCGTTGTCTGTGCTCATAGTTAAATCCATAATAGAACCGTAAATCGCATTTGATCCCTTTGGCTTTGCTTTTAATAAGTTATAAAACAAATTCAGGCAGTTATCTTCTGTTAATATTTCATCTGCCTGAATCATTCCCAATTCTTCATTTAATTCTAAGTAAGAGAACTTTGCCATCCGGCTTCCGTTCTGCTCTCCTGTAAAATCTTCATTGGTATATCCTAAAAGAGCAAGCAATGCTTTTGCAGCATCCTGAAACGTAATATATTCTTCTGGCAAAAACTGTCCTCCTAAATATCCCTTCATCCATCCCTGCCTGGCTGCAATCCGAATGTGAGGCGCATATTCGCTTGTTACCGGAACGTCAGCAAAAACAGACACACTGGATGCCTGACTGACTGTACTTCGGTATTCGGAAGCTCTTACCAGCATGGCCGCAAACTCTGCCCGGCTTACATAACGGCTTCCATTCTCCACATTCATGATCCCGGTCAGCTCCACCACCCGTTTTCTTAAATCGTATGTACTGTCTGCCATAGCACTTATGGGACAGGCTGAGGCAGCCACTACTGCCAGCACGTAAGAAACCATTGGCTTCAACTTCATTTTCCTGCTCCTTCCCTGTTGCATTCTATTTTTCTAAAATTCTGATTTCGTTTTTACCCTTCCTTACTTTATCATCGGATTGTGATAATTTTGTGTTCATTTCTTTCCAATTTGTGAAAAATCTGTGAACTGCGCATCCCCCGGAGGGTTTTTGATTCATAGGACGTATTCTCCTATGAACTCAAAAAAGGATACCATCCCATTCAGGAATGATACCCTTTTTGCTTATTTAGTCCGCAGCAGCTCTTAAAATGCGCCTTCACTGCCACTTATATGCAAATCTTACAGCCCCAGCAGCTTCTCCATGCTTTCCACAGTAATTCCTTCTGTCAAAACACCTGCTGCCTGACCATCTTTGATGGCAACCACTGCAGGAACTGCATCTACACCCAGTCTTACTGCAATTCCGTTGGATTTGTACACATCTGCTTTATTCACCTTAACCTGACCTTTGTATTTCTCCTCAAAAGCCTCAACCTCTTTTAACAGTTCCCGGCTTTCCGGAACCACTGCGTTCCAGATATACACAATGCCAGGCATAGACTGATCCATAATCTGGTTCTCAAATACCTCGCTCTCGGCAATGTATTTTTCTACAGCATAGCCTGCAATCGCACCATCGCCTACAGCCGTGGCTACCTGCTTTAAGAATTTCTCTCTCACATCTCCGGCAGCGAATACACCGGGGATATTGGTTTCCATCTTCTCATTGGTAATCACATAACCCTGACGGGTCATGTCGATGATTCCCTTAAAGATCTCCGTGTTGGGAACATAGCCGATAAACATAAAGCATGTATCCACCGGAACATCGATAATCTCACCGCTTCTGGTATCTTTAAGAGCTACGCTGCGAAGATGCTCGTCGTCGCCCCTAAACTCTGCCACTGTGGTATTCCAGATAAACTCCATCTTTGGATTTGCCAAAGCTTCTCCCTTGGCAATCTCGTTGCAGTCCATCTTTCCTTCTTCATGCATAACGCTGACAATTACCTTGCGTGCAAACTTGGTCAGAAACATGCCTTCCTCAATGGCTGCATCTCCGGATCCGATAACGATAACTGTCTTATCTGTGTTAGCTGCCGCATCACAGGTGGCACAGAAGGAGATTCCCTTGTCATACAGGAACTTATCTTCATTGGGCGCGCCAGTTAAACGAGGCTTTCCGCCGCTGGCAATCACTACTGCCTTACACTGATAATTGGTACGGAAGGTTTCTACCGTCTTCACATCGCCTTCCAGCTTCACGCCTCTTACATCGGTCAGCTTAAACTTAACCCCAAACTTTTTGGCCTGCTTATGGAACAGCTCCATAAGTCCAAGGCCGGTAGAGCCCTCCGGGAATCCCGGATAGTTCTCAATCTCATTGGTGTAAGTAGCCAGACCGCCTACCAGGGCTTTCTCTATAACCAAGGTTTTTAATCTGGCACGGCCGCAGTAAATGGCTGATGTCAGGCCTGCTGCTCCGCCGCCGATGATGACTACATCATATTGCTCTGTCTTTTTTTCCATCTTTTCATCCGTCCTTTACATAAAGTATTTCGCAAGCAGTTTGCTGCCGATAAAGGCTCCGATAAACAGGAAAATTGCAAACACCCATCCAGATAAAGACAGGGACGCAATGCTGGAATATAATGCTCCAATATTACAGCCTCCGGCCAGTCTGGCGCCGTATCCCATCAAAAGCCCGCCTAAAGTAGCTGCCACAATCTGTTTTAACGACTTAATCTTTTTAAACTTAAACTGGGAAGCCAGAAGCACTGCCACAAGAGCGCCTGCGATAATACCAAAATTCAGCCAGGAACCGGTATGGTTTAAGATTCCGTTGTTCAAAGTGGCCTGAGCGCCCTCAGAAGAAAAATAGTACCATTTGTCTACATTTCCGCCTACCAGACGGTACAGCCATGCCCCCCAGTTGGCAAAAGTGCCTGAAACGCCCCAGGGTGAGCCTGTACTTGCAAAAATTGCAATCTGGAAAATCGAAAGCAGTACTGCGCCGGTCACATATGTAAAGGGATTTTTGAAAATCATCTTATAATAATGGTTCTTACTTACCTTATCCCAAAAAGCCTTCAAAGCTTATGCACCTGCTTTCTTATTTGGTCTTTTCGATTACGATCTCCCACTCGCCGTCGTCAACTTCTTCGATCTCTACGTTGTGTCCGTTGTTTCTTGCCCACTCCGGAATGTTCTTCATCGCACAGCTATGATCAATCTGAGCAATTAAAACATCACCTACTGCCATCTTCTCCATCTGCTTCTGGACCTTCATAAGGGGTACTGGACAAGCCTCGCCTAAACAATCAACTGTAAATTCTGCCATGATAAATTCCTCCTGCTTTTTTATTTTTATTTTTTTTATAATAAAACCTTTGCTTCATCTGCTTTCTGTCTGCTATATTGCTTATGCAGACCCGCCGTTAAACTGTATTTTCCAACTGAAAAATCAGTTTTCATCTGTATTTCCCATGCGTTTCTTCTCATATTTGTCAGCAGCAATATAAAGAAGTCCTATAATTGCCAACTGCAGTATGAGAGCCCCTGCCCAGCCAAAAATATCGGGAAGGAAGATTTTGGGAGCCGTGGCATTGAAATTCAGCGTCCACCATCCCATATGATTTGCTCCGATCAGAGAACCAACCACAAAGAAAAACAAGCTTAACATCTGCATGCCAAAGCCTTCGCCTACACGCATCAGCGTTCCTGAGGCACATCCTCCTGCAATTACCATTCCGATTCCGAACATGACTCCTCCCACACAGGTAGCCAGGCTCACCGGCATAATGTAACTCTGTCCAGGTATCGTTCCCCCATTGACATAAGCACCATATTTAATAGCCGTGAATCCGATGGTAGTGATAGCAAACGCGATAAGCACTGCACGGGTAACCGATGTGGAACCGGTGATACATGGATCCCGCATTGAGGCTGTAAAACAAAAGCGGGCTTTCTGTAAGATAAATCCGAAACAGCATCCGAATACCCAGAACAATGCAAGCGTACCATTCTTCTGTCCCAGCACGATGGCTATAACAGCTATCAGCAGCAGTCCAAGAAACCCGAACGGAATCTGATTCTTTTTCTTCTTTCTGGGAGCGGATCTGCGGATAGAGGATCCGCCGGACTGTGTCTGTTTTGCCGCATTTTCCTGCATTCCTTATACCTCCTTGTATAGTTTTGAACGCTTTACTACTCTTTCATTATAGCACATTGTGATTTTTTTAATTATCTGAAAACCTTATACTGTATAACGGTTTTCTATAGGTGGCAAATCCTAAAAAACTGTGCAAATCTTGTAATTCCGATCGTTTTCTTGTATAATAATGTTTCATGCGGGTTGATTTTGTCTGTTTAAATTGATAATAATATAACAATCTTGACATAAAATGCACTTGTCTGTTTATCTGTTTATGAGGCATATACAAAACGTGTCAGCACAGTATTGATGAAAAGGTTATTGTTCACGCCATGACGAATCACCACGCTGATTCGTCATAAGCCAGTCAGTTATGGCGGCAAAGCATATGCCCCATCGCCGCCAGGCGATTTTAAATGGGCATACGCCGTTCCATTCACAGGGTACCTGTGAACGGAACATGAAAAGGGAGTACACGAAAAAGGAGGTGCTTTACACTTGCTGTTGGAGCACATTATCATGTTTTATAAGATAGCCACAGAAAAGAGTATATCCAAAGTGGCACAGAACAACCATATCTCCCAGCCGGCTTTAAGCCAGCAGATGCAGCGGCTGGAAGAGGAGCTGAACGTAAAGCTTTTAGAGCGTTCCAACCGGGGAATCAAACTGACTCCGGCAGGTAAAATTTTTCAGAAATATGCAGTGCAGTTTATGGGATTATATGGTGATTTAAAAGAAGAGCTTGATAATCTCCAGACAGGAAACAATACGTTTCATATTACGGCGACTTCCGTAGCCTGCAACTATGCTCTGCCATGCTCCCTCTATAAAGTAAACCGGCAGTTTCCACACTATACCTTTCACCTATCCAGTGCGCCTTCCAGTGATGTGATCCGGCAGGTTTTAGATGAGCGGACAGACTTAGGGTTTATTGTGGGAGCTGCCGATTCACCGGAGCTTACCTGCAAAGCGGCTTACCAGGATAAAATCTATCTGGTTACCCGCAGTGATTATCCCATCGATTCTCGTTTAACCTTGGAAAATCTGAAGCGTTATCCGCTGATTCTTTTAAATGAATCCTTCAGCTCCTACCGCCTGGTGTGTAATTATATCAAACAATTAGGACATCCTATCAACAATTTCCAGGTCATGTACCGCCTGGATTCTACTGAATCGGTGAAAAGTGCAGTTCAGGCAGGCCATGGTGTCGCATTCCTGCCCTATATTGCCGTAAAAAAAGAATTGTATCAAAAGCAGTTGAAAAGTATCGAAATCGAAAATTTTGACCTGGATTACTGGGTTTATTCCATATATAAAAATACCAACACGGATATCCATGTTAATAAAATTATTGATTATTTCGTGTCCACTGTGGGGAAAAACATATGCTGATTACATTTTCTCAATAGTTATTTCCCATATTCCATTCATAGGTTCCACAATACTTATGTGAAGCTGTTTTTTTTTGCAGTATTCCGTAATGGATTCCAGCACACAGCTATGATCCGTAATCAGCATGACTTGTTCTCCTTTTTGTTTTAATTGTTCGCATTGCTTTAGTTTTAAGATGGGGACAGGGCACATATCCCCCAGACAATTCAGCTCCAGCATGGGATACCTCCTTCTATCAATTCAATTATGATATGCATCATAAGTATACCACAAAAAACTTATGGTGTAACCTGTTACATGATATGATACCAGGGTCAAAAGGTCTAAAATCCAATGCAAGCTTGCTTGCAAGAGGATTTTTGAACTTGGGACCCGCCAAAAATATGAAAAAGCAGCCCGATCAGAGCGGATTTTGAATGTTTTTGAGGATTGCGGGAGTACAAAGTACAGAGCAATCCGGTATCAGAGGGGGCAAAACACCTTTTGACCCCAACATCATGATAAAAAAGAAAGGCTCCTTTCATGAAGATACCTTTTTATGCCCGGCATTGTACAAATTTGGATGAGGAAGAGCTGCTTTCCTGTCTTAATGGCAATTTAAATACCGATGGTCTTTTTACGAAAAAAGTTCTGAGTCAGCTTTCTTCTGTTTATTCTGACAGAGGCAGCCGCTACATGCTGACTTCCAGTTGTTCTCTTGCGCTGGAAACGGCTCTTAACATGTGCAATTTGTCCAAAGAAGACCAGGTGCTTCTTCCCTCCTACAACTTTCCCTCTGCTGCCAATGCGGTGCTGAAAGCCGGAGGAATCCCTGTCTTTTGTGACATTGATCCTGATACCCAGAATATCAGCCTGAAGGATATTGCCAGCCGAATCACGTCAAAAACCCGTGCCATTATTCCGGTTCATTATGCCGGCATTTCCTGCCATATGGACAAGCTTTTAAAGCTGGCATCGGAAGCCGGTCTGGTTGTTATCGAAGATGCTGCACAAGCCATCAACGCATTTTATAAAGATGCTGCTCTTGGTACGCTGGGAGAATTCGGATGTGTCAGCTTTCATTACACCAAAAATATTAGCTGCGGCGAGGGCGGACTGCTTTTGTGCAGGGACAGAACCGATTTTGAAAAAGCCCGCTGCTATCGTGTCCACGGCACCAACCGGGACGCTTTTTTTAATGGGGAATGCGACCGCTATACCTGGGTCTGCCACGGAAGCAGTACGGCTGTCAGCGAATTGTGCGCTGCTCTTTTATCTGCACAACTGTCAAGCCTGAGCCAGATTACAAAAACCAGAAGACAGCGCCTTAAAGATTATTTGAATTTCCTGAAACCTTTAGAGCAGAACGGCTATGCCAGACTGATGGCGGTTCCGGATTATGCCTCTCCTAACGGCCATATATTTTATCTGCGCTTTGCCAGCCAGACCTTGCGGGAACGCATACAAAGCTATTTAACTGGTCAGGGAATCGATGCCAAAACTCATTATGTTCCCCTTCATATTTCCCCCATGGGAAAGAAGTTTGGATATAAGCAGTCGGACTTTCCGGAAACCATGGCCTGCTACGATACGCTGCTGCGTCTTCCCATTCACACGAAATTAACCAGAGAGCAGGTCTGGGAAATTTCAGAAATAATACTCAAAGGAATCCGCCTTTATGGATAGTGTTACTCTTGGAATCGTAATTCCGGTATTTGGCTCCACGGAATCTGTGGCTCGCCTGATTCGCCAAATTCATACCGTTTTTTCCTCTGTTTGTACGTATCATATCTATTTGGTAGATGACGGCAATCCGGAAAAAATAGCTTCCTGGCTGAGAAAGCACTGTGATTTTCCCGAAATTACGTTAATCCGGCTGAAACGCAATTACGGTCAGCAGAATGCCGTTTTATGCGGAATCCGCCATGCCGGAAACTGCCGTTATATTGCCACCATGGATGATGATTTGCAGCACAGCCCAAACACTCTTTTCACTTTATACCAAACCATTTTGAAAGGTTTTGACATTGTGTATGCCGTTCCCAGGGCAGACTCCGGGATGCATCTGCCTTTTCGGGCAAAGCACTCTCCCCTTCGGATTCTGGGCAGTCAAATGAGAGATTTGCTGTTCCGGATTCTGTTAAAACTGCCCTCCCACATAAAGGTCAGCAGTTTCCGCATTATGACAAGGGAACTGGCCCGGGAAATTTCCGGTGAAGCTGCCGGGTTCTTTTACCTGTCCGCTGCCGTATTTTCCCGTCCCAGAAAGGCAATGACCTGTTATTATCCTGCAACCCCCAGGCCCTATGGCCGCAGCGGCTATACCCTGAAAAAGCTTGCAGCCTTGTACTGGAACATTATTTGTTTCTACGGCCCCGCTGCATCTTTATTTCTGTCACCAAAAAGGAGGTCTTCAGTGTTGTACGAAGAATCAACAATCATGATTTTAGGCGGTTCCAACTGCCAGCTTCATGCGATAAAACGGGCGCGAAAAAATGGTCACCGGGTAATCTTAGCCGATTACACGGACCATCCTCCCGGCGCCGATTACGCTCATGTTCACGACCGAATCAGCACCTTTGATATTGACGGCTGCACAAAAACTGCCAGACGCGAACATGCAGATGCCGTCATGACGATGGGAACCGACCAGCCTGTGTATACTGCTGCCTGTGTTTCCCACCGCCTGGGGCTTCCCTCCTTCTTAACCCCTGAAAAAGCCCTTGCCGTTACCAACAAAAAGATAATGAAACAGATTTTAGCCAAACACAAAATTCCTACGGCTCCCTGGATGCTGATCGATGGACATACGGCTGCCTCAGATCTGGATTTTCTTGCGCCGCCTCTTGTCATAAAGCCTCTGGACTCTCAGGGACAACGCGGAATTTTCAAATGCAGCCAGGCAGCAGAGCTTCTGTCCTGTCTTCCTGAAACACTGTCTTTTTCCAAAAGTTCTCAGGCACTGGCTGAACAATTTTACCCCAGCGACGAGATTACGGTAAGCGGCTGGGTTTCTCAGGGCCATCTGACCATCCTTACGGTTTCCGACCGTCTTTTGTATCCGGATCCTGTTCATATCGGAATCTGTATCGGTCATCGTTTTCCGTCTGTACACATGAACCGTTTTCCGGAGATTGAGCGCCTGAGCCAGCAAGTAGCCGATGCTTTCCAACTGACAGAAGGCCCCTTCTACCTTCAGCTTCTGATCGGAGAAGAGGGAATCCGGGTCAATGAGCTGGCATGCCGCATCGGAGGTGCTTTTGAAGATGTGGTGATTCCCTATTTAACAGGATTTGATATACTGGAAGCGGTTATTGACCTGTCCTTTGGAAAGTCAGTTTCCTTAAATCTTTCCCCGGATTTCAGGGCAGACAACATCCACCGGTGCGCAGCCGTCCAACTGACCTTCTGCCATCCAGGCGTCATAGCCTCCTGTACCCCTATAGAGCAGTTGAAGCTACTTCCCTTTCTTTTAGACTGCGGCTACAACTACCACCCCGGTCAGGAGATCCCCCCTGCTTATAATGCCACTGCCCGCTTTGGTCATGGGGTCATCACCGGAACGCCTGGCACGATAGCTGCCTATATCCGGCAGTTTTATGAAGCATTTCAGGTTCTTTCTCCCACAGGAGAAAGCCTGGTAAACCGCCTGTATCCTGAAAAATAAAATGCTCTAAAAAATACACAGTAACCCCCATGCCCCGCTTAGGACACCACCATAAATGAAAGGGGGTTCTGTGAACCCTCCGGGGGATGTGCAGAAAACGGACATGGAAGATGCCGCTTCGCGGCCCCGTTTTCGCACAGCTTGGCGACGGGGCGCCAAGCTTTCACAGTAACCCCCATGCCCCGCTTAGGACACTACCATAAATGAAAGGGGTTCCTGTGAACCCTCTGTAAACACCAGAAAGGAATCTGTAATGAACAAACCTAAACTCGCTCTCTTACTCCTTCTTCTGTCTTCCCTAACCTTATGGGGATGTCAGAAAAATGAACAGCCTGTCATAGGAATTGCCGAACAGTATGGAATTGCCTATGCTCCTTTAAATATCATGAAAGAAAAAGGAATTCTGGAAAAGAAACTCCCCGGTGTTACCATTAACTGGCAGCAGTTCGGAGGTCCTACGGCTATCCGGGAAAGCATGATGAATGGAGAAGTGGATTTTGGCTTTATGGGAATTGCTCCCGTACTGATTGGCATTGACAATGGCATGGAGTGGAAATATGCTACTGGTATCAGTTCCAACCAGGTAGCCATTGTAACGGACAATCCCTCCATAAAAACCCTGGCTGACTTTACAAAAGAGGACAGAATCGCCATTCTTTCCCCAGGCTGCACCCAGCATATCCTGCTGTGTATGCTGGCTGACCAGCAGTTAGGAGATCCTGCGGCTTTGGACAGCCAGCTTGTATCCATGAGCCACCCCGACGCCCTTCACGCCCTGCTGTCCAATACGGAGATTACAGCTCATGTAGCCACTCCTCCGTATATCCAGCAGGAGCTTGAGGCCGGCATGTCCATCCTGGCTACCGGGGAAGAGATTATGGGCAGACCCTTTACCTTTATCAGCGGTGTGGCTATGACCGATTTTTATGAACAGCACAGAGATTGGTACGATGCTTTTATTGAGGCATTGGATGAATCCATTGACTATATCAATGAAAACATGGAAGAATGTGTCCAAATTCTGGCTCCTGTTTACGGCATTTCCGAAGAAGCCTTGATGGAACAGATGACTTACAATGGCACCATCTACTCCAACCGCCTTGAGGGAATCCCACAGCTCAGCGCTGCCATGCAGAAAATGGGGATGACAAAAGGGAATCCTGATTTTGACACTATTATATTTGACAATGTAAACCAGCAGAAAGGAGAGCTGCCGTAACCTATGAATCGATTTCTCCAAAAACATGCAAAAGGATTTGCCCGGGCCTTCTGGTGCCTGTTGCTTCTTCTTGTATGGGAGCTATGGGTAAAACTGTCCCATGTGCCTTCCATGCTGTTTCCCTCTGTGGAGGAGGTTTTTATTACGCTGTGGGAGGATTTGTTTCATGGAAACCTTTTGGGGCAAACCATATCCTCCCTGTGGCTTATTTGTCTAGGTCTTGGCATTGCCCTCCTGTTATCTCTCTTTGCAGGGCTGCTGTCCATCCATTCAAAAACAGCGGCAAGCTTTATGGATACCTTAACAGCCATTGCCCACCCGCTGCCGGGTCTGGCCCTGCTGCCGCTGATTATCATGTGGTTTGGAACCGGCACTAAGGCTGTCCTTGCTATTATCATTCACTCTGCCCTGTGGCCCATGCTTTTAAATCTTATGACTGGTTTTTCTTCTGTTCCGGATATTTACCTGGATACAGGCAGAAATCTGTCCATGGGGCCTGTATCCATCACTTTGGAAATCATGCTCCGATCTTCCTTTGGTTATGTTCTTTCCGGCTTGAAAATCGGATGGGCCAGAGCCTGGCGGGCTTTAATCAGCGCCGAAATGGTGTTCGGTGCAGTGGGCAGTCAGGGAGGTCTTGGCTGGTATCTCTTAAACCAGAGAACTTTTATGGACACCTCTGGTCTGTTTGCAGGAATCCTTCTGGTGATTCTCATCGGTATCCTTGTGGAGGATGTATGCTTCTCTGTTCTGGAAAAACATACGTTAGAGCGGTGGGGGATGAAGGGACAGGCAAAAACCACATGATAAAAATACGGAGAGAATGGAGAACCTTATGTTAGAAATTACAAACCTATGCAAAAAATACACCACAAAAGCTTCCTGCCATAACGTCCTTTCAGACATCAGTTTCTCCGTCAATGAAGGCGATTTTCTGGTCATTCTGGGCCAAAGCGGCTGCGGAAAAACCACTCTTTTACGGCTTATGGGAGGTTTTCTTGCCCCTGATTCCGGCTGCATCCTTCTTGACGGCAAACCGGTAACAAAGCCGTCAGATCAGATGGTTATGGTATTTCAAAGCTTTGACCAGCTCTTTCCCTGGTTCACCCTGGAAAAAAATATTACCTATGCCTTAAAAAAAGCCAAAAAAGGCGGGACTGCTTCTGACCGTCAGGCCACAGCCTCCCACTATCTGTCTATGACCGGGCTCTCAGACTTTAAAGACAGCTATCCCCACACCCTGTCCGGAGGCATGAAGCAGCGGGGAGCCCTGGCCCGCGCTCTGGCATTAAATCCAAGGCTTCTTCTTATGGATGAACCCTTTTCCAGCCTGGATTACCTTACCCGAACCCAGCTTCAGACCTCTTTAAAAGAGCTGGTTTTAAAAAATCATTCCACTGTTATCCTGGTAACACATGACATTGAGGAAGCTATCTTTCTGGGTACCCGAATTGCCGTTTTAAGCCCCGGCTCTCACGGAATTTCTCACTGTTTTGACTGCCCCGGCAAGCACCCCTGCTTAAAAGAAGAGTTGGAGGAAGCCCTCCGGTAGACTGTTACCCGGGCATACTCCACCTCCCCTCTTAAACCTGCCACACGAATTCCGTACCAGGGATCTAAAAAGCTTCCTGCCTCCTGGCAGTTATTGCTGCAGTATTCCCTTAACTCCTGGACAAACATCACATTTCCATAAATCACATTATAGTAAGGACGGTGCTCCCAAAGATAATCCAGCTCCTGATGATACACAATATACTCAATTTGATTCTTTTCCAGATACTCCTCCAGCCCGCCTTCCTCCAAAGCATAGGGAAGGTTTCTGTAATCCCGAAAGCAGTCATAGCCCATAAAAAATTCCATATTCAGATTGCCTAAAACCTTAGCCCCCTCAGGCACCAGCTCCCTTATTTTTTTTCCGTAAGTTTCATAATCCCCTTTCTTCACTTCCTCCTTTACCTGGAAAACGGTGAAACACAAAACTGCAGCCGTAAGAACAGCCGCCACCCCCTTTTTTACTGTTCCTTCAAACAACTCCAAAACTATGGCTGCTGCCATATAGCCAAAGGGAAATAAAAAGAGAATGCTGGTTTGATTGTATCTTCCAATTATAATCATCCCTGCCGTTATGCCTGCTGCACCTGCCAGCAGAATTTCCAGCTTTCCAGCCATCTCCCCTATCTCCCGTTTCATGGTTCCATACACGGCTGCTGCCATCAAAAAACTTCCTCCAAAAAGAAAAAACTGAAACCGGATATCAGGGAGATAATAGGTTCCGCTGTTTCGTTGATACAAGCGCCCAAGAAACCCAAAAAATCCCGTAAGCCTTTCCCAGCCGCCTGCATCAATTCCAAATTCTTTTGCTCCATTTGAAAAATAGTGCTGCAGAAAATGGCTGTCCAGCATAAAACTTATGCCTACAAATCCTGCTGCAAAACAAGCCGTAACCAGCACATACCATGCCAGAGGACTCCACCACCTGTTTCCTTTGTTTCCCCATCTTTTCTTTTCTCCGCCTCTTTGTTTTTGGCCCTTCAAAGCCTCTGCCAGAAAACAGATGCCATTCATCGTTCCTAACAAAAAACTGTTGGGATGAAATCCAATTGCAATTCCGGTACAAATTCCTAAAGCTGCCGCAGATTTTTTATGATAAAATCCCTCCGGCGAAAGAAGCATCCAAATGCAGATCCATTGAATCAGACAAAGTATTATCTCCTGTCTTCCAAAATGGGAGGCATAAAGAAACTGAATATCCACGCTGAATACTGCCATAAGAAAAAGGCCCTTCTTTCCGCTGGCAAGGAAACGTTCCCCGCTTAAAAAACACATCCACAGCGCTGCTGCCCCTCCTGCCCAGGACAGCACTCTGACAGCCCCCACTTCATATCCGAAGACGCCAATCATTGCCGCCTGCATCAGATGAAACAATATCTTAATTCCATGAGGATACCTGGGCTTTGCATCAAAAAACGGCTCCGTAACCCCAATATCTCCCTCTTCCATCATTGCCCGGCTAAGCCCTGCCAGCCAGCTCTCATCTGAGTGAACATAGGGAAAACATTCTAAAAAAGCCAGAGATACCAGGCTGAATAAAATAATATATATTGCTGCCGCTATTCTCCATCTGACATCCTTTGTCCCGTTCTTTGTACTTGCTGCCATTTTTCCTTATATCTCCTTTACTTTCCAGACTTTCGTTCCTTACAAAATCCTCTTCTCCAATTACTTTCTTTCAGGGCTGGCAAAGCTGCTCTCCAAGCCTTTTTCTTCTATTTTATCATATATTCTTCCATCATGATATCTTTCTGCCATTCCTCCTCGTTATTAAATTAACAGATACTGTATAAGCAAATACTATACCCCCACATCTCCAAAATCAAGTACAATAGAAATCAGCAAGAGAATTGAGGCTCTTTTGCCAATCAATCTGATACGCATTACTACACCAAACGATTACACATTTGAAAGGGGGTTTTTTATGCGCCCGTGTACGAAAAAAGTTGCATTATTTTTAGCGTTCGTTCTC
>JAAWIS010000060.1 GCA_022796475.1 Lachnospiraceae bacterium | reverse complement strand
GCTCAGCTGGGAGAGCATCTGCCTTACAAGCAGAGGGTCACAGGTTCGAGCCCTGTAGGCCCCATATATCTGGCGGAATAGCTCAGCTGGCTAGAGCACGCGGTTCATACCCGCGGTGTCGTTGGTTCAAGTCCAATTTCCGCTATGAATCAGAGTATTCGTTGAAAAACGGATACTCTTTTTTTGTGTATTGTGTACATGTTTAACTAAATTTCGGAGGTTTTTGCTTTATAGGGCGCAATTTCCTATAAACTCCCCATGCCCTGCTTAGGGCACCACCATGAATGAAAGGGGAGTTCTAGGAACCCTCTGGGGGATGTGCAGAAAACGGGCATGGAAGATGTCGCTTCGCGACCCCGTTTTCACACAGCTCAGCGGCGAGCACTGAGCTTTCACAGTAAAAAAGCAGCTCCGTCGTTTCTGATGAGCTGCTCTTCCTACATTCTGATTCTGTTTTTGCGTTTGGTTTCTCTCTTACAGAAAAGCTCTCATAAATCTATCCGATAGCTTTTCTGGCGGCTTTCTTTTCTCCCAAAAGTTCACTGGAACCGTAAACCGCGTAATATAGTGCGTAGGCCATAATCCCGGCTCCTACCCCGTCAATTACCGAATGCTGCTTTAAAAAAACAGTAGCCAGACAAATAGAAACCATTAAAATAAAAGAACCTGCCTGAAGCCATTGGTACTGCCTAAGCTTTTTGCTTCTTCGTATGGCCACATGAGTACAAACGGAATTGTACACATGAACACTTGGGAACACATTGGTGCAGGTATCTGCCTGATATAATTTTGCTACCAGCCAGCTACACAGATTCTTATCCGGATCAATCACCGGCCTGAAATTCGTTCCATTGTGGAAAAAAGAACATACAATCAGACTGATAATCATGCCGCAGAATAAATAGGTACAAAGCTGGTAGTATTCTTCCTTACTGGTAAAGAAGAAGTAAGCCACAGCCCCTGCCACATAAGCAAACCACAGCAAATAGGGAATAATAAAATATTCACTAAAGGGAATATAGTCATCCAGCGCCACATGCATAATGTGATACCGTTTTGTCACGGTCCGCTCCAGGTAAGCAAACCAGCAAAGATAGATCAGTCCAAAACTAAGCACCCATGCATGCTGATATTTCTTAACAAATTGCTTCATAATAATCACCTGCCTATTTCTGAAAATAAACCTCTGGTTTTATTCATACAGCCTGCCTTATCTCTTTGTTCTCAATCTGGTCTGGTTTTATTCTCTCACACAACAGACCAAGCCTTCCAAAAGTATATGATTTTCAAAGATGGATTATAACATGCTTCTTTTGCCTGTACAAGGCCGTTAAGAAAATGTTAAGAAAATATCAGATTAACTTCAGGTTTCCCTTTTGCTTACGGCCCGATGGTGGTTCCTGCCTGTCCTAAAATGCTCTCCCTGGCCCTGGCTAAAGAGGTGATAACCGCTTTCCTCCCTTTTCCATTTTCAACAAAATCCAAAGACGCCGTAATTTTGGGCAGCATAGAAGCAAACTCAAAATGGCCTTCCCCGGCATACGCTTTCGCTTCCTCCACTGTCATATGGTAGATTGGCTGCTGTTTTTCAGTTTTATAATGCAGGGTAACATTATCAACACTGGTAAGAATCATCAGCACATCTGCATCGATTTCTTTTGCCAAGAGGCCGCTTGCCAGATCCTTTTCAATAATTGCGCTGGCACCCTTTAGATTACATCCCTGCTCCATTACCGGAATTCCTCCGCCGCCGCATGCAATCACAATCTGGTCAGCATCCATCAGCGCTTTGATGGCATCAATCTCCACAATTGCCACTGGTTTTGGCGAAGCCACGATCCTCCGGTAGCCTTTTCCAGGCTCATTCACCACGTAATTTCCCTTGGCCTCCTCTTCGGCTGCCTCCTGTTCTGTCATATAGCGTCCGATTTTTTTAACCGGAGTATAAAAAGCCTCGTCATAAGTATCCACTGTAATCTGTGTTAAAATGGTAGATACTGGCTTATAAATCCCTCTTCTTACCATCTCCGAACGAATGCCGTTCTGCAAATCATATCCAATATATCCCTGGCTCATAGCAGAGCAGACAGACATGGGCGCCATACTGTAGCCGTCATGCAGTTTTCCAAATTCATTCATAGCGGTATGGATCATTCCAACCTGAGGTGCATTGCTGTGAACCAGGGCTACCTGCCAGCCTTCCTGGATAAAATCTGCAATCACCTTTGCCGTCGCCCCTACTGCCGCTTTTTGCTCTGGTAAGTTCGTCCCTAAAACATGATGGCCAAGAGCCATTACAATACGTTTTTTTGCCATTTTAATTCCTTTCATTTTTAAAATCCCAGTCCGTATAAAACCATTATAAATATGGCAGGATAAAATTGCAAGGTAAATCCTGCAACAAAAATGTTCATAACCCTGGAAAAAGCGAACGCCCCGTGCTATACTAAAGCGTATCTGAAACCAGCTTTCTGCCGGATATTGATTTTCTTTCTGCAGGTATTACGTTTCAGCCTTCAAAAAGAAAGGGCTGGGAAGCTTTTCATTAATTTAATATGGTTATGGTCAAATGGTATTTTGACCCTGGATGCCTATTGATTTGCACTTTGTGCTCTCACAATCCTATTTCATGAACATTAAGGGGGATTAATTTCCATGAAACTTTTGTCAGTAGCAATTCCCTGCTACAATTCCGAAAACTATATGGAACATTGTATCCAAACTCTCCTTACAGGAGGCGAGGAGGTAGAAATCCTGATTGTAGACGACGGTTCCAAAAACGACCGCACCGGTTTGATCGCGGATCAGTACCAGCAGCAGTACCCAACCATCTGCCGTGCCATCCACCAGGAAAATGGAGGCCACGGCCAGGCTGTTAACACCGGCTTAAGCCAGGCCACAGGAACTTTCTTTAAAGTGGTAGACAGCGACGACTGGGTAAATGAAGAAGCCTTTCAGGAAATTTTGAATGTGCTTCGAATCTATCAGGAACCAGAATCCGAAGAAAACGCCCTGGATATGCTGGTCAGCAACTTTGTCTACGAAAAGCAGGGCGCCAAACGGAAAAAAGTAATGAATTACCGCACCGCCTTCCCGAAAAATGAACTATTTAGCTGGGAAGACGTCCGCTTTTTTATGAAAGGCCAGTATATTCTGATGCATTCCGTGATATACCGAACCAGTATGCTTCGTGACTGCGGCCTTAAGCTTCCCATGCATACCTTTTATGTAGATAATATCTTTGTCTACCATCCGCTGCCTCATGTTCGCAGGCTGTATTACCTGGATGTAAATTTCTACCGGTATTTTATCGGGCGTGAGGATCAGTCCGTAAATGAATCGGTTATGATTGGCCGCATCGACCAGCAGCTTTTAGTAACGAAATTAATGCTTGGCTACTATGACGTAATCAAGTTAAAACCCCGGCAGCTTCGCCACTACATGATTTCCTACCTGGAAATCATGATGACGATTTCTTCCATGCTTGCCATTCAGTCCGATAACCCGGAAAACTTCAAAAAGAAAAAGGAGCTGTGGCAATATCTGCGCAGGCAAAACCTTCCCTTATTTATCCGGCTCCGCTGGGGATTTTTAGGGCAGGGTGTGAACCTGCCCGGCAAAAGCGGACGTAAAATTTTCAGCGTGTGCTATAAAATCACCAGGAAATTCTACGGGTTTAACTAATATAAAACTTATACGGAAGCGATATTAACCAAGGTCAGATTCCCTGCCTGGTTTTCCATACTAGTGGCCAGGGCTGCCGCTGTATCCAAAGATGTCAGCACCGTTACCCCTGTTTCAATGGCGTTTCGGCGAATAATAAATCCGTCATGGCTTTTCTGAGCTCCTTGGCGGGGAATATCAATAATCAAATCGATCTCATGGCCAAGCACCAAATCCAAAAGATTCGGCGATTCCTGTTCCAGCTTCCGTACTGGAATCGCCTTTATCCCTGCCTCTTTTAACGCTCTGGCAGTTCCCTTTGTGGCAAAAATTTTATATCCGATGGCCTGAAACCGTCTGGCAATGGGGATCAGCTCATCCTTATCCTGATCCCGGACCGTAATAATCATGTTTTTATATTTCGGAAGTTTGATGCCGGCTCCCTGGAATGCTTTGTAGAGAGCTTCATTAAAGGTTTTGGCAATTCCCAAACATTCTCCTGTAGATTTCATCTCCGGTCCCAGGTTAATGTCTGCCCCGCGGATTTTTTCAAACGAAAATACCGGCATTTTAATGGCCCAGTAATCAGCTTTTGGCTGTAAGCCAGGCTCATATCCTAATTCCCGTATGGTTCTCCCGCAGATGGTTCCGGCAGCCAGAGGGACAATGGGGATTCCCGTTACTTTGCTGATATACGGAACAGTCCGGGAAGAGCGCGGATTTACTTCTATAATATAAACATGCTCCCCATCTACGATAAACTGGATATTAATCATCCCTTTTACATGAAGGGCGCGGGCCAGCTTTTTTGTATAGTCTACAATCGTTTTTACATTATCTTCTGTAATATTATAGGCCGGATATACGGAAATAGAATCGCCGGAATGAACGCCTGTCCGCTCAATATGCTCCATAATGCCAGGAATCAGAATATCTTCCCCATCACAGACAGCATCTACCTCTACTTCCTTTCCCATAATGTATTTATCCACCAAAATAGGATGCTCCTGAGCAATCTGATTAATAATCCCTATAAACTCATCAATGTCCTGATCATTAATGGCAATCTGCATCCCCTGTCCTCCCAGCACATAGGAAGGGCGGACTAAAACTGGATAGCCAAGCTTTCTGGCTGCCTCTTTTGCCTCTTCGGCTGTAAATACGGTAACGCCTGCAGGCCTTGGAATCTGGCATTTTTCCAGAATCTGATCAAACAGCTCTCTGTCTTCTGCCCTATCCACATCTTCTGCCGCTGTGCCTAATATGGGCACTCCCATTTCCATCAGCGCCTCTGTCAGCTTAATTGCCGTCTGACCGCCAAATTGAACTACAGCCCCGTCTGGTTTTTCCTGCTCTACAATATTTTCCACATCTTCTGGCGTCAGCGGTTCAAAATACAGCTTATCCGCAATATCAAAATCTGTGCTGACCGTTTCCGGGTTATTATTAATAATTACCGTTTCATAGCCTTCCCTGCCAAATGCCCAGGTACTGTGAACGGAACAGAAATCGAATTCAATTCCCTGCCCGATGCGGATAGGGCCGGAGCCAAGAACCAGAATCTTTTTTTTGCTGCTGTTTCCCCCTGCTTCGTTCTCCCCGTCATATACGGAATAATAGTAAGGCGTCTGCGCCTCAAACTCTGCCGCACAGGTATCCACCATCTTAAAGGAGGCCTGAATTCCTCTGCTTTGGCGAAGATTTTTAATCTCCTTTTGTGGAATATGAGTCAGTTTTTCAATTACAGTATCTGGAAATTCAAGTCTTTTGGCTTCTTTTAGCAGTTCTTCTGAAAGAGCTGTTTCTGCCGGCGCCCCATCCTCTACTGATTTTCCCGCTGCTGCCAGGGACTGTTCCATCTCTACTAATACCGCCAATTTATCAATAAACCAGGGATCAATCCTGGTTATCTCATGAATATGCTCATAAGATCCCCCTCTGCGAAGAGATTCTGCTATTACCCAAATCCTTCTGTCGTCTGCCTTTTTCAGCATTTCTTCCAGCTCAAAATCCGAACGATCCGTAAAATCATAACTCATCAGGCTGTCTACATGCTGTTCCAGGGAACGGATGGCTTTCATCAAGGCTCCTTCAAAATTGGTACAAATGCTCATTACCTCTCCAGTAGCCTTCATCTGGGTTCCTAAGATACGCTTTGCGCTGATAAATTTATCAAAGGGCAGCCTTGGCATTTTTACAACACAATAATCAAGCATTGGTTCAAAACTGGCGTAAGTTTTCCTGGTTACAGCATTTTTAATTTCATCCAGCCGGTAGCCTAATGCGATTTTCGCCGCAACCTTGGCAATGGGATACCCGGTAGCCTTGGAAGCTAAGGCTGAAGAACGGCTGACACGGGGATTTACTTCAATGACACAGTATTCAAAACTGGCGGGATTCAGGGCATACTGAACATTGCATCCCCCAGTAATTCCCAGTTCCGTAATAATATTCAGTGCAGAAGTACGAAGCATCTGGTATTCCTTATCCCCCAGAGTCTGAGATGGCGCCACTACGATAGAATCTCCTGTATGAACCCCTACCGGATCGATGTTTTCCATATTGCAGACCGTAATTACATTGCCTGCCCCATCCCGCATCACTTCATACTCGATTTCCTTCCATCCGGCAATGCACCGCTCCACCAAAACCTGCCCTACCCGGGACAGCCTGAGGCCATTTCCCAAAATTTCTGTTAATTCTTCCTCATTCCGCGCAATCCCGCCGCCGCTTCCTCCTAATGTATAGGCAGGCCGAAGCACCACCGGATATCCAATGGTATTGGTAAATGCAATTCCGTCCCGGATTGTTTCCACTACCATAGACGGCGCTACCGGCTCGCCGATTTTTTCCATAGTTTCTTTAAATTCCAAACGGTCTTCTGCCCTTTTAATCGTCCGGGCAGTGGTTCCAATCAGCCTTACATGATTTTCCTTTAAAAATCCCCTTTCTTCTAATTCCATGGCAAGATTCAATCCGGCCTGGCCGCCCAGGGTAGGAAGGAGGCTGTCCGGCTTTTCCTTCTGAATCAGCGCTTCCACCACTTCCACCGTAAGAGGTTCGATGTAAACCTGGTCTGCAATATCCTTATCTGTCATAATCGTTGCCGGGTTGGAATTTAAAAGAACCACTTCCACGCCTTCTTCTTTTAAAGAACGGCAGGCCTGGGTTCCCGCATAGTCAAATTCCGCCGCCTGACCGATAATAATCGGCCCGGAGCCAATTACCAATACCTTCTTAATTTCCGGATTTTTCGGCATTACTGTTCTCCCCCCATCATCTTAATAAATTGATCAAACAGGTACTCGGAATCCCTTGGTCCAGGGCAGGCTTCCGGATGAAACTGTACCGTAAAAATATTTTTTCCTGTATATCGCAAGCCTTCATTCGTACCATCATTTACATTTACAAAAGCCGGCACCGCCACAGACGGATCAAGCGTTGCCCCATCGACTGCATAGCCGTGGTTCTGGGAAGAAATATAAACCCGCCCTGTTTCCAAGTCCTTTACCGGATGATTTCCGCCTCTGTGGCCATATTTTAATTTATAAGTGGCAGCACCAGCAGCCAGGGCCATAAGCTGATGTCCTAAGCAAATGGCAAATATAGGCACATCTGACTGATAAAGCGTTCGGATTTCCTCTATAATCTCTTTATTTTCAGCCGGATCCCCAGGGCCGTTGCTTAACATGATCCCGTCTGGTGCAGCGGCAAGAATCGTTTCTGCTTTCGTATCTGCCGGATATACCGTCACCTGGCATCCTCTTTTTTGCAGGGAACGGGCTATATTTCCCTTTGCCCCCAAGTCAAGCAGCGCTATCCTTTTTCCGTTGCCGGGAAGCGCAGTGATTTCCTTTGCAGTGGTTTCCATCACCACGCCTTTCACACGATACTCTTTCATTCTGGCAATGGGTTCAGCAAGATCGGCATACTCCTTTGTGGTGATCATGCCGTTCATGGTTCCTTTTTCTCTTAATCGTTTGGTCAGGGCTCTTGTATCGATTTTACAGATACCGGGAATGTTGTTCTGCTCTAAGAAATGCCAAATGGTATCCTCACTTCTGAAATTGCTGGGGATACGAGATAATTCACGGACAATATAGCCTTTGGGCCACGGTTTTGCGGATTCCATATCATCATGGCAGATGCCATAATTTCCAATTAACGGGTACGTCATTACAACTGCCTGTCCGGCATAGGAGGGATCTGTTAAAACTTCTAAATAACCAGTCATCGAAGTATTAAATACGATTTCACTGATTACCTCCTGAGTTGAGCCAATACTAACGCCGGTAAAGACCGTTCCGTCTTCCAGTATAAGATATGCTTTCATATGGGGATACCAGTCCTTTCTTTCTGATAGTGGGAAGGTTACTAAACGCAAATCGTGGAAAATTATATCTGATTTCATTTCTTTTTTCAACTCATTTCGTACATAAATATTTTTTAGAATATCTAATTTTTTTTGTTTTTAATAAAATCAGGCATCAGACCCCCTGCTCTCTGCTTATACTATAGTAATTGCCATTACAGGAGCAGTCTATGAAGCCTTTCTTTTTTGCACAGGAAACCCCGGCCAGCCGAGGACAGGATGCTGCTTTCGTGCCGGAAGCTTCCCGGGAGGGAGAAACCTCCCAAACTCAAAATAATCCCCAAGAACCGGCACCAGGAAATCCCCAGGGATCCTCTTCCCAAAATGAGAGTCGTATCCGGTATCCTGCCAATTCTTCAAGTACCGGGTTTCTTCAAGTTCATGTAGTTTCCATTCAAAATAATTTTCCTATCCAAAATGCAAAAATTACCATTACCAGTACCGGAAATGAACCTCGTACCTTAGAAGAGCTGTCTACAAACAGCTCTGGACAAACGGATGAAATTTCCCTGGCAGCCCCGCCGGAATCCATCAGCCTGAATCCAGAGGAAGCCACTGCCGTGCGGCCTTATGCAGAATATGATCTGCAGATTGAAGCTCCCGGATTCCAGCCGCTGACCATAACCGGAACAGAAATCCTTTCCGGCTCCACTGCCCTTCAGCCTGCCGCGTTAACTCCCATAGGGGATGGTCCGCCTCCATCCGAAACCGTCGCCATACCGGAACATACTTTATACGGCATCTTTCCCCCTAAAATTGCTGAGCCGGAAATCAAACCCGTTTCCGAAAGCGGAGAAATCGTTTTAAGCCGGGTTGTAGTACCGGAAACCATTGTTGTTCATGACGGAGTTCCCACTGACTCCACTGCCAAAAATTATTATGTCCCTTACCGGGATTACATTAAAAATGTAGCTTCCAGCGAGATTTATTCTACCTGGCCGGAGCCTACCATCCTGGCTAATGTGCTGGCAATTATGTCGTTTACCTTAAATCGGGTTTACACCGAATTTTACCGAAACCAGGGCTACGACTTTACTATCACCTCTTCAACTGCTTTCGACCATAAGTGGATCTACGGAAGAAATATTTTTCAGAGCATCAGCCTGATTGTGGATGAAGTATTTGATAATTACCTGTCCCGGCCGGAAGTTCGCCAGCCGATCCTGACACAATACTGTGACGGCAAGCGGGTTCAGTGTCCCAACTGGATGACTCAATGGGGATCTTGTACCCTGGGCGAGCAGGGCTACAGCGCCATTCAGATTCTGCGGCATTTTTATGGAGATTCCATTTATATCAATACAGCAGAACAAATCTCCGGCATTCCTGCTTCCTGGCCCGGGACAGAGCTTTCCATCGGTTCCTCCGGCCCAAAGGTACAGCAAATCCAGGAACAATTAGATGCCATCGCCACCGTTTACTCTGCTATTCCGCGGGTATCCCCGGACGGGATATACGGTCCGGCTACCCAACGGGCCGTATCTGCCTTCCAGTCAATTTTTGGTCTTCCTGAAACCGGAACCATTGACTTCAGAACCTGGTATCGGATTTCCCATATCTATGTCAGTGTAACCAGAATAGCAGAACTATATGGATAAAAAGGATGATGTCCCTTTTCGCCACCGTTTACCCACAGCTCAGCAACCTGGCATTGAGCTTTTGCAATAACGAAGGCGGCTTCCGTTCTTTTTACGGATAGCCGCCTCTTTTTAATCCTGTTTGTTCTGTTATGTGATTCCTTCTGCTGCTGTCTTTTTTGTTATGCTGCCTTTTTTTCTTCCCGTATCAGGCAGCGAATCTCTTTTTTCAACTGATTTTTCAGCGTCCATTCCTGCAGGCGATAGCCGCCGATGGACAGGAATACTTCATAACAACTCTTCTTTAACTGGTTCATCATAGTTACCACCTCTTTCTTAAGTCTGTCCGAACTTTACTTGTTCAGAATTTCAGCATGTCCAAATACATGCCGCGCATTGGCGATACTGTAAAGGGTGTCTGCTTCCTATTTTGGCAGACAGTACACTAACCTCGCTTTGCGCATCATTCTTAATTGAGATTATAACATAATTCCCCTGATTATTTATTAAGAAAAGTTGAATCTTTCCCGTCGATTTCATTTACTGCTGACAGATAAAATTAAGGGGTACATCCCCGGAGGGTTACTGCACAAGCTGTTCATTCCAGCAGACAGCCCCCAGAGAACGAATGCTCATCTTATAAGCACAGCCCTTCCCCATGGCTTTCTCAATATAGGCAATATACTCTTCTACCAAATCATTTGGCAAAAATGCCATGATAACTCCGGCAAAACCGCCTCCGTGAACCCTGCAGGCACCTTTTTTCTTATCTGAAATAAACATCTCAGTTAAAGCCAGGGCAACCGAAATCCCCTGCTCCTGATAATTGGAATTCGTATAGCAGTTCTGAAGCCATTTCCAGGAAGAATTGCCGGAAGCTGTAATCTGATTCAGGAAATCACCGAATCTTCCTTCCTTCAGCGCTGCTACCTCTGCATCCACCTTTTTATTTTCTTCAAAGAAATGGAATGCTCTCATAACAGAACGGTCACCGGCAAATTTACGGATGGATTCCAAATTTTCCATCACTTCCTGCTGGCTTACTTCTGCCAGAACTTCCTTTCCAAAATACTCTGCTACCTTTTTCATTTCTTTTGGAATGGAAGAATAGTCTTCACTTAAATCTGCATGGCCCTTGCCTGTCTGTACAATGATCAGACTGTGGCCGGCAGAATCAAAGTCAAAATCGATTGGCTCTACCCGGGGAGAAAATGGATCTTTAAAGTCTATGGTGATCATCCCGCCTGCAGCACAAGCCATCTGATCCAGCAGGCCGGATGCTTTATTCCAATAGTGGTTTTCGGAATACTGCCCTGCATGGGCATAGGCTACAATATCTAACTTTCCTTCATTAAAAAATGTGTTCAGCATCGCACAAAGCAGCATCTCGTAGGCAGCAGAAGAACTGACGCCTGCAGCACTGATAACGTTGCTGGTAATATATGCATGAAATCCGCCAATCTGGCAGCCCTGTTCTAAAAACCCCTTTAACAGTCCTTTGGTTAAATCGATGGTTCCAGCCTGTTTTGGACTTGGGGACAAATCATCCAAATCAATTACAAAATCCTGGTGATACGTTTCACTGACAATATGTACTTTCCTGTCGTCTGTTTTTGCAGCAACACCTACACAATCTAAATTAATGCTTCCGGCAAGAACTTTCCCCTGGTTATGATCCGTATGGTTTCCGCTGATTTCAGTCCGTCCCGGAGATGTAAAAAGGGCAATCTCTTCATTTCCAAAAATCGTTTCATATCCTTTTATTAACTTCTGATAACGGCTGATTCCTGCCTCCGCCTGTCCTTTCCCATAAAGCTTTTCCATAAGCTGTCTGCTTTCGCTGCTTTCTAAAAGCTGCAATGTTTCCTGAACGTCCATCCTTTTTACTCCTTTTCCATCATAAGGCTTACACTTTACAACAACGTAAGTATAACAAACTTCCCCACCATCAACAATAGAAAATTTGATGATTCTGTAGTATTTTTGTTAAATTTCAGGTATACTTAAAAGCATTCAGCAAAGCCATTTGCATCCAGTATTACCCTTAGCGGACAGGAAATACACGCCTTGTTCACTGAGGATATCTTTGGCTGCTAAACGTATACAGGCAGGAGTCTTCCCATGACAAACCAACCAGCACAGTGGAATGAGAAACCTTATTATTCCTTAAACAGTTATTTAAAACAGGAGTTTCACACAAAAATATACAAAATTTCCCTGGATGCAGGCATGACCTGTCCCAATCGTGACGGTACATTAGGAACCGGCGGCTGTATATTCTGCAGCCAGGGCGGTTCTGGTGAGTTTGCTGCCAAAGCATCCGGCACAGGGGCAGGCTCCATCACCCATCAAATTGAAACTGCCAGGCATCAAGTAGAAAGAAAAACAAACTCAGGCCCTTATATTGCCTATTTCCAGTCCTTTACTAATACGTATGCATCCCTTTCCCGTCTGGAATCTATCTTTACAGAGGCCATATCCCATCCAGACATCGCTGCCTTGTCCATTGCCACAAGGCCAGACTGCCTGGAACCAGAAAAGATTCGTCTGCTGCAGCGGCTGAATCAGCAAAAACCTGTATGGGTTGAACTGGGTTTGCAGACCATTCACCCGAATACTGCCGCCTGGATCCGCCGGGGCTACAGCCTGGACTGCTTTGAAGAAACCGCAGCAAATTTAAAACATGCAGGATTAACGGTAATTGTCCATCTTATTTTAGGGCTTCCAGGTGAAAGTCAGGAGGATATCCTTGAATCCGTTCACTATGTGGGACATTTTTATCCCGCCCTTGACGGAATCAAGCTTCAGCTTCTCCATATTTTAGAAGGAACCGATTTAGCCGCCATCTACCGGGCCAATCCTTTTAAGCTCTTTACCATGGAAGAATATATTGACTTGGTGATCACCTGCTTAGAGCATCTTCCTCCTTCTATGGTAATCCACCGTTTAACGGGCGACGGGCCGAAATCCATCCTGATTGCCCCCTTCTGGAGCAGAAACAAACGCCAGGTTTTAAATGCCTTCTCCCTCCGTTTCCGCCAGAGAAATACCTGGCAGGGAAGACTTTGGGAACCAGACTCCCAGTAACCCCAGCAAATTTTTTGCAAGGTTAGATGCCAAAAAAGATAACTGTACTGGCCCATGGCGAATCAGCGAAGTGACTTGCCATGGGCCAGCAATAAAAATTGTTATTTTTCAGAGTCTATGGTATACTATTGATTGGACTGTTGCCACAGGTTTTATTTTAAATTTTTGTATTGGGGGAACTTATTTTGAAAATTCAGGAATCTGCCGAAAACTATCTGGAAACCATATTAATGATCAGTGAGCAAAAAGCTCAGGTCCGCTCGATTGATATTGTAAATAAGCTGGAGTTTTCGAAACCAAGCGTCAGCATTGCCATGAAAAATCTGCGGGAAAACGGCTATATCCGGATGGACAAAGATGGATATATCACCCTGACAGATTCCGGACGGAGTATTGCTGAAACCATGTACGAGCGCCACAAACTTCTTTCTCAATGGCTGATGCGTCTTGGAGTGGATGAACAGACGGCAATCGAAGATGCATGCCGCATGGAGCATGTAATCAGCACAAAAAGCTTTGAAGCCATCAAATGCCATGCGCAAAACGCCAAACAGGATAAAAACTGACAGCTAAGGAATAAGGACTGTTCAGACGCACTCCAAGAGAAATTCCAAAAGAAATCCGGAATTGTTCAGGAAATAAGCCTATCGATCTATCATGGCAGGCTGCAATTGATTTTCTGTAAATAGCTTTGCAATTGCTTCTTCATATTCTTTACAATTCTGGGATTTCCTGATCTTTTTTCCTGCTTTTTCCCCGTTTTGGAATAATTGAATCAAATAGGACCATAATTCTTTCATTCGAAACAGCACATTCCGCTCTCCGCACATTGTTTCCTGGTAATGGTGATACAGATCATCATGAAATGCCTTTAAAACGGCAGCTTTATCTGTTAACTCCAGTTCCCCATTAGGAAAGGATTGGCCGGCCGTTTTGTCCTTTTTAAGCTGCCAGGCCAAAAAAGGATTGGCAATCAATCCTCTTCCAATCATTACCATTTCTACCGCTGGAAATTCTTCCCGAAAACGGTTATAATCCCCGGCCGATCTAAGATCGCCGTTATAACATACCGGATTTACGCTCCTTTTTGCCCCTTCCCCAAATACATCCCTGTGAGGACAGCCTTTATAAAACTCTTTCTGCACCCTTGGATGGATAATCAGTTCTGATATTGGATACTGGTTATAAATCTGCAGCAGACGGTAAAATTCTTCCGGATCTTCCTTTCCTAACCGGGTCTTAACAGATATTTTTATATCCAGTTTCTCATAAATCTGATATAAAAATGTATTCAGCTCCTCAGGATATGCCAAAAATCCAGCCCCTTTTTTCTTTGCCGTTACCGTTCCCGACGGGCAGCCAAGATTTAAGTTGACTTCCTCATAGCCTAACTGTTTTAATTCCTTCGCTGCCCAAATAAAATCCTCGCTTCGACAGGTTAAAAGCTGGGGGATTACCGGAATCCCCCTATTATTTTCCGGAAGGATTTCCTGTATCTGCCGGTGAGTAAAGCCTTTAAAACTTCCCGGCGAAAGAAATGGCGTCATGTATTGATCAATCTGGCCAAAATGCTTCTGAAACGCTTTCCGGTATCCCCACCCGGTAATTCCTTCCATTGGCGCCAAATAAATTTTCATCTTTAACCTCCTGGCCGTATTTTCTTACCGGTATTCCTTCCCCATAGAAAAACCGCGTCCTCTTACCTCGCTGACACGGCTTACTATCAGAAAGCACTCCGGATCGATTCGGTGAACAATTTTTTCAACTTTTGGAAGCTCCCTGTTAGAAATAACGCTTAACACTACCTGAGTTTCCAGATGAAGATATCCCGTTTCCCCAGACAGCACCGTTACCCCCCGATCCAGTTGATGCAGAATCGCTTCCTGGATTTCTGACGATCGTTTGCTTATGATCTTGATCTGAGTTTTCGTAGTTCCCATTAAAAGCAGCTTATCCAGCATAATACTATATGTCATAACCAGCAAAATCCCATAAAGCAGCGATTCCGCCGGAGTAAAAAATGCCTGAGCCGCCAATATTGCAAGGTCAAACAAATATAAACTGGCAGAAACCGGGATCTTGGCATATTGATTCAGCACCAGAGGCGGAATATCCATCCCTCCTGTGGAAGCACCTGCCCGGATCACAATCCCTAAGGAAATCCCGATTCCCAGACCAGAAAACAAGGTGCAAAGCAAAATATCTTTAGTAATTACCAAATCTCCTAATAATCTATTAAACAATTCCAATGCCACAGGATACGTAAACGTACTGACAACTGTGGTAACTGCAAACTGTTTCCCTAAAAGCAGATAGCCCGCTGCCAGCATCGCCATATTAAACAGCAGCACAAACAATGATATGGAAAATCCTGTTCCATGATGAATTGCCAGAGCAATTCCAGTGGTTCCGCCTGTTACAAGGCCTGCCGGAAGCAGAAACAGCTTTACTGACAAGGCATAAATCATATTTCCCATTATAACCAGCAAAAATGACATCAAAAACTGCCGGTAATTCCTAACCTTCCTCACATTCTACCTCCTGCGGCAAAAACGCCTGTTCAACTGCTGCAAAAGCGGCAGCTCCCGCCTTTCCGGGTAAAATTCCTGCCATATTAATTAAAGTTTCCAATTCAATCATATCTGCGCCTTCATTTTGTATTTTCTCTTCTGACATGCACCAGAGGGTTCCTCTATCATATGATGACATAAGAACCACTTAAAACAGGAGGTCTTTTTATGTCCCAGTACACCCCTACATCCGGAATGATTACCCAGATCGGCTGGTACGGCACAGAGCCGGATCAGCTAGGCTGCGCCCTTCAAATCACATTACAAAGCATAGATCAGGGCGAGATTCACATGATTGTAAACGGCTCCACCTATGTAATGGATAACCGTCCCTTAAATGTAGGCGATCATGTTACATTCTTCTACTCAACTAATGCTCCTGTGCCCCTGATTTATCCCCCCCGGTATCAGGCGGCAGCAGCAGCCCACACGTCAAACGGTGTGAACGCTTACTTAGATGTATTTACCCAGCTTCCCTATAACAGTCAGTTAACCAACTCTGACGACACCCTGCGTTTGAATCTTTCCGGCTGCAGTCTTATGACACTTCCTAATGGCCAGCCATTTGGCGGGGCATTGTCAGGAAAGCTTCTTCTGTTGCTTTACAGCTCCACAACCCGCAGTATCCCTGCACAAACCACACCGGAAAAAATTGTAGTATTCTGCGGCAATCAAGTTTCTTAAACGGAGCCGCGGCGGGGAAGGGCAGAGATTTATTTTTCTTAACAACAGTATGCTTTCTGACGGAGCTTGCTGAACCATTGCTTTCTGAAAACTCCAGGCTCCACTTGATACCCAAAAAGCCTGCTGCTGTTTTGCCGTTCATAATGTCCCTTTCCCCGCCAAAGCCAAGGAAGTAAGATTTTCTGATCTTCCCTAAAATATCAGCTTCTCCTGGGTTACTTCAATCTGGGATACCACCAGATTTTCCGGTTCACTGCCCAGCAGATGATTCCCTTTTAAATACTGGATTCCATTTTGTAAGCTGGCTGTAATCAAATTCAGAACGTAGATATTGTCAAACCTGTTGTAAATGGATTCTCCCCCAAGTCCGGTAAAGCAAAGCAGTTGGGTATTGGTCTTTTTCGCCATATCCATCAGCGGCTTTAACAGGTGAGAAGCATTGGTCTGGGCAAAGGGATTATCCATAAGCAGTACCTTCCCTTATTTCAGGACTTTTTATGGTAATCTCATCAATCATATCCTGAATCCGCATTTGATAAAAAGCTTCATTTTCATCCCACTCAGGGAGCTGGATTTTTAACATTTTAACCGGACGTTCCCTGATGGTAATGTTAGAATTGGCGTCAATCCGATCCAGGTTTTGATGTACCTCCCGGATATAGTCTTCCAAAAGTTCCGCAATCTTTAATTTTTCCTTCTCTACCAGGGAAATATCCACTTCCAGCTTTTCCATCAAACTGTCATAGGACTGAATCGTGGTAGATAACTGCCCCAGCACATGGCCCGGCTCAGCCGTCAGTGCCAGCATAGCTTCCAGGGGCTTTCTGTAAAATTCATCCTGAAACTCCTGGATCCGCAAAATCCGGTTTAAAATCTGTTCCAGTTCGCCTTTTGCCTGCTGACGCTTCTGCACCTGTTGATTATAGTCCCGGATCAAAGTGCCTTTAAAATCCCTTAGTTCCTTTCCATTCATTCCGGAAAAATCTGTTTCCCATACTACAGGCTCTCCAAGGGGAAATTCCCCGTATTCCTGCTGCCTAAGGCCGATGGCCTCCTGCTTTTTCTTAATCTGCTGCTCTTTCGCCTCCACAATCATCCTAAGCTTTTCTTCATTCAGCAGATTTTCATTAAACAGCAGATAGAAGCTGACTTCCGGAAGCTGGTGGATACTTTTTAACTCTCTTCCTTCCTTTGCTTTCAGTTTCTCTCTGGTCAGAATCGGAACGGGAAAAGGGGTGCAGATCTCGCCCTGGTGCTCTGACAGCTTTTCCTGTTCTTTTCCTGTTAAAATCAAACCATAGGGAAGGAAGGGATGGCTTCGGATCAGCTCCCTGTTTTCTTCCTCTGTGTTTTTGTTTCTTCTAAGCCACTCCATCCCATAAACAATAGGGAGGTCAAGATTTTTAAGCTCTTCCTCCAGATCTTTTGGAATCTCCAGGGTCTTTCCCTGGGTAAGCTGGCGGTATTCCTTTTGAAGTCTATCTTCCTCACGTTCCAGATTTTTCCTGATTTCTTCTATTTCCTTTAACTTCCGCTTTGATACATGAAGAATATGATCCAAATCAAACACTTTCGCTTCTTCCACATCCAGATATTTCAGTACAACCTTTCTGGCTTCCAGTTCCTGGTCAAACCTGGCTTTCTGCTCTTTTGCCTGTTTTTCCTCTGAATCTGCATTCTGCCTGGTGACAGACAGCAGCACATTGGAACAGCGGATATTTTTTATGCTGCCATCCTCCCCCTTCACTCCCGAAAAAACTACGGCTTCCTCTGTATCCCTTGTTTCCACCCGGTATACCTCCAGCTTTTTTATACTTTGGAAGGCAGCGTTCTCTTTCGTCAATTCAAGCATCATATCATTTAACTGAAACTCCTCTGGTCTGTCCTGAATGTACTCGCTTCGTTCTTTTCTTAATGCATCCAGGTCAATTTCTCTATTTTTAATCAGCTCCACCATGATCTCCTTGAGAATCTCCACATTTGGGATAAGGCGATCCAGTTTTCCTTCTCCAGCCTGCTGCTCCTTATCTGATTCGGAAAAAGGCGTTTCTTCTAAAATTCGCCGGCCGATTTCCTGCAGGGTGATTTCCCCTGTTTCTAAGGTATATTCTAATAAACAGCTTAAACTATTTTGATACAGCTTAAGTTTTTTCTTTTGACGTTGTTCCTTTTCCCTCTGCCAAAGCTCCTGATCAAAATCAAGAGTTTCTGAGCTGTCGGTTTCCCCCTTTTTCCCGGCAATGCGCTGAAGCTGAAATTCTTTATTTAAATTATATATCTTTTCCCCATCCTGGTTAAACAGGGGGCGAGGGAAATAGTCCAAATGTTCCATCCTTTTGGGATTCTCCAAAATTGGATCATACAATTTTGCACGGATGGGAAACCTGCGGATCAGGGATAGCTGGGAAAGCTGCTCCAATTCTCTGGTATAAAGGAATTTTAAGTCAAAATGGCTGTTTAATATTTTTTGATGCTCATCAATGGTGCGGCTCAAATAATATTCAATCTGCCGGAGATGATTCAGCTTGTCATCCTCCTGAGGGCTTAACTGTCTTACGTTAATATTCTTCTCTTCCAATTCTGTGGCCCTGATTTTTACCATCTCACGGTAATTCTGAAATTTCTTCTTGGTATCACTGATCGTATCCAGGTTTTCCAGCAGAATCCTTTCGTAGTCCTTTACTGAATAGCTTAACGCATTTCTTCGGATTTTTCCCATGGCCTCCTGGATTTTCTGAAGCTGTACCCGCAGCAGGGCAAACACCATATTAATCTGTTCATCGGACTTTAAAAACCCATACTGCTTCCAGGTAGTTTTCTGCGTGCAGCTCTGAATCAAAATGGCGTAAAGCCCTACGCTTTTCATGCGTTTTGGGAAATGCTTTAAAAAATCATACTGCATCGCTTTCCTCACAGCGGAATGTTTCTCCGTTTTCTTAGCCAAAATTCTTTCATAAAAGTATACCTCACATAACCGGCAAGTGCAATGTTTATAAGTCTGTGATGTTTATAATTTCCTGGGGCACATACTGCTCTGCTTCTAAAATTTTTTGCATTTCAACTGCCGTTTCTTCGTCAAACCAGTGAAAAAAGGATCCCCTGATGTTATGGTTTTGCTGCTCCTTTGTCCCTGGCAGCTCCTTCACATACCTGGCCTTCTTAAGCATTGCCTGATAAGCGGGAATAAAGGGCAAAATCTCCCACTGCCCTTCAAAGGCTGTCACTAGGCTTTCATAAATGCCTATCCCCTCATAATCCAAATCTCCAAAATAATAAATCTGGTTTCCATCCGCCCTCATATAAGGTTCCATACAGCAGTCAAAATCCTGAAAGGATCGGATAATGCGCTTGCCGCCGCCGTAAATCAGCGTTCCGATGGAAACAGCGAAAATCTCTCTGCCGCCCTCAAGCAGATGGCGCCTCATGCTGAAAAATGTGTCCTTATTTTCCAGGATCAGAAGATTTTGAGGTGTTTTTCTGGTATGGGAATAATAGGCCAAAGGCTCTGTTGTTTCATACATATGAAACAGCTCCGGTTCCAGGCCGCAGTGGCTGATTATCTTTTTTCCATTTTCTTTTAACAAGAATTTTTCCCGGTTCCAGATTTCGAAACTCCTCTCGTTGATTGATTCCGGCTGCCCCAGCTTTTCCTTACTGTTTTTCAGATACCAGTTTAACATTTGCACCCAATGCCGCTCCTTTTGATAGCAGTCTAAGTGGGCGCGGTAATAGTCGATAGAAATCTCCGGAACCATGTCAAAGGTCAGTTCCTCTAAAAGGGCCTTTCGATCCAGATTTGACTCCTCCACAATCCAGTATTCCCGGTACAGGGCAGGTTTCTTTCCGTTTTTGCCGGAAGCTTTTACCGGACGTATTTTTCCGGATTCAATCCGTTCAATCACGTATGCATACTGCTGTCCGTAGTCCAGCCCCTGCTTTTTCTCTATGATTTCTTCCAGACTTATCCGTTTCATAACAGGTCCTCCTACCATTCCTTTCCTCTAACTCTACCATATTTTTTTCTCCTTGTCTTTAATCTTTGCAGATCCTTTCTGGATTTTCCGGAATCCTTTTTTTATTATATTTTTTACATGATGCAACTTTGATGCTTATTTGATGCCTTTTTGATGCCCTGCTGCTGTATTTTAATAAAGAAATAAAATTCCAGCCTGTTCTAAGCAAATACTTGAGAGAACAAGAAACGAGGTGCATAATTATGAAAAAGAGAGCCAAAAACCTTTGTCTTTTGTTGGCATCACTGATGGTTTTTCTGGTTCCGCTGCCCATTTTAAGCAAAGCGGAACCCCTGGATGATTCCAATGACCGCTCAAAAGATCAAACTCTGGCCCCCTACTTTTTTATCCAGGGCCAGGACTCCTCGGCAGACCATTTTCCGCTGAAGGAAACGAAAGTTTCTACTTCTATAAACGGAATCATTGCAGAAACTTATGTGACACAAACTTATGCCAATGAAGGCCAGGAGGCGATAAATGCCAGCTACGTTTTCCCTGCCTCCACAAAAGTGTCTGTACACGGCATGACGATGGAAATCGGCGATCAGGTAATTACCGCAAAAATTAAAGAAAAAGAAGAGGCAAAAGAAGAATTTGAAGAAGCAAAAAGTGAGGGAAAAAGCGCTTCTCTTTTAGAGCAGCAGCGGGCAAATGCCTTTACTATGGATGTGGCAAATATTATGCCTGGAGATACCATCCGCATCCAGCTCCATTATACGGAACTGATTTCTTCTGTTGACGGAACGTATCAGTTTGTATTTCCCACTGTGGTCGGGCCAAGATATCTAAGCGGCTCTGCCCAGGAAGAAACTGACGGCTGGGCAGCGGCCCCTTATCTGGAAGAAAGCACCGCTCCTCCAGGTTCTTATGAAATTGAAGTAAACCTGTCTGCCGGGCTTCCTGTGTCGGATATCACCTGCTCTTCCCATGAAATTCAGGTAACCAGTGACCAGACTTCCTCCCATGTTACCCTTGCAAATCCCCAGGACTATGCTGGAAACCGGGATTTTATCCTGGATTATAAGCTGACTGGAGAAGAAATCAACTGCGGTCTTATGCTGGATTCTTCAGAAGATGGAGGGGAAAATTTCTTTATGCTGATGGTGCAGCCCCCGGAACGGTATCAGCCGGAAGAAATCCTTCCCCGGGAATATATTTTTGTATTGGATGTTTCCGGATCCATGAACGGTTACCCCCTGGATACGGCCAAAGAGCTGATCCGAAATCTGGTTTCCAGCTTAAATGATACGGACTATTTTAATCTGGTGCTGTTTGCAGATGAGGCTGTCACCCTTTCTGACCGTTCCTTGTCTGCCACCCAGGATAATATTGACAGCGCCCTGGATTTTATTGACCGGTCGGAAGGCGGAGGCGGAACTGAACTGGCTCCCGCCCTTCGGATCGCCTTAGAAACCCCAAGAAAACAGGATATGGTGCGGAGTGTAGTTTCCATTACGGACGGGTACATTTCCGGGGAACGGGAAATCTTTGATATTGTAAAAAATAACCTGCATACTACCAACTTTTTCTCCTTTGGAATCGGAACCTCTGTAAACCGCTATCTGATTGAAGGAATTGCAAAAACCGGAGCAGGGGAAGCCTTTGTGGTTACTGATTCCCAGGATGCTTTAAAAGCGGCAGAACAGTTCTGCACCTACATTCAGGCTCCTGTTTTAACCGATATTGAGGTAAGTTATGATGGATTTGACGTTTACCAGGTAGAGCCTGCCCTTCCTGCCGCTTTATTTGCCAAAAAGCCAATTATCCTCTTTGGAAAATATAAGGGCGATCCTTCCGGAACCATTAAAATTACCGGAAAAACCGGAAGCCAGGACTACACCATGGACATCCCTGTATCGGAAGTGACTCCTATGGAAACCAATCGCGGGATTCGCTATCTGTGGGCCAGAACCAGGGTAGAGGAGCTTACGGACTACGGAACCAGCCTGGAAATCGATGAGGCGGTTCAAAAAGAAGTGACTGAAATCGGTCTTACTTACAGTATGATGACAGATTATACCTCTTTTATCGCGGTAACTGACACCATCCGAAATCAGACAGGGGAAAGTACCGATGTGGAGCAGCCTCTTCCACTGCCCTCCCATGTATCCAATCTTGCTGTAGGCGGGTATATGGCAGGCTCGGAACCTGAGATGATTCTGTTATTATGCGGTATGACCGTGATCATGTTCCTTGGCTTGATTCGGCGGCGGGCTTGTGCTGCAAAGAAAAGGAGAACTTTATGATGCCTGAAACCCGGACGGTTATGGATTATCGTTTCTGGATCCGCAAATACGCCGGTTATTACCTGTTTGTTTTATTCTTCATTTTGGGCATGAAATATCATTTCAGTGAAGCAAGCTGTGAATCTCTCCGCTGGATTCTGGCCCCTACCTGCTGGTGGGTCAGAATCCTAAGCGGGATTCCCTTCCAGTGGATCCCAAAAATTGGATATACCAGTCACTCCTACCGCTTTATTATCGCTGCTTCCTGCTCTGGTCTGCAGTTTATGCTGATCTCCATAGCTGCCCTGAACTTTTCCTTCCTTCACCGAATGAAGACGAAAAAACGAACCTGCCTTTGGATTTTGTCCAGTATTGGATTTTCCTATCTGTTTACTATTTTTATAAATGGCATAAGATAATCTTCGAGC
>JAAWIS010000059.1 GCA_022796475.1 Lachnospiraceae bacterium | reverse complement strand
TTCAGTCAGCATAGCCCACTATGCCTCCTTCATTTGGCCGAAATCTCCCACGAAGTGGAAGGCACATCTGATGGAAAGCAATTTTCAGACACGCTCTAGAGGGGCATGGGGGTTACTGGGTTTTTCTGCCTGTTTAAGAGCCTGATCCAGCTTAGCCTTCATAAATTCGCTGGTTAGTTCTCCTTTATGGGCGATGCCCTCTTCCAGCAATTGAGTAAATAACTGTTCCCGCTGGCTGGGCAGAGGCAGCAGCGCTTTCGCCGTACAGCGGAAACTTCCAAGACGTTTTACCAGGCTTCCAAAATACTTCGGAATTTCTTTCTGAAGCAATTGCCGTAAATATTTTGATGCGGCAGGGCTGTTTCCGCCAGTAGAGATTCCGATGACCACATCTTCCTGGCGGACAATTGCCGGAAAGAAAAAGGTACAGTTTTCACGGTCATCAGCCGTATTTACCAAAATTCGGCGGTCACGGCAGTAATCGGCGATTTCTTTATGCAAGGCTTCATCGTCAGAAGCGCAGATAACCAGGGACATTCCGTCTGCATCGGATACTTTGGCAGGGCGGGTTAAAAGCGTAACGGAAGGATGGGAGGATGAAAATTCCTGCAGCTCCCGGCAGGCTTCTTTTGCAGCAACCAAAACATTTGCTCCGAATTCAGACAGGGTTTGACATTTGCGCAGCGCTACCTTCCCGCCTCCTACAACCAGACACTGGCATCCTTCTAACTGGACAAACAGGGGAAAACAGGCCATATTAAAATCTCCTTACCTATAAATGATTTTCATGTACCATACGATTATACAAAAAAACGGACAATTTGAAAAGCAGCAGAATGTTTATTAGCGATTGTGTTCCAAAAAAGGATGTGATAAGATAAAGCATACAATAAAGAAATAACAGGGTATTATGGAAAAGAATGAGGAGAAAATGGGATGGAGCATATAAAGGAATGGGCTTTTATGAAAGAAAAGATTCAGGAAGCAAAACGGGTTTTGATTGGAATCGGAGGAGAATGGAAGATAAAAGGAAAGCTTTCTGATGAAGGAAATTACAGGGTGAAAGCTGCTTATGAAGGATTATATCAATTAATCAAGAATAAAGACTATTTTATTGTAACGACGCTGACAGACGGTGCAATTTATGAATCACAACTGGACAGGCAGAGGATTGTAGCACCCTGCGGAAATATTCATTGGCGCCAGTGTTCCAAAGGCTGCACAAAAGATATTTGGGAGGAGAAAGAAGTTTTGGACGGTATCTGCCGCTACTGTGGTGCATTGCTGACGGAAAATACCATTCATGCAGATCCTTATATTGAAGAAGGCTATCTGCCTATGTGGAAAAAGTACAAACTTTGGCTTTCTACAACGCTAAACCGTGAACTGGCAGTACTGGAGCTGGGAGAAGGGTTTTCTACGCCAACTGTAATCCGCTGGCCCTTTGAGAAAACCGTATTTTTTAACCAGAAGGCGTGGATGTTTCGGATTAACCAGGAATTCTGTCAGGTTACGGCTGAAATCAAAGAACGGTCAACACCAGTGGCGGAGCATTCAGCAGAATTTATCGCGGGAGGGGCAGGCTGTTTGGAATATCCTATGGATGAATAGAAGTTACTGTTTACACCGTGATGAATCACCCTGCTGATTCGTCACGAGCCAATATCGTTATGGGAGCAAAGCATATGCCCTATCGCCGTCAGGCGATTCTAAATGGGCATATGCGGTTACGTTCACAGAGTGCCTGTGAACAGTAACGAATAGAAACAAGATTTTATAGAAAACAGGGAAATAACATTGTATCAAATAAAATCCTGTGTTAAAATGGAGCCGAAGGCATAATGGCAAAATTGTTTTATGAAATGCTGCCGTCAGATTCGGACGAAGCGAAATTGGAGAAGAAAGCTTCTGTGTATAATATGTGCCCTTACGGGTGGAGGAAGACTTTAGGAAGGAAACAATCATGATAGCGATTATCGATTATGATGCGGGAAATTTAAAAAGCGTGGAAAAAGCGGTTACGGCGCTGGGCGGGCAGCCGGTAATCAGCCGGGATCCGGAAGTGATTCTAAAAGCAGATCAGGTAATACTTCCGGGAGTAGGCTCATTTGGCGACGCTATGGGAAAACTTTGCCAATACGGATTAACCGATGTCATCCGCCAGGTAACGAAACAAGGAACTCCATTTCTGGGGATCTGCTTAGGACTGCAGTTATTATTTGAAAGCAGCCAGGAGAGTGAAGGCGTGCCTGGTCTGGGAATTCTTCCGGGAAAAATTTTGAAAATACCAGATGGGCCAGGGCTTAAAATTCCTCATATGGGATGGAATTCTCTGGAGATTTCGCCCGGTTCCAGACTGTTTCAGGGGGTTGAATCGGGAGCCTATGTATATTTCGTCCATTCTTATTATCTGAAAGCATCAGACCCTTCGATTGTAGCAGCTTCCACAATGTACGGCACCCAAATTCATGCATCAGTAGAAAAAGGAAACGTGTTTGCCTGCCAGTTCCATCCGGAAAAAAGCAGCCATGTGGGACTGACCATTTTAAAGAATTTTATTCACATACAAAAAGAGGAAGCTTAAAGCCGGGAAGGCAGAGAAAACCGGAATCAAGGAGGCAGATATGTTTACGAAGCGAATTATACCCTGTTTGGATGTAAATCAGGGTCGGGTGGTAAAGGGTGTAAATTTTGTAAATTTAAAAGACGCCGGGGATCCGGTTGAAATTGCTGCTGCCTATGACCAGGCAGGAGCGGATGAACTGGTCTTTTTAGATATTACGGCTACACAAGAAGCAAGAGGAATGGTAGTGGACATGGTTCGCCGGGTGGCAGAAACCGTATTTATCCCGTTTACAGTAGGCGGCGGAATCCGTACAGTGGAAGACTTTAAGCTGCTTCTCAGAGAAGGGGCTGACAAAATTTCTATTAATTCTTCTGCAATTAACGACCCGGAACTGATTTCCCGGGCAGCCGATAAATTCGGAAGCCAGTGCGTAGTCGTTGCAATCGATGCAAAGAGAAGGGCTGATAAAAGCGGCTGGAACGTTTATAAAAATGGCGGAAGGATTGATGTTGGCCTGGATGCAGTGGAATGGGCAGAGAGGGCAGAGAAACTGGGAGCCGGGGAGATTCTTTTAACCAGCATGGACTGTGACGGCACAAAAGCTGGCTATGATAATGAGCTGACTGCTTTGATTGCAGAACAGGTATCCATTCCGGTAATTGCTTCCGGAGGCGCGGGATTGATGGAGCATTTCTATGATACCCTGACTAAGGGAAAGGCGGACGCGGCGCTTGCGGCGTCGCTGTTCCACTACAAAGAGCTGGAAATCAGGGAATTAAAAGCCTATTTAGCCAGACGGGGAGTTTCTGTCAGACTGTAGGATTTCATGTGCTGACAGAATATGTTAGATGAAAAGGCAGGGGTGACAAAATATCTTTTGGCCCAACTATTATACGAGAGTAAGAGAAAAGAGGTACAGAATATGGGAGCGATTGATAATGATTGGCTGGAACCATTAAGCGGAGAATTTAAAAAACCTTACTACCGTCAGCTTTATGATGTAGTGAAGAAAGAATATGAAAGCAGGCAGATTTTTCCGGCACCGGATGATATTTTTAACGCATTTCAGTTTACCCCCCTGCATAAAGTGAAAGTAGTAATACTGGGGCAGGATCCTTATCACGGTGACGGTCAGGCCCATGGGCTTTGCTTTTCTGTAAAGCCGGATGTGGAAGTTCCGCCGTCTTTGGTTAATATTTACCGGGAGCTGGAGGAAGATCTCGGCTGTTATATCCCAGATAACGGTTATCTGAAAAAGTGGGCGGATCAGGGTGTACTATTGCTAAATACAGTGCTTACTGTGCGGGCGCACTCGGCAAATTCTCATCGGAATTTAGGGTGGGAGGAATTTACAGATGCTGCCATCCGAATACTGAACCAGCAGGATCACCCAATTGTCTACCTTCTTTGGGGAAAACCGGCACAGTCCAAAAAGGTTATGCTGAATAATCCGAAACACTTGATTTTAGAGGCTCCCCATCCAAGTCCTCTTTCTGCCTTCCGGGGATTTTTTGGATGCCGTCACTTCAGCAAGACGAATGCGTTTTTAACTGCACAGGGGCTGGAGCCAATAGACTGGCAGATCGAAAATATCAGATAAAGGATATTAAATAATATGAGCATTGTTGAAATTTTAAAGGTCATTGTACAGGGGATTGTAGAGGGATTTACTGAGTGGCTTCCTATCAGCAGCACTGGGCACATGATTCTGGTGGATGAAATTATCCACATGGATCAGCCAAAAGCTTTTTTAGATGTGTTTTTTGTAGTAATTCAGCTAGGGGCAATTTTGGCAGTCGTTTTGCTGTATTTTGATAAGCTGAATCCCTTTTCCCCTAAAAAGAAGCCGTCTGCAAGGCGTATGACCATCGTTCTCTGGCTGAAGATTGCTGTAGCCTGTGTTCCGGCGGCTATTTTAGGGATTTTGATTAATGATTGGATGGAAGAGCATCTGATGAATGCATATGTGGTAGCCGCTACTTTAATTATCTATGGCATTTTGTTTATCATTCTGGAAACCCGAAATGAAATTACTACATTTTCCATTCAGAAAACCAGTCAGATCACCTTTTTAACGGCTCTCTATATTGGACTATTTCAGCTTTTGAGTTTAGTTCCGGGAACCTCCCGCTCCGGGTCTACTATATTAGGGGCCATGGTTCTTGGCTGTTCCAGAAGTGTGGCAGCGGAATTTTCCTTCTTTTTAGGGATCCCGGTTATGTTTGGTGCAAGCCTTCTAAAGATAGTAAAATACTTTATGAACGGCAACACCTTTACGCTTGTTCAGGTGTTTTATATGATTCTTGGAATGATCATTGCATTTTTTGTTTCCGTGTATTCTATCCGTTTCCTTATGGGATATATCCGGAATCATGATTTTAAGTTTTTCGGCTATTACCGCATTGTTCTGGGAATTATTGTAGTAGCTTATTTTGGAATTACTGCATTAGCTGTGTAACTGCTGCCTTAATGTTTTTTTTCACCTTTTTTCTTTATGTTGGCAAGCTCAGCCAGTGCCAGCGCTGTCTGTTCTACATCCAGTGTTCCGCTTTTTAAGGATGGATCCGTTTTTATATACTCTGTAAAACTGCGCTGGGTGTAGACGGATGGAGGGCAGGATTGGAGAGCTGCTTTGGGGTTGGTAAATACAGTAACTACCTTTAAGCTTCCTCTAATTCCTGCTTCTTCCATGGCAGAAGCTACTAAGCGGTACTGCTCTTTGCAGACAGCCAGAGGGTTTTCGAAGGAAGAGTCTGTATCATTCATATGCTGGCGCCAGGAACCGGAATCAGAAGGGGAAGATGGGGTGATGGTTCCTCCAAAGCCTAAACAGTAAACGCCTATGATACCGCCGGGGGCTACCAGCAGACTGGTAAGCCGGGCGGTTTTTCCTTTATGGCACACTGTGCCGGGAGCTACCAGGCGCATTTTATATTTGGTGGAAAGCCGTAAAAGGCTTGCTACAAATGCGGTTAATTCCATTTTTGTTCCGTTGTGCATCTGTGGCTTTTTGAGCATGGGAGTTTTAAGGGTCTTTTTTTCGGAAGTCTTTTTCCGCCGTATGCCAAAAAAACGCTGAGTGATATTAATTCCTGTGCGTTCTTCAAAAAATGGTATCACAACTACCACCAGAACGGCCAGCAGTACGCCAAGGATGGCATATTTTATGGGATCTGACATATGTTTTGTTTCCTTTCTTTTATGGATTATAAAGTGTATTCGCGCAACTTCTGTCTAATGGAAATTAAATATGTGGATATCATATCACAGACAGAGTAAATACGCAATTGTTTCTGCTGTGTGAAACAGGAGAGTAAATCTGGAGGATAAAAAATGACATAACGACATCATACAGTCAGGATGAAACGCTAATTGTATGGTCAGAGATACGTATCAAAGATAATAGAGGAGGTGATCTGCATGGCTCTTGAAGTGCTGCGGGAGCGGAAACCGGATGAAAACAGTCGGGCCTATTCGTACTGGGCGCTGAGAAGAAATATTATGCTTTTTCGTTTGGAACCGGGCAGCGCGCTGAATGAAGCAGAGTTAAGCGAACAGCTTGGCATGAGCCGTACACCCATTCGGGAGGCCCTTATTTTGCTCCGGAATGAAGGGCTTGTAGATATCCTGCCCCAAAGAGGGAGCAAGGTTAGCCGAATCAGTTTAAGCCATGTAAAAGAAGGGTATTTTATGCGGCGGATTCTGGAAAGTGCCATTGTCAGGGAATTGGCCGGGACTCTTTCGCCCAAACAGCTTAAGGAGATACGGGATAACATGGATCTCCAGGCAAAAGAGCTTCATCAGCGGTCCAAGCCTGTTAGTGATCAGTTTTTTGAGCTGGATAATGAACTTCACTGCCTGTTTTATAAGTTCAGCCATAAGGAACGGATCTGGGACAGTGTTCACGGACTTTGCTCTCATTATGACAGGGTTCGCTATCTGGATACTTTGGCGACGGAAACGGAGCAGCCGCTGATTTTGGAACAGCATGAAAATCTGTATTATTATCTGATGATGGGAATTCCGGGAGATGTCAATATTGAAACCTTTTATACGGATCATCTTGGACGCTGGCTGAAACGGTTCCGCCATATTTATTCGTCTTATTCCAATTATTTCTGCGACTAAGAATCAGGGTAAGAAAAAACCGCTGTATCAGGAATCAGAATTGTACTGACGCTTTGACCTTTAAACGAATCCCAGGGGGAGTGGTCAGTCAGCAGGAACCAGATTTGGTTAATTAGATACAGCGGTTTTATATGTGACGGACTCTGCGGAGCAAACTTTTCAAGTAACCCCCATGCCCCGCTTAGAGCACTACCATGAATGAAGGGGGGCCTGTGAACCCTCCGGGGGATGTGCAGAAAACGGGTATGGAAGATGCCGCTTCGCGCCCCCGTTTTCGCAAAGCTTGGCAGCGGGCCGCTGAGCTTTCTCAGTAATATATCAGAATACTGCCAGGAAAACGGTTATTGGAAGGTGAGTACAATTTTTCGGATAGAGGGATCGTGGCTGTCTGCAAAGTCAAATGCTTCCTGAGCTTTTAACAGGGGGAAGGTATGGGAAACAGAACCTGTTAAATCCAGTTTTCCTTCTTTTATCAGTTCAATTGCTTTTCCAAACATTTTATTTTGAAGACGAGAACCGCGGATATCCAATTCCTTGGAGGTAATTAAGAACTGGCTCACTTCAGTAGGAGCGGCGGAAAAGCCCATGGTTATGATGCGTCCTGCATTTCCGGTTGCATTCAGAAGCTGGTTCAGAGAATCTTTTGTGCAGGCAGAATCAATGGAAACGGTTGCACCATGACCATTCGTGTATTCTTTTACTTTTTGAGCAACATCTTCTTTTAACACATTGATGGTATTATTTGCGCCGCCTGCTTTGGCTGCTTCCAGTTTCGAATCAATAATATCTGCTACAATAATATGATTGCACAGCAGCCTGGCAATCTTTAAGATGGTGCTTCCTAATGCGCCGAAGCCGTAGATCAGCAGCATATCATCCTTCTGAAGCTCTGCCCTGGTGCAGGATTGGATTGCAATCGTGGAAGGTTCAATCATAACTGCGTCTGTGTCTGAAATAGAATCTGGGAGAAGATAACAGTCGGATTCCGGCACCGTTAAGAATTCCCGGTAGCCGCCGTCAATATGGACGCCTCGGACAGCCAGATGGTCGCATACATTTCCGCGGCCCATTCTGCAGGGATAACAGTGGCCGCAGCTTGTTACCTGGTTGATAATAACCCGATCTCCTGGTTTTAAGTGGGAAACATTGCTTCCAATTTCTTCCACACACCCGATCATTTCATGGCCGATAATGCGGGGATAAGTAGCGGCGGCATTGGTTCCGTGGTAAATTCCCATATCGGATCCGCATATTCCAGCTGCCGTCATCCGGATTCGTACATTGTTTATTTCATCGATATCTGGTTTCTGAATATCAATCATGTTCAGACTGCCAGGCTTTGTGATCTGCACAGCTTTCATAAGTAATATATCACTCCTTTTTGGTATTTTGTACAACTGATACACTATATCATAGAATTTCTTTGAAAAAAAGTCAATATCGAAAAAAGGATAGAATAAAAATTGGCAAAACAGACAAAAAAGTTTATAAAAAATATTAGAAATTAGGTATTGAATATAAGATGAAAATATATTACTATACTTTAAAAGCAATAAATAAAATAAATGAATGGAGGTACAAGTGGTATGGACATGACATTGCGTTGGTATGGGCCAGGGTACGACAGCGTATCCTTAAAGCAGATCCGCCAGATTCCCGGGGTGAAAGGTGTGGTTACTACCTTGATGGGGAAGATGCCGGGAGAAGTTTGGACAGAAGATGAGATCGCTGCTTTAAAAAAGGAAGTGGAAGATGCCGGTCTTAAAATTATGGGGATCGAGTCAGTCAATATTTCGGATGACATTAAGATCGGTACGGAAAAGAGAGAGGAACATATTGCAAATTATATTGCCACGCTGGAAAATCTGGGCAAAGCAGATATTCATATGATTTGTTATAATTTTATGCCGGTCTTTGACTGGACCCGTTCCGATTTAGCCAGGATGCGCCCGGACGGTTCTACAGTGCTTGCCTATAATCAGGATGTGATTGACAAAATTGATCCGGAGCATATGCGGGAATCGGTAGAGAAAATGTCCAATGGTTTTGTAATGCCCGGATGGGAGCCGGAGCGCTTAGAGAAGCTGAAAGGGCTGTTTGAGGCTTATAAGGATGTAGATGCAGAGAAATTGTTTGACAATCTGGTATATTTCCTGAAGGCCATTGGACAAGTATGCGAAAAATATGATATCCGGATGGGCATTCATCCAGATGATCCAGCCTGGCCCATATTTGGCCTTCCAAGGATTGTAAGAAATAAAGAAACGGTGGAACGCCTGCTGAAGGCAGTAGATAAGCCGTATAATGGCATCACTCTCTGCACTGGTTCATTAGGATCCAATCAGAATAATGATATTTGTGATATTATCCGCACTGCGAAAGGGAGAATCCCCTTTGCTCATGTAAGAAATTTAAAATATAACAGTGATCGGGATTTTGAGGAAGCAGCTCATTTGTCCTCGGATGGTTCTATGGATATGTACGCCATCATGAAAACACTGTATGAAACCGGGTTTGATGGGATCATACGGCCAGATCATGGAAGAATGATATGGGATGAGGTGGCTATGCCTGGCTACGGCTTATATGACAGGGCACTGGGAGCCATCTACCTGGAAGGCCTGTGGGAAGCCATTGATAAAAACGCAGGGAATTAAGCAGAGAATCAATTAATAAGAAATGGACATAATAACGAATGCCGCAGAAATTAGGAACTCACTGCAAATAGATAAATTTTCTTTATTATGAAATCATTCAAATAAATTAAGTTCTCTTAAAAAGCCTGAGTGTGGAAAACAGCCAAAAGACGTTTTAAGGGTTCTTCAAAAAATAAAGAGGGCAAATATGATGAAATTAACGATTGAAGGATTGAAAGACAAGGAAGCATGGAAGGCAGCAGGAATCAGCCTTCCCGACTATGATGTAGAAAAAGTAGTACATGATACAAAGAATGATCCGGTATGGGTGCATTTCGGTGCAGGAAATATCTTTCGTATTTTTATCGGAGGCCTGGCGGACAGCTTAATTGCAAAGGGAGAGTCCAGCAAGGGTATCACCTGTGTGGAAACCTTTGATTTCGATGTGATTGATAAGATTTATCATCCTTATGATAATCTGGTTTTGGCCGTAACTTTAAAGGCAGACGGCTCTACGGACAAAAGTGTAATCGGTTCTTTAACAGAGGCAATTAAGGCCCAGTCCGGCGATCCTTCCCAGTGGACGCGCCTGAAAGAAATATTTGCAAATCCCGGTCTGCAGATGATTTCCTTTACCATTACAGAGAAAGGATATGCACTGAAAGGGGCAGACGGAACCTTCTTCCCCTTTATTCAGGCAGATATTGATAACGGCCCTCAAAAGGCAGGCTCTGCCATGGCAGTAGTATGTGCTTTGCTGTATGAGCGTTACCAGACCTGTAAGGCTCCCCTGGCAGTGGTTTCCATGGATAACTGTTCTCATAATGGTGAAAAGCTGCAGAATTCTGTGCTTACTATGGCTAAGGAATGGGAGAAAAAAGGCTTTGTAGACGGGGGCTTTATAGCTTACCTTTCGGATGAAAACCAGGTATCGTTCCCATGGTCTATGATTGATAAGATTACTCCCCGTCCCGCTGATTCCGTTTGTGAAGAATTAGAGAAGGCAGGAGTGGAGAATATGGCTCCAGTCATTACCTCAAAGAAAACGTATATTGCGCCCTTTGTAAATGCAGAAGGTCCCCAGTATCTGGTAATTGAGGATAAGTTCCCCAATGGCAGGCCGGCTCTGGAGAAGGCAGGCGTATATATGACCGACCGGGATACGGTAAATAAGGTGGAGCGGATGAAAGTAACGACTTGTCTGAATCCTCTTCATACGGCTCTGGCTGTGTACGGCTGTGTATTAGGCTATGATTTGATAGCAGATGAGATGAAGGATGAGCAGTTAAATAAGCTGGTTCATCAGATTGGTCCTGTGGAGGGAATGCCAGTTGTTACGGATCCAGGAATCCTTTCCCCTGTGGATTTTGTAAATGAAGTCATTCAGGTAAGAATTCCCAATCCTTTTATGCCGGATACGCCTCAGAGAATTGCCACAGATACTTCCCAAAAAGTAGGAATCCGCTATGGAGAAACCATTAAATCATATGTGGAGCAGTATGGAGATGCAAAAAAGCTGACGGCGATTCCGTTGGCAATTGCAGGATGGTGCCGTTACCTGCTGGCAGTGGATGACGAAGGCAAAGCGTTTGAGCTGTCCGCCGATCCTATGGCTTTGGAGCTTACAAAACAGTTAGCAGGAATTGAAGTAGGAAAACCAGATACCTATAAGGGGCAGTTAAAGCCCATTCTGTCCAATGCAAATATTTTTGGATGTGATTTGTACCAGGCAGGCATTGGTGAAAGAATTGAAGAAATGTTTATAGAAGAAATTGCAGGAGCAGGGGCTGTAAGAGAAACGCTGAAGAAATATCTGGGCTAATCGGCCTGAAATTGTCGCTGCAAGCCTGCTGAGAAATGGTTTTTGAATAAAGAATTGCCGTCCTGGTGAATTTTGGGGCGGCAATTCTTTCGTACTTTTAATCCAACTATCAGGCAGCGCGGCTTTTGGCCATTACAAACTGTCTGCAATATCATAAATTAACCGTTCCGAATCCTCCCAGCCCAGACAAGGATCTGTAATGGATTTCCCGTAACAGCCATCTCCGATTTTCTGTGCCCCCGGTTCGATATAGCTTTCAATCATCAGCCCTTTGACAAAATTATGGATTTCAGCAGCATGTCTGCGGCTGTGGAGCACTTCTTTTGCGATGCGGACCTGCTCCAAATAGTTCTTGTTTGAATTGGAGTGGTTGGTATCAATAATACAGGCAGGGAACTGGAGATTACCTCTTTCCTCATAGAGATTTAAGAGAAGCTCCAGATCCTCATAGTGGTAATTAGGCTGGCATTGACCATGCTTATTTACAGAACCGCGGAGAATGGTATGGGTTAAGGGGTTTCCAAAAGTTTTTACTTCCCAGCCCCGGAAGATAAACTCATGGCCGTGCTGAGCAGCATAAACAGAATTCAGCATAACGGATAAACCGCCGCTGGTCGGGTTTTTCATCCCTACCGGAACATCACAGCCGCTGGAAACAAGACGGTGATATTGGTTTTCCACTGAGCGGGCGCCTACTGCTACATAGGACATCATATCGGATAAATAGTTTAAATTTTCCGGATAAAGCATCTCATCGGCAGTGGACAGCCCGGTTTCCCGCAGTACTCTCATATGCATATGGCGGATTGCCAGAATTCCTTCCAGCATATTCGGCTTTTTTTCCGGATCTGGCTGATGAAGCATTCCCTTATAGCCTTCTCCGGTGGTACGGGGCTTATTGGTATATACCCTGGGAATGATAATCAGGCGATCCAATGTTTTTTCCTGAACTTTTACCAACCGGCTTACATAGTCGCAGACAGAATCCTCGTTATCAGCAGAACAGGGGCCGATGATCAGAATAAATTTATTGCTTTTGCCTGTGAATACGTCGGCAATGGCAGCATCCCGTTCGCGTTTGATCTCTGCAAGGTTTGCAGGAAGGGGATACTGCTCACGGATTTCTGCCGGAGTAGGCAATTTATTAATAAATTCAAATCCCATGTTATTTTCCTCCATAAAATGTCAATAAAATAGTAAGCATCGTAAGTCATTTGTAATTTGACCTGCAGCCATTGCTCCATTATAATATAGGCACAGGCATAAATCAAGAGATTGAAAGAGGGAACTTTATAGATTTAAAGTACTCAAGCGACAATGCCTATCACAGAGGAAATATTATTTTAGAAAGGAATTAGAGGAATGAAAAAAAGAATGATAGCAATCGTTTTGATTGCAGGGATGGCTGGAGCTATGGTATCAATGGCAGCTACGAAGCAAGTGATCCGGATGGGAGAAACCACTGCTGCTGTTACAGAAGAAACTGCAGCCGGGCAGACTGAGGGAGAACAGACAGAGGAAATCCAGGCAGATATGGCAATTGAGAATTATAAAATGTGGGGAGCTGTAACAAACGTGTCAGAAGGCAGCTTTTCATTTGAACGTCAGTTTGAAGAAGGCGGTTCTGAGGAAGTGATTGTCCATGTGGATCCGGAACAGACGCTGGTTTTAGACAGTGACGGTTTTCCAGTAGATCCGGCCCAGATGAAGAATGGGGATTCCGTGTATGTGTATGCAGGACCTGCTATGACCTTAAGCCTGCCGCCTCAGGTAACGGCAGTTATGGTAATTGTAAATAATAAGCAGGATAACGTTATGCCGGAATATGTAACAGCAGCAGGATGCCTGACAGAAGACGGACAGGGGGGTTACCTTTTAAAAACAGAAGGCGGCCGGGAATTAAAGGTTTTGGCTAACTGTGAAATCATCCCGTATCTTACCAGGCAGGCTGTAAGCTTGTCTGATATTGGAGAAGGCAGCCGCTGCCTGATATGGACAGGAACAGAAGGGGCAATAGAGAAAATTGTCCTGTTTAATGAAAACTGATAAATATGATACAGGATATGATACAGGATATGATGCAGCCTAAAAACAGTCCTTGACAAGAAATGGATTCTTCTATATAATGAGGATTAATTTCAAAGCAAGCGATGATAAGAATAAGTAATGTCAGGAAGCTCCAAACAGAAAGCAGCCGGATGATGAGAGGCACATGGAAGCCCGGACATGAATACATCTTTGAGCTTCACACTGAAGTCCGGTTTTGCAGGAGTTACTGTGAAAGCTCAGCGCAAAGCGCTGAGCTGTGCAGAATGGATGGTAGGCTGTGACGGTATCCTGCACCCGTTATCGTGCCAGAGTATAGACAGATCGTTTGTACTTGGTAAGGTAAGCAGTGTGAGCTGCTTATAAATGTAAGGTGGTAACACGGGCAAATGTCCCGTCCTTCGTGGTCATAGAAGGACGGGGCTTTTTTCTGTCACGGAAAAGCCCGCTGCAGGCAAAGATTTCATTGCGGCCAAAAGAAATGAAATACAAAGAAATGTACAAAAAGAGCAGGGAAAACAAAAAGGAGAATGTGGTATGCAGGTTTATGAAGAGCTGGTAGCCAGAGGGCTGATTGCACAGGTTACCAATGAAGAAGAAATTCGTAAAATGATCAATCAGGGAAAGGCTGTATTTTATATTGGCTTTGATCCCACAGCAGACAGCCTTCATGTAGGGCACTTTATGGCGTTATGCTTGATGAAACGTCTGCAGATGGCCGGAAACAAGCCGATTGCATTAATCGGAGGAGGAACGGCTATGATTGGAGATCCTTCCGGACGTTCCGATATGCGGCAGATGATGACCACAGAAACGATTGCTCACAATGTAGAATGCTTTAAAAAACAGATGAGCCGTTTTATTGATTTTTCGGAAGACCGGGCCATGCTGGTCAATAATGCAGAATGGCTGCTGGATTTAAATTATGTGGAGGTTCTCCGGGATATTGGGCCTCATTTTTCCGTAAACCGTATGCTGACAGCAGAATGCTATAAGCAGCGGATGGAAAAAGGCTTAAGCTTTTTAGAGTTTAACTATATGATTATGCAAAGCTATGATTTCTATGAGCTGTTCCGGCGCTATGGATGCAATATGCAGTTCGGCGGCGATGATCAGTGGAGCAATATGTTAGGCGGTACGGAGCTGATCCGCCGGAAACTGGGGAAAGATGCCCATGCAATGACCATTACCCTTCTTTTAAATTCAGAAGGCAAAAAGATGGGGAAAACCCAGTCTGGCGCAGTATGGCTGGATCCGGATAAAACCTCCCCATTTGAATTCTACCAGTATTGGAGAAATGTGGCAGATGCGGATGTGCTTAAGTGTCTGAGGATGCTGACCTTCCTGCCGTTAGAGCAGATTGAAGAAATGGATTCCTGGGAAGGCAGCCAGTTGAACCAGGCAAAGGAGATTCTGGCATATGAGCTGACCAGTCTGGTTCATGGGCAGGAAGAGGCGAAAAAGGCACAGGACGCTTCCAGAGCGCTGTTTGCAGGCGGAGGAGATGCTACCCATATGCCAAGCTATGAGCTAAAAGAAGAGGATTTCAGAGATGGCGTTATTGATATTTTAAGTGTGTTAACGGCCTCCGGACTGGCGGGAAGCCGTTCAGAAGCCAGAAGAAACGTAGAGCAGGGCGGGGTTTCTGTAGACAGTATCCAGGAAAAAGATGTGAAAAAAACATATTCAAAGGAAGATTTTCTTGGAGAAGGCAAAGTAGTGAAGCGGGGAAAGAAAAATTTTGTAAGAGTGTTTGTTCAGTAACCGTTTCGTACCTGGCAGCGAGTTTTAATTTAGGAAGCAAGACAGAAGGGAGCATTTCCGTTTATGAAGGATAGTCAAAAGAAAAGGTTAACAGCTATGATTCTGGCTGCAGCTATGGCATTTGGAGGAAATTTGACTTCTTATGCCGATTGGAAACAGGACAGTCTTGGCTGGTGGTATGAGCGGGAAGATGGAAGCTATCCGGTTAGTACCTGGTATGAAGATTCGGATGGATCCTGGTATTTCTTTAATGAGAAAGGCTACATGATCTCAAACTGCTACCGCAGCATAGACAGCAATGTTTATGCCTTCGGATATAACGGAAAGTGGACGGGAACAATGTTTTCCGATCTTCTGCCAGGCGTTTGGACAGGAAACAATTACAGCAATGAATGGTCTGATTTTCATTTAAATATACCGGAAGGATATCGGATTGAACTGGCATCTGATACGGGAACGATTGAAAATGTGGAAACCTTTGTGGAATTTGTGGTGTGGACACCAGACGATTCTGGTTCTGCTATCGAATTGGAATATGCAGATGCATATGACTACACAAGCGGTACAGCTACCACACCAGAGTATGTGGCGCTTATGCATGGCCTGAGGCTGAGCTGGGAAGGATATTCCATAGAAGGAATTACCAATGTCCAATTGGGGGGGAAAGACTATGCAAAACTTTCTGCCAATCGGCGCGGCGTGCAGAAGCGGGAATTATACTGCCGGAAGGTAGGGGATCATTATTTCGAGTGTATCAGCGTGATTTACCGGCCTGCCGGGGAAGCTGCTGTTAACGTGCTGTTGTCTGGTATTTACTGAATTTCTTGACAGTACATGATTTCGGCAGAATGCCGAAGGATAAGAAAGCATTTTCCAAAGTTTAACAAGTTCAGTGTACCTGGCCGGACAGCCTGGCTTCCGTGATAAGACTTATCTGTGGAGAGAAAATCAGCAGATAAGTCTTTTTACTGTTTATAGGAAATTGCTTCCTAATAAAGCAAAAACCCTCTGGGGGATGCGCACTTCGCACCTAAGGAAACTGTCTGCTGACGCAGACGCGATCCGGCGCGAGATTCCGGTAAGACGGACTCTTTGTTCTTGATTCAGAACTTTCCGGTGCAGTTCACAGAAATCTTAACTGAAATATTAAAATGTGTAGAGGTGATTCTTATGACCATGTTCGAATTATTTGTAATTGCCGTAGGCCTGTCGATGGACGCGTTTGCCGTTTCCGTCTGCAAGGGGCTTTCTCTCCAGAAAATGACATGGAAGCATGCCTGTCTGGCAGGACTCTATTTTGGCGGATTTCAGGCAGCCATGCCTCTTTTGGGCTATCTGTTAGGGGTCCGGTTTCAGGAATCCATCGTATCCATCGATCACTGGGCAGCCTTTATTCTTTTGGGTATTATTGGAATTAATATGGTCAGGGAAGCAATAGGCGGCGATGAGGAAGAAGGAGATCCTTCCTTTGACGTGAAGTCTATGCTGATGTTAGCTGTAGCTACCAGTATTGACGCATTAGCCGTAGGGGTGACCTTCGCCTTTCTAAAGGTGAAAATCCTGCCGGCAGTTGTTTTTATCGGGCTGACTACCTTTGTGCTGTCTATGACAGGGGTAAAAGTGGGAAATGTATTTGGAAGCCGCTATAAATCTAAGTCCGAGCTGGCAGGAGGCTTAATTTTAATTGGAATGGGAATTAAAATTTTGCTGGAACATACCATCCTGGCTTAAGAAAAGAAAGGATGCCTGTGATTTATGGCAGCTTTTGGTGGATTTGTGCATATTTTGGCTTGCAAAGAAAGAGGGAAATGTGCTATTATATTGGCAATTTTTTAGTGAGCACAAATGGAAAGGGGAATCGCTATGGCAAATATCATTGAAGATGAAACCATTGAATATGTGAGTATCCTGGCAAAGCTGGAGCTTTCCGGCGAAGAAAAGGAAGCTGCCAAAAGGGATATGGGGCGTATGCTGGACTATATTGATAAATTAAATGAGCTGGATACCAGTAAAACAGAACCATTGTCACATGTATTTCCGGTACAGAATGTATTTCGCGAAGACAAAGTAACGAATGAATGGAGCAGAGAAGATATGTTAGCCAATGCGCCGGAGCGGACCGAAGAAGCCTTTGCGGTTCCAAAGACGATAGAGTGATGGGAGGCGGCAAGATGAGTATACTGGATTTTACTGCCACTGAGCTTGGAAAAAAGATACAGGCAGGAGAAATCGGCGTGGAAGAAGCAGCAGCCGCGGCGCTGCTTCAAATCAAAGCAGCAGAGCCCAAGGTTCATGCATTCGTTACAGTTGATGAGGAAAGGGCCATGGCCAGAGCCAGGCAGGTTCAGGAACAAATCAGAAAAGGACAGCTTTCAGGGCCATTAGCAGGTGTTCCGGCCGCCATTAAAGATAATATGTGTACAAAAGGAATGCGGACTACCTGCAGTTCCAGGATGCTTTCTGACTTTGTGCCCACCTATACGGCAGAGGCAGTAAGTAATTTGGAAAAAGCCGGAGCTGTGATTTTGGGCAAGACAAATATGGATGAATTTGCCATGGGAAGTTCCACAGAAACTTCTGCATTTGGCGATACAAAAAACCCCTGGAATTTGGAACACGTGCCAGGTGGTTCTTCCGGCGGCTCCTGTGCGGCAGTAGCAGTCAATGAGTGCTTTTATGCATTAGGTTCCGATACTGGCGGATCCATCCGCCAGCCAAGTTCCTTCTGCGGCGTAACCGGGATAAAGCCTACCTACGGTACGGTATCACGATACGGGCTGATTGCCTACGGGTCGTCCTTGGACCAGATAGGCCCGGTGGCAAAGGACGTTTCCGACTGTGCAGCAATTTTGGAAACCATCGCATCTTATGATCCGAAAGATTCCACCTCTGTTAAGAGGACGGACACAGATTTTACAAGCGCTTTGACAGAGGATATAAAAGGGCTTCGGATTGGGCTTCCGGATGACTACTTTGGAGAAGGCCTGGACAGTCAGGTCAGAGAGAAGATTTTTGCTGCTGTGGATGTGCTGCGGGAAAAAGGCGCTATTGTGGAAGAATTTCATTTAAGCCTGGCAGAATATGCCATTCCTGCGTATTATGTGATTGCGTCAGCAGAGGCCAGCTCCAACCTGGCCCGGTTTGACGGAGTGAAATACGGATACCGGGCAAAGGAATATGATGGCCTTCATAGCATGTATAAAAAAAGCCGTTCAGAAGGGTTTGGGCCTGAAGTGAAGAGAAGGATTATGCTGGGATCCTTTGTTTTAAGTTCCGGATATTATGACGCTTACTATTTGAAGGCCCTACGGACAAAGGCTTTAATTAAGGAAGCGTTTAACCGGGCGTTTGAGGCGTATGATATCATTGTAGCGCCTGCCTCCCCTGCTACAGCCCCGAAGCTTGGCCAGTGGTTATGTGATCCGATCCAGATGTACTTGGGGGATATTTATACGATTTCCGTAAACTTGGCAGGGCTTCCCGGACTTACCGTTCCATGCGGGACGGATGGGAAAGGGCTTCCCATAGGAATGCAGCTAATCGGCGACTGTTTCCAGGAGAAGAAATTGTTCCGGGCCGGTTTTGCCTTTGAAAAGAGCCGCTGTTATCAGAGTCCTGCCCTGGCAAAAGAGCTGGAACAGGAAAGCTTGGCAGCACTCCCTATGGGGGAGCCGGAAAATAAGAAGAAAGATTTCAGGTAAGGAGGAGGAGAGGATGAAAAAACAGTATGAAACCGTAATCGGGCTGGAAGTTCATGTGGAGCTGGCCACAAAGACGAAAATCTTCTGCTCCTGCTCAACACAGTTTGGAGGCTCTCCGAATACTCATGTCTGCCCGGTATGTACCGGTATGCCAGGCTCCCTTCCTGTTTTAAATAAGCAGGTGGTAGAATATGCCCTGGCAGTGGGACTGGCTACCAACTGTAAGATCAACCAATACTGCAAGTTTGACCGAAAGAATTATTTCTATCCGGATAACCCGCAGAATTATCAGATTTCCCAGCTATATCTGCCCATTTGCCATGACGGGTTTGTGGAGATTGAAACGGAAGCAGGAAAAAAGAAGATTGGCATTCATGAAATCCATATGGAAGAAGATGCAGGAAAACTGGTTCACGATGAATGGGGCGACTGTTCCCTGGTGGACTATAACCGAAGCGGAGTGCCTTTAATCGAAATTGTGTCGGAACCGGATATGCGAAGCGCCCAGGAGGTAATCGCCTATCTGGATAAGCTGAGAATGACGATTCAGTACCTGGGGGCTTCGGACTGCAAGCTGCAGGAAGGCTCTATGCGGGCAGATGTTAATTTATCGGTTCGTGAAGCAGGGACAAAACAATTAGGAACCAGAACGGAAATGAAAAACTTGAATTCCTTTAAAGCCATTGCCCGGGCCATCGAGGGAGAGCAGCAGCGCCAGATTGATCTCTTAGAAGCAGGAAGACAGGTGGTTCAGGAAACCAGGCGCTGGGACGATGGGAAGGGAATGTCAAGAACCATGCGATCGAAAGAGGATGCCCAGGATTACCGGTATTTCCCAGATCCGGATCTGGTTCCGGTGTGGATTGATGACGACTGGATTTTGCGTATCCGAAAGGCTCAGCCAGAAATGCGGGAGGAAAAGATTGCCCGTTATCAGACGAAACTTGGACTGCCTCTGTACGACGCCCAGATTTTGACGGAATCAAAACATCTGGCTGATATTTTTGAAGAAACAGCATCTATCAGCCAAAAGCCAAAAGAGGTGTCCAACTGGCTGATGGTAGAGGGGATGCGGATTTTAAAGGAATTTGAAATGGATGCGGATCAGCTTTCTTTTTCACCCAGCCATTTGGCTGCGTTAATTAAGCTGGTAGATGAGAATGTAATTAACCGGACCGTGGCAAAAATGGTATTTGAGGAGATTGTCCGCCGGGATGTGGATCCAAAACAGTATGTAGAGGAAAAGGGGCTTAAGGTAGTAAAGGATACAGATGCTTTGGAAAAGACCGTGAAAGAAGTCATTGCTGCCAACCCTCAGTCTGTTTTGGACTATAAAAACGGTAAGGAGAAGGCAGCCGGCTTTTTGGTAGGGCAGACCATGAAGGCTATGAAAGGGAAAGCTGATCCGGGAATGGTAAATCAACTGGTGAGCCGGCTGCTGAGAGAATAGCAAGGCAGAAGGAATAAAGTTTCAAACATATGCTGTTCAGGCAGGGAGGTTTGCCTAAATATAATACAGACAGTACACGGATATATAGTAAGAAGCAGATTGCATAGCAAATCCGGAAGCTGGTTTTAAAAGAATTCAGTTCAAATGATAGAAAACGTTGAGAGGAGATTGGAAATGAAGCCATTTGCAGAGATGACCAAGGAAGAGCTGGAAAGCTTGCGTGCCCAGTTAAAGGCTAAGTATAAAGAGTATCAGGGGAAAGGCTTAAGCCTGAATATGGCAAGAGGAAAGCCGTGTACGGAGCAGCTGGATTTATCTATGGGTATGATGGATGTGTTAAGCAGTGAAGATGATTTAACCTGCGAGGACGGTACAGACTGCCGTAATTACGGTGTTTTGGATGGAATTAAGGAAGCCAGGGAGCTGATTGGGGATATGATGGAAAATCCTATTGACAGCATTATTATTTATGGAAATTCCAGCCTGAATGTCATGTACGATACGATTTCACGCTCTATGACCCATGGGGTTATGGGAAATACGCCATGGAGCAAACTGGAACAAGTGAAGTTTTTATGTCCGGTTCCGGGATATGACCGGCATTTTGCGATTACACAGTATTTTGGGATTGAGATGGTCAATGTGCCTATGACGGCTACAGGGCCTGACATGGATATGGTGGAGGAGCTGGTAGCTTCCGACGAAACAATAAAAGGGATCTGGTGTGTGCCAAAGTATTCCAACCCTCAGGGAATTTCCTATTCGGATGATACTGTCAGGCGGTTTGCACGGTTAAAACCGGCAGCAAAGGATTTCCGAATTTACTGGGATAATGCCTACGGAGTGCATCACTTATACGATCACGATCAGGATCATTTAATTGAAATCCTTGCAGAGTGCAAGCGGGCTGGAAATCCAGATTTAGTTTATAAATTTGCATCTACTTCCAAAATCAGTTTCCCAGGTTCCGGCCTTGCGGCGATTGCTACTTCTCCAAATAATATGGAAGATATTAAGCGTCAGCTTATGATTCAGACCATTGGCCATGATAAGGTAAACCAACTGCGTCATGTAAGATTTTTCGGAGATATTCACGGGATGATTGAACATATGCGCCTCCATGCAGATATTCTCCGCCCGAAATTTGAGATGGTGGTCAATACGCTGGAAAACGAGTTAGGCGGCCTGGGGATTGGAGAATGGACAACGCCGAAAGGAGGATATTTTATCTCCTTTGATTCCATGGACGGATGTGCCAAAGATATTGTGGCCAGAGCGAAAAAAGCCGGGGTGATCATGACCGGGGCAGGGGCAACTTATCCTTACGGAAAGGATCCCCATGACAGCAATATTCGAATTGCACCAACCTATCCTTCTCTGGAGGACTTACAGACAGCAATGATCATTTTTACTCTTTGCGTAAAGCTGGCATCCATTGATAAACTGCTGGGAAGAAGATAGGAATCTGCCTTCAGACGGGCGATAAAAAGGGGCCGGGAACAAAAATTACGTTTCCAAGGCCCCTTTTCTATCGCAATAGAGTACATGATATTGAAAGAGAATTTAAGGTATGCTAAAATGGTGCAGGCTGGGAAAATCAGCCGAATCAGACAGAACAGGGGAGTTTTTGAAACCTTTATATAAAAGCTAGAGGAAGGGGTTCGGAGGGAATAATATGGTGCTTAGTTGGTTTTGGAAGAAAGGGACAGTTTGGAAGAATCTGAGAGTACTGCCGCCTAAAAAGATGGTGCCGGCGGTTTTTCTTCTGGCAGTGTTTGCTTTGGGGGGCTGTCAAATAAGAGGTTTTTCAAAAGAACCGATATCAAAGTCAGATTTTCTGTTAAATACCTTTGTAACCATAACCATTTATGACAGCAGGGATGAAGGTCTTTTGGATGAAAGTTTGAAGCTTTGCCGGGAATATGAAAACCAGTTAAGCAGAACCTTAGAAACCAGCGAGATTTCCAGAATGAATAATCGGGATCCGAAAACAAAAACGGTAGCAGTATCCCATACCACAGCAGAGTTAATTCAAAAGGGACTGGAGTTTTCTGCCTGTTCTCATGGCGCCTTTGATATTACCATTGAGCCTGTCAGTTCCCTATGGGATTTTTCCGGAGCCAGCAAAAAGGTGCCTCTTAAAAGCCAGTTGGAGGAAGCAGCAGCAAAGGTGGACTACCGCCAGGTATCAGTGGAAGGAAACCAGGTTCAGTTCGCCTCCCCGGATATCCGGATTGAACTGGGAGCCATTGCGAAAGGTTACATTGCCGATAAAATTAAGGAGTATCTGGTGGGCCAGGGCGTGGAACACGCATTGATCAATTTGGGAGGGAATGTGCTGTGCATTGGAGATAAGCCTGACGGTTCCCCTTTCTATATCGGTTTGCAGATGCCCTTCCAAGATAGAAATGAAACCATAGCGGCGGTAGCGGTAAGGGATCAGTCTGTGGTAACTTCCGGTATTTACGAGCGGTATTTTGAAACGGATGGAACAGGCTATCATCATATTTTAAATCCCAATACCGGATTTCCCTATGAGAATGGTCTGCTGAGCGTTACCATCATATCCCCTAAGTCAGTAGACGGCGACGGGTTCAGCACAGCCTGCTTTTCCCTTGGCCTAGAAGAAGGGATGGCCCTGGTAAATCGTACTGAGGATGTTTATGGTTATTTTATTACAGAAGACTACCAGATCCATTATTCAGAAGGGGCTGAACAGTTACTGTTTACACCATGACGAATCACCACGCTGATTCGTCATGAGCCAGTACAGTTATGGTGGCAAAGCATATGCCCCATCGCCGCCAGGCGATTTTAAATGGGCATA
>JAAWIS010000058.1 GCA_022796475.1 Lachnospiraceae bacterium | reverse complement strand
CAACTAATTCTTCTGCTTTCTTCCTTGCTTCTTCTCTTTTCATATCTGTTTCCTTTCTTAAAACTTATATCACAGCACATTTTAAATGCCAGTGCTTTATCAAAATTACCAGTCATTATTTTATTGCCACTTTTTTAACTATGATATATAATGCTGTTAGGTCTAAAAGGTATTTTGCCCCTTGATACCTGCGGATTGTTCTGCACTTTGTGCTTTCGCAATCCCAGAGCGTGCCGGCATGCGGGTATGTCATACATTACCATTTTACTCCGGCGCCATAAATATATTTGCCAAGAATATTCTCTGTCTGACAGGAGTACCCAAATGAAGACATCCAAAAATTTTACTCTCCGATACAAGCAGCCTGATCCGATCACTTATGTACGCTCACTAAACGGTTCCCAGGAAACAGTATTTTTTGTTCCCGAATCGCATCTTCGTGTTTGGTATAACGTACAGCTTGAAGGATATGCCAGTCATTACCATGAAGCGTTAGAAATCATTGTCTGTGCGGAGCATTCTTACCAGATTTCTGCTAAAAATCAGATATATACTTTAAATGTGGGAGATATCCTCATCGTGCCCCCATATATGCTTCATGAACTTTTCGGCAACACCGGCGCGCGTTTTATTTTTCTAATTGATATTAATATGCTGAAGTGTTTTCAAGATTTTAAGACTCTTGATCCTGTTTTTATGAATCCTTTTTTATGCACAACATCTAATCATTCCGATATATATGAATACACTTATAATACTTTGATGCAAATGGCAGAAATTTATTTTTCCCACAATCTTTTCTGGGAAATCTCCATCTATTCGTTGCTGCTAAATGTACTCTTAACTATTGGGCGCTATCATTTCTATAGCAACACTTCCAATAAGTTTCATTCTACTGATACAAAACAGCAGGAATATTATGAAATATTCGCTAATCTGCTGAATTTTATCGACGCCCACTATGCAGATGACCTTACACTAGAACAGGCTGCCGATTACATTGGGTTTTCTAAATACCATTTTGCGAGGCTTTTTAAACAGCACACCCACACAACTTATCATAATTATCTGTGCCTTAAACGCATCCAGGCAGCACAATTTCTTCTGACCAATAATGAAGATCTGTCCATTACGGATATTGCGTTCCGTGTTGGTTTTAATAATCTGGCCACCTTTTGCAGATGCTTTACTAAATATGCAAATTGTTCCCCAACCGAATACCGGAATAAACTGCATAAAGGCGATCTGATTCTATAATTAACTGTGAATGCATACCGGAACCTGCTCCTGCCATAAATCCTGCTTAAATCAACAAACCCCGCTGCAAGCAGCGGGGTTTTAATCTTGCAGCGCTGCAAAGCAGCAGGGTATTGACCCTCACAGAACACAGATGGCCGAATGTGTATATAATTCCACAAAAATATGAATACATTCGCGAAGATTTCTATCTACACTACTAACCTTTCACACCACCCAGCGCTACGCCTGCAATAATATATTTAGACAAAATCAGGTATACTATAATTAACGGCAGTACCGTCAAAGTTAAACCCAGATATACAGAACCGTACTCTGTCTTATAAATATCACCTTTTAGCAAGCTTACCATAATCGGCATAGTATACTTTTTCTGGTCGGTCAGCAGAACCAATGGCGTAAACAGGTTATTCCAGCTAGCTACAAAACTGAAAATTGCTTGTGTGGCAATTGCAGGCTTCATAATAGGCAGTACAATCCGGTTAAAAATCATGAATTCCCCTGCACCATCGATTCTTGCGGACTGTACAATTTCCATGGAAAGGGTAGGATGCAGGTATTGCCTCATGAAGAATACCATGGAAGGAGATGCTATCGCCGGTAAAATCAGCATGGATAACCGATTTGTCATGTGGATTTTATAAACCATCTGATAAAATCCGATCATAGTTATCTGTGCAGGAATCATCATAACTACCATAATAAAGCTGAAAAAAGCATCTCTTAACTTCCAGTTATAAGCAACCTGCGCATATGCAGTCAACGAGGAAAAGTATAAAGCAAGGCCAGTTGCGCCTATGGAAATCACCAGTGAATTCATAAAGCCCACCATAGGATTAAAACTTTTTCCAAGGAGGATTTTTAAATTATTCATCATATAGTCTGACGGAATCAGCGATATTGCGTGCTGTTGAATTTCCGTAGTGGATCTTGTTGCATTCACCATCATGATCCAAAATGGCAAAACGCTTAAAACCGCCAGAGCAATACATACTACATAAATCACGATTTTCATCACCTGGTTTTCTTTATTTTTCAGCATGAAGCTCCCTCCTTCCCGGCTTTAAGCTGTTTTTTGTAATTCTTCTGCTGCAGTTTAATCTGCTTTTTCAGCTCCACCTCATCTTTATCCCTCATAACAAAGAACATAATGGAAGCAAGAAACGCAATAATAATGAACATGATCATACTTGCGGCAGCCGCCCGGTTATACATATAGCTTCCGCTAAATGCCTGATTATAAATGAAAAGGCTAGTAGTAAGAGTTGCATTGTCAGGCCCGCCATTTTGGAACAATTTAGGAATATCAAACATATTCAACCCGCCAATCAAGCTGGTAACCAAGGTAAACAGCAGAATCGTTTTCACGTTAGGAAGAGTAATATAAAAGAAAGTCTGGAAACGGTTCGCCCCGTCAACCTCTGCCGACTCAAATATCTCAAGGCTGATTCCCAGGATACCGGAAATTAGCGTAATCATGGTAGAACCGTACCACATCCATGTCTGAATAAAGATAACCACGCTTCTTGACACAGTTTTATCCCTTAACAATTCAATCGGCTTGTCAATAAGCCCAAACCGTAACAATAAATCATTAACTGGTCCCATGGGATATCCAAAAAATCCGCTGAATAAAATCGCAATGGTTGCTGCCGTTATAATATTTGGCATATAAAGCAGTATTTTGAAAAGGCCCTGCCCTTTTACCTTGCTTCTTTTATCTGTAAACCATGCAGCCAGCAATAGTGCCAGCAATATCTGTGGAACAAAGTTTGAAAGCCATATTACAACCGTATTCCGAAATGCCTGCTGAAAAGAAGGACTTGATAATACCGTTTTAAAGTTTCCGAAAATATCATCCGAAAGAAAATGGATGGAAGTCATTCCTAACCCTTTTAAATCCGTAAATCCGATAACTGCCGTATATACGGTCGGATACAAAGAAAACAGCAAAAAGGCAGCCACAAAGGGAATACTGAATATATAGCCATATTTCGCATATCTGTCATACCCCGGTTTTTTACTTTTCATTAAAAGCCATACCCCTTTCTTACATTTGTGAATTTGCGGTTAAAAAAAGCAGCGCGGACGATAAAGAATCCGCCCTGCTTATTCAATGAAGCATAATGTTTTATGTATAGGCATGTACACCCTTTTAATCCCCACCCCGAAGGGATTTCATTCAGGAATTCCTGGATAGATGCACTATTCTACAATGACGTCAAGATTGTCCGCTACCTGCTGCTTAAAATCCGCAATCGCCTGCTCACGTGTCTTATTTCCCGACGTATATTCGCGAACCTGATCCCTCCAATATGTATTAATTGTTTCATCATACTGTGTCAGGTTCGTACCTTTTGCATACTGATTTGCAGGCACAAAAGCATCAAACATATTCTGGCCGCCAAGGAACTCTATCGCTCCGTCTGACATAGACATTACCGTACCGCTTGCTACAGCATCTTTCGTACCGCCTTCACCATTTAACGTACCATTCGCCCATTTATACTGCAATCCATCTTCCGTACAGTCCAACGTAATCCACTGGATAACATCGCGAACTGCGTCTGCCTTTTCGGAATCTTTGTTTACCATCAGCCATGTACCCCCCCAGAAGAAGCCAATTGGCGGTTCACATACAGCCCAGTCACCATAAGTCCCTTCTCCCACGGTTTCACCGCCGCAGTTTGGAGCCATAGTGTAATTAATCAGCCAAGCTGGTCCAAAGAAGCCGAGGATTCCTTTTTCCCCTTCTCCTTTTATGTCCGCAAACCATGCATCTTGCCAGTCTTGGGTATCATTGTGGTATCCATTATCTTTTAATTGCTTTGACAAATCCAGGAACGCCTCCCGTTTCGGATCGATATTTAGTTTGCCATCAACAATCCATCCTGCATCGGAGCTGTTCTCAACAGCATGCCAGATATCTCCATCACCGGACACAATTCCGTATCCCTTCGCTTTCAGCGCTTCTGCCGCTTCAAAGAATTTATCCCATCCTGGCCCAATCTTTGCAGCAATTTCTTCCGGCTCATCTGTACCCCAAACATCCTTTGCAATCGAACGGCGGTAAATAAATGCGCCACCAGATGCCTGATAGCCAAGAGCCACTAACTTACCATCTCCGTTTGTGCCTACATCAACTGTATACTGCGCAATATCTGCTTCTTTCAGCGCAGCATCCACATCAATCCCCAAATCTTCATAAGGCATAGCATACTGACTCGCACTGCCCTGAGTATATTTAAGAACAAATGCCGCTTCCGCACAGTAGATATCAGGAGCATCCCCACCGCCTGCTGCTAACGCCTGATCCAGAGCTGGCTGATAAGCGCCATCTGTGGTAGCAATAATAGTTGTATTAATATCATAGGCAAAATCAGGATGTGATTCTTTATATTTCTCAATCATACCTGGCACTTCGTCGGTAAAAGCCCATACATTAATAACGTTGCTTCCTCCTTCTGTCGATACGCCTGTGTTACTGCCATCCGGCGCATTTGTGGCCATATTTTGGCCATCCGTACTGCCTCCGCATCCGGCCAGCAGGGAAGCCGCGATAGAAACACACAGCATACTTGTTACTAACTTCTTCATAGTTTTTCCTCCTAGTATAATAATGGCGTAGTCAAGAATGACTACTGAATTAATAGTTACAAAGTCCAATCTGATAAATCTATAGATATAACGAAAACAGGCAGTTTCCCTCCATCAGAAGTTATAAGACAACATAGTTTACCATATCTGAGGTTTCCTTAAACATACAAGACAAAATATAGAGGTATCATTAATTTCCCGCATATCCGGATATGTTCAGCAAGGTCACAGCGCAGACATCCTAAAAGCTTCTGAAAGCCTGCCCTCTTGCAGCAGACATGCTTAACGCCTCAAAAGACAAACTCGCGGAAACCATCCGGCAAGCAGCATGTTTACATGAAACTACTTGAGAAAAACTTTTTAAACATTTTTTATTTTACCTATTGATATTTCTTAGCTGGACTTTTTAAATGGATTTTTCCTACTGTTTCGCAACATACTTTAATTATAAAGATCTGAATTCTTTGTTTCTTTACATTTCTTGCTTTCAGTTTAACAATTATTGCTAAATTTATGAATTATGCTGACTTTTACATAAATAAGCAGATAAATAAAGATAATATAAAGTATTAGTAATTATTAAACAATATTGAAACAATTAACGGCATATGTGAAAAAGATAGATAACAGAGAAAATCGAATAGATTCGCATTTGCAGGCTACTAATGTTCTGCCTGTATTGTATTTGTTGAAACTCTGCAGGATATTCGTTTATCAGCAAAGCAGGAGAATAATTCAGGCAAGGCTGCCCTGGAATGTTTAAAAATTCATTCCGGGGCAGCCTTGCTTTCACCAAATCTTATCTTGTTTCTTAATCAAGTTTTCGGATTGTAATCGTAGAATGACTAAAAACTCCATCTGCATTTTCAGATACTAAGGTAATATCAGCAGGGGCTGTGGCGACTTCCAAAATGGTCATTCCTGTCAGTGTGGCATTATCATTAGCTGCTGTAATACTAGCCATTGAAGTTGTTCCGGGAATCATTGTGCTTCCGTTTGCCAGATGCACTCCCACTGAAACAGGAGGAGTAGATGCTGCTGAATTCGTTGCAACCGTATTATAGAGAATCTGATAAAATCCATTCTGAAGCAATGCGAAATCGCCTGTATTGGGAGAGTGGAAAATAGCAGTTCCAGTAGTCGTCTGAGTATTATTAAATTGCAGTGCAGCATTAGCTGCCGGTGTCTGTGCCGCTTCATTGGCGGCTGCCAATGCATTCAAAATCGGAGCGGTTCCCGCCGGACCGGTGGCTCCCGTTGGGCCTGTAGCTCCTGTGGGACCAGTGGCTCCTGCCGGGCCTGTGGCTCCTGTAGGGCCTGCCGCCCCTGTAGCTCCTGCCGGGCCTGCTGCTCCCGTGGGACCGGTGGCTCCTGCCGCCCCTGCTGCTCCTGCCGGGCCTGTAGCTCCCGTGGGACCGGTGGCTCCTGCCGCCCCTGCTGCTCCTGCCGGGCCTGCTGCTCCTGTGGGGCCGGTGGCTCCTGCCGGGCCTGCTGCTCCCGTGGGACCGGTGGCTCCTGCCGCCCCTGCTGCTCCTGCCGGGCCTGTAGCTCCCGTGGGACCAATGGCTCCTGCCGCCCCTGCTGCTCCTGTGGGGCCTGCCGCCCCTGTGGGACCGGTAGGACCCTGGATCCCCTGCAATCCCTGAGGACCCTGGGGACCTACTGCTCCCGCTTCTCCCTGAGGACCTTGAGGACCCTGGGCTCCCTGAAGTCCCTGAGGACCTTGGGGGCCTTGGGGCCCCTGAGGTCCGGGTGCCCCAGCAGGACCTGTGGCTCCTGTGGGACCTGCTGCTGTTACTAAATCAAAATCTGGTGATACCCCTGGCGTCCCCACCGGGTAATTCGTATTAGCACGGAACAGAGAACCGTTCCAATATACCAAATCTCCCAGCAAATACTGTCTTTCCGGTTCAAATGCACTTGCCTCACTTAACCCTGGCCCCATTGGACCTACCGGCCCCTGAGGACCTTGAGGGCCCATAGGTCCCATAGGACCAATTGGGCCTCTTGGACCCTGAGGACCTTGGGGACCCTGGCAGCAGCAGGAAGGAGCCGGCGGACGGCAGCAGTTTCTGCTCCCGCATTCCTGGTTCCCTCCACAGCACGAATTCCTTCTGCGATTCATATTTCCTCCACAATTCTGTTCAAACGAATCGTAATACATATCATCACTCCTTAAAATTGATCCCGCAAGCATTCAAAGCCTCATATTCCAAAATTAACGGTTTCCTGTAAGCTCTGTGCCTTGACTGCCTTTGGTTTACTTTATCATATGTCCTGTACTCCTGTTTGGTTCGTCCAGCCCAATGCACAAAAATATTCCTGGTTTTGCTTAACTGCTTCTTCTTCCGGCTTCCTTGCTCTGGACTTCTGGTGATATTCATACGCCTTTTTGTGATCCCCCATCTTGTCATAGCAGACACACAGGTTGATTTCCGGAAGAAATCCATAATAATCCCATTGAATAAAACCCCCGCCTTCAGCCGGAGGAGAAAGCTTCAAAGCTGTTTCATACCAAAACACAGCTTCCCTCCACTGCTCCTGTTCCTGAAAATATCTTCCTAATTCAAAACAGGCTTCCCCCCTGGGAGCTGCATACAGGAAACTTTTGACCAAGGCATTGATTCCATCCTGCTTCCGGCCCAAAGCCCGAAAACATCTGGCCAGATTCAGACAGGCTTCAATTTTATTTTCTACCCATCCATTTCCTTCCAAAAACTGTTCCAAAACAGGAATCCCTTCCTGATACCGTCCATGAGTCATCAATTCCCGTCCATAATAAAATTTGCTTCTTTCATTGAATACTTCTTTATTCTTTATCATAGTTTCATAGATCCTTAAATTCCGGCTCTCATCTTGTGTCCCGATTTTCCGGTGATGAACCGCTATATCAGAATGAATCCGCTTCCCTCTGGGCGTAATAGCTTCATGGACGCGTCCCTCCCAGAGAAATCCCTGACCATTCCGAACCAGCCGTTCCCTGTAATAAGAAAACAGGGGATTCCCTTCCTGGTCTTCTGAAATCACATATTTCATCATTACCATATCTGTATCCGGATTCAAAGTTTGCTTTAACGCTATCAGCTTTTTCCTGTTTTCCTCTGTAATTACATCATCTGCATCCAGCCACATACAATAATCCATTGTTGCCCGGCTAAATGCCTGATTTCTTGCCAATGAAAAATCATCCTGCCAAACTTCATCGTATACTTGATCCGTATAGCTGCCTGCAATCTCCTTAGTCCGATCATTGGATCCGGTATCTACAATAATGATTTCATCTACGGCTTCTTTTGCCGATTCCAAACATCGTGCTAATACACGTTCTTCATTTTTTACTATCATGCATAAACTTATGGTAATCAAAAAATCCGCCCTTTGCATATTCTTTTTAATATGCTATGAGCGGATCCAATTATCAGTCACTATCTGATGAAGACAGCTCTTTTCCAATCTCTCTGCAAAAGGCCCTCATCTGGCTTTCATCCCAGGCATCGCATCCTTTTTGGCTGTACCTGGCTTTTTCATACAACTTATGAAACATTTCATTCTCACAAATCCCGGCAGCATCTTCCAATTGCTCCGGCGTCATATACGGCATACGCTCCCAAGCGTTTCCTTCTTTCTGCTTCTTAATTTCTTTTTGAATACAGTTCCAATACAGACGCCGAATCCTTCCCTGGCTGTTCAGGCCAAAAAACGGCACATACTTACTCCAACTATGATTTCGTCTTTCTTTTTTGGACCATTCACGAAATGATTCCGGTTTCAGGAAAACAGCTTCATCTTCATCAAAAGAAAGGCTTATCAGATACGCTGCCAGCTTCTTTCCTGCCTGCATGAGTCCCCATATTACACCTCCTGCTGCCAGGAATATCAATAACACATATAAAACCTGATCCAAAAATTCCATAAAGGGCAAAGTTTTAGCCGGCAAAAGCTCTGGCATGGAAAAATATCCGGATGCCTCCTTTCCTTCCCCTAAAACTGCTTCTTCCCCGGCAGGAATCAAACTGACAATCCAGCCCATTACTGCCACAAAGAATGTTTTTGCAAAATCCCCCAAAGCTTTCCATGGAAGATTCCTGCCAGCCTTTACCAGCAGCAAAAATCCGGATATATACAGAACCATAAGAATCCCATTTATCTGCTTCATCCGCTGAAGCGGAAGGCGGTCCTGGTTTTCATAATCCTTTAAATATTGCCGGAACCGATACAAATGTTCATGAAGAAAATAAATAACCGCCAGAATAGTTAAACCAGATGCCCCATATCGGCATAATTTCATTTCACCACTTACCATTCCTGCCAGGCAGATGATAACACCTGCAAAGGCCAGCATGATATGCAGGTTCTCCAGTTTTCGCGAAATCCACCAATTTATAATCCGAAACCGTGTCATTCTTCCGCCCTCCAATCCAGCTTCTGGCCCTGGTAGACAGACTCCCATTTTTCATTGTTGGTCTGTGCCGCTAACCTTTTTTGTTCCTTTTGCCTTTGGGTAAAGGGACAGATCCACAGCACCTGACTGCCCCTCTGACGCAAATATTCCAGACAACGGATATCTTCAATCCTGCTGCTGTGTGACACATAGAGAATCATTCCAGAAAAATTCCCTTCCCCCTGGCCGTTTTTCAAAAATTGTTTGTTTCCGCTGCCAATTGCAGCCTCTCTTCTCCAGGCTCCCATCCCCACCCCTTCCTCTAAATCAATCCGGCTCAATGCTTTCAGGATGGTTTCCCCATGTTCCGGCCCGGCTCCAAACCCCACTTCCACTGCCGATTCTCTTCCTTGTTCACGCCCATTAGTGCGGACTCTTACCGGAATTCCCATGGAAATCCACTGTTTTGCAAAAGCTGCTCCAATTCGTATCACGCTTTCCGGCAAAATCTCCTCTGTCCATATCGCATCCCGTTCTAAATTCAGCAAAATATCCGCTTTTACCATAGCTGTATGGTCAAACACATTTACTTTAAGCTGGCCAGTTCTCCCATAAGCCTTCCAATTTATTTGACGGAAACTGTCATGGGGCTCATAGTTGCGGATTCCCTGAAAGGAAAATGGATCTTCAAACAGCTTTTTCTTCCATAAATATTCCCCCAGCATTTCCTCACAGGCTGCCTTTACCGGTTTCATTGAAATCGCCTTGGGATACACATAAAGAACCGCTGTTTGAGGTTGTTTTTTCACTAACGGCCCCTGAAAGAACAAAGTCCGTCCTACCAGCTCCACTTCTCTGTACCGGTAACAGCCTCTTTTCATTCCCACAAAGGTAAGGGTTCTTGTTATCTGCTGATAAGGAAGAAGAGAAAAGATGTCCCGCCGGTAGATCTGATCCGATACAGCCGTATTTTCCTGGCTGGTAAACTTTAATCCTTTGGGACTTTGCAGATTTACATGAAGAACGGGAAGAGGCATCCCCTTCCGGTTTTGTATCACTTCTTTTAGCTGCCCCTCTTCTCCTTCCCAAATAATTGCGGGAGAGAATTCTATTTTTGCTTCCAGACCCTTCCCCCAATTTTTCTGATACAGAACTGCCTGTAGGAAAAAAATAAGAAAGGCTGCTGTTCCGATCCATAAAAATTCCATATTCTTCTGCCCCATCCCCAAACGCGCAAAAAATAAATTTCGTTATCCTTTTTCCGGAATTCCCCATTTTTCTGTAGGCACCAAAACGGAATCCAGCACTTGTTTTATCACAGATTCCGGCAATGCTTCTGCTCTGTACAGATTAGTCATTGACAGACGATGAGCCAAAACCGGAACGGCCAGCGCCCTGATATCTTCTGGCACCACATAATCACGCCCTTTTACCATAGCGTATGCCTTCGCTGCCTTTAAAAAAGCAAGGCTTCCCCTGGGACTTACCCCTGCTGCAACAGAAAAATGCTGGACATCTCTTGTAGCTTGGACAATATCGATTAAATAGTCCAAAAGATGGGGATGAAAAAATATTTCTTCTCCTGCCTGCTTCAATTCCAACAATTCCTGCCTGCTGCATACCGGGTTTAATTTTTGATACGGATTATCTGACATCTGCCCAAACCGGGATAAAATCCTTCGCTCCTCTTCCTTTCCGGGAAGCCCTAAAGAAAGCTTCATCAGGAAACGGTCGAGCTGAGCCTCAGGAAGGGGAAAGGTTCCGGTACTTTCAATAGGATTCTGGGTAGCAATCACAAAAAAAGGTTCCGGAAGCAGCAGGGTTTCTCCGTCCAATGTTACTTGATGCTCCTCCATGGCCTCTAAAAGGCTGGACTGGGTTCTGGGCGTAGCCCGGTTAATCTCATCTGCCAGCAGGATATTTGCAAATACAGGCCCTTTGCGAAGGATAAATTCCCCTTCCTTCTGACTATAGTAATGAATTCCTGTAACATCAGAAGGCATCAGATCGGGGGTAAACTGCACCCGTCCAAACTCCAGTGCCAAAGTTTTTGCTAGGGTTTTTGCAAGCAGTGTTTTTCCTGTGCCCGGCAGTTCCTCAAGTAGTACATGTCCCCCTGCAATCATGGCAGCCAAAATGCAGTCAATGGTTTCTTCCTTTCCTACGATTACCTGACTTATGGCTGTCTTTATTTCTGCCAGCTTTTTTTGAGGATCCATTCCATCTTCTCCCTTCTGACATAAAAAACTGAATCTATGCTAAATTTTACCATAAAGAATCAATTTTCTCAATTCAATTTCCTGGTTTTCTTTTCCTGTGTCAAAACCTGGCAGAACATTTATTTTACAGTAACCTCCGTGCACCCGGCAGCCTAATCGGCGGCAGAACTTTTATAGTAAAAACAGTCACCTTTTTTTACCTTGCTGATAAAATGTAGTATTGAGATTTCTTTCAGGAGGATTATTATGAAACCATCTTTTACCTTTCGCCTTCTTTTGCCTGTTATAACTGCTGCTTCTATAATCGGCATTTCCGGATGTCAGGCAAACACCTCTTCAGACAGTTTAACCCCGGTTACATTAAATGAAGTAGCCCATTCCATCTTTTACGCCCCTCAATATGCTGCCATTGAACTTGGCTACTTCCAGGAAGAAGGAATCGACTTAACTCTGGTAAACGGGGCAGGCGCTGACAAAGTAATGACTGCTCTGGTTTCCGGCGATGCCGATATCGGCTTTATGGGATCGGAAGCAAGCATTTATACGTATGCCAATGGTGCAAAAGACTATGCTGTTAATTTCGCCCAGTTAACCCAGAGAGCAGGAAATTTCCTGGTCAGCCGGAATGCGGAATCTGATTTTCAGTGGGAAAGCCTGAAAGGCAAAAAAGTAATTGGGGGGCGAAAAGGCGGTATGCCCCAACTTGTATTTGAGTACATCCTGAAAAAACATGGACTTGATCCTGCCGCTGATTTATCCATTGACCAAAGCATTAATTTTGGCCTGACTGCCGCTGCCTTCCCTTCCAGCGACGCCGACTATACTGTTGAATTCGAGCCCTTCGCCACCACCTTGGAGCGGGAAGGAACCGGTTATGTAGTAGCATCTTTAGGGGAAGAATCCGGATACGTTCCCTACACTGCCTACAGCGCCAAAAAAAGCTATCTGGAATCTCATCCGGATACCATTCAGCAATTTACCAATGCCATCCAGAAAGGACTGGAATACGTGAATTCCCACTCTTCGGAGGAGATCGCAAAGGTTATTCAGCCACAGTTTAAAGAAACGGATCTGCAGTCTTTGACCACCATCATTGAACGCTATAAATCTCAAAATACCTGGAAAGAAAACACGATTTTTGAAGAAGAAAGCTTCCTGCTTTTAGAAAATATTTTAGAAGAAGGAGGCGAGCTGCCTTCCAGAGTTCCCTATGAAGACCTGGTAACTACAGAATTTTCAAAAAAGGCGCAGCGGTAATGAGCATGAAGGCAGCGCTGCAGATTAGATGCGCCATCATCTATGATGCAGTGCTCCCTTTTTCTGCCTTAAACATAAAAAGGGACTCCGAAGAGTCCGCAGTCAGTAGGATAATCTGCTGGTTGCGGAAGTGAGTCTTCCTTCACACAAGCAATTTATTTTCCTATCATCCATGATAATCGCCTTAAATTAAAGATTAAAGCAATGCGATGCAGAATTACCATTATCAATAATACAAAAATAGCCTTTACCATAAGAACCACAGCAATATTGCCAATTTGCAAACGATACAGTATTCTATTTCCAATTAAAACCAAAAGCTGGTTTAAAACCAAATAGATCATTGAGTATCTTCCAATAAATTTAATCTCTGTCACCAGAAAACATTTGGAACATTTATGATCAACAATTCGGCAAGCATTCCAGAAAACAACTATTGCTAAAATGGCGTTAATCCAAAACAGAAAATAACACGAATAGGAACCTGTTCTGAGATTAACATATCCATTAACAAATATACTTGCGCTGTTTATTATTCCTAAAACAATAATTTCAATTATACTCAAATTAAAAAAGCGTTTGACGTGTTCATTATTAAAATAAGTTTTAAGATAATAGCCAATTGCCATAAATCCAACTGTTACAAAAGATACGTCAATTGCCCACGGCAATCTAATTTGAAAATAATGTGGCAGACTAAAGCCAGTAATAATCATGATAAAAACAGCAGCCGTTTTATTAATTTTATTTTTAAATTTATTCTGTATAAAAGCAAAAATTAGTTCAGTAAAAAATAAGCAGGTCAAAAACCATAACGCACCAGCAATGGGCATTAACAGATTTGTATTTTCCCAAAAGAGATTCATTAATGGTTCCAGCTTATTATTTGCACTACGGTTAAATAAAATCCAAACTGGATATTGCAGGAATCCCCAAATAAAATACGGTATGATCAATTTATGAATTTTTCTTTTCACATTTTGAAAGCCAAGGTGATTATTTTTCTGAAACCAACCAGAAATAAAAAACCAAACAGGCATATGAAATGCATGTATATAATAGTCAAACTGATACCCGAAATCCATATGTCCCATCACCATTAATATAATAGCAAGGCCTCTTACGATATCGATATATCCTATTCTTTCCTTTTGCATCGTTTCCCCTTCTAAGCATTACAAACATCAATCTTATCTGCTTTTCACAAAATTCCGTTCTATTTCGAAATTACACTTTCATCCTTTGATAAACTTTCTAACGCTAATTTTATGAGTCACCACCACATACGGAATAGAGAATGCCAAATAAATTAAAGCGCCAACTGCTATTTCAAAAATAATTCCCATCCAACCATTATAATAATTCGCTGAAAATCTGACAGCCAAGAACATCACAAATCCATCAGCTATATAATATAATCCCTTTTTTAAGTATGTCAATATTGGAATTTCTTTCCATACATATACAATTTGAATTATCATAACCGTAAATTCTGCTAATACAGTAGCATATGAAGCACCTAATGCAGCATTTATTGGAATTAAGAAATAGTTCAATATTAAATTTACAAAAGCACCTGCCCAGACAGAAATAATATACACTTTGTCATAGTGTTTTGGAATTAAATACTGAGTTCTAACAATATTGGCCAGTGAAATAAATAAAAGAGTAAATGAAATCACTTTTATTATTCCGGCAACTGGATAGAATTCATTACCATAAAAAAGAGGAATAAACTCATTGGCTACTCCTGCTATGCCAAACATCAATGCGGATGCTAGAAAAAATGTGAATTCAACAGAAGTTTTTAAATAATATTCAATCTGTTTCTTTTCTCCCTTTCCTATCAAATATGACATTCTTGGCATCATTACAATCCCTAATGCTGTTATAAGGCCCATCGGAATGTTAATGATTTTCTCCGCGTTCTCATAATAGCCAGTTTGTGTCATAGTCGACATAATTCCGATCATAATTTTATCCATTTTTTTATATAAGTTCACAGCAAGAACCGGAACAAATAGAACTAATAATGGAGTAAAATGTTGCCTCATTCTTTTAATGGAAGGTTTCGAATAATGGATATACTTCTTCAAAAAAGGGAACAGTAATAAATTTCCTGAAATCATTCCGATACATAAAATAGCGATATATATTAATAAATCATCATTTGACTTAACAAATAAAAAAATTGATATTGTAGTAAGGCACTTGATAATTAAATTTCTAACTACTGTCAGCTTAAATTCTTCCAATCCCCAAAAAAACCAACTGATATCTGTACAAGAGCACAATATAATTAAGATTTGGATCAACAAAGCAGCTCTGTATATTACCTCTGCAACAAAAAGGGTATAAATAACATATATGAAAAGCGTTAAACATGTCATAGCCTGTTGAATCATCCAAATATCTGAAAACAACTCACTGATTATATTTTTATTATCTCTATTCGAAGCAATGATACGATTCCCATAATTCGCAACGCCTAATAAACCAAACATTGCAAAACAACTAGATACAGAATATGTGTAGGAGTAAATTCCAACTCCTTCACTGCCAAGAACTCTTGAAACATATGGCGCCGTTATCAATGGCAATATAATCAATAATAACTGATAAATAAAACTGTACAGAAAATTAATTTTTAACTTGCTTTTCATTACTTACCTCTCTTTTTCGAAATGCTACAATTAATAAAAACATGAATCCAAGAGCATAAGAAACATCTGCAAATTGTAATCTTATAAATGAAAAAACAAGGCCCTGCAAAAGATAAGAATATAAACAAGAAGTCTTTTTATCTCTATGTTTGGTTACGGCATGATACATTAAGCTATAAATCATACCAAATGCAAATAAAATAACAAATGTCCCGATATAACCTCCATCTAAAAACGCGAACCAAAATATGGATACATATGCATTAGCTTGTGTATTATCAAATGACGAAATAGTCTTCCATATTTTATCGGTATCATCAATTAATAAAAAAATATTATGATACCAATTTAACGGATACGTTGAAATTTGAAACGTATTTTTAATCAAAAATAGTACTGGATACACCAGCCCGTTTATAGAAGCCAGACCAAATCCGTATTTTTTTATTTCTTGCAACCATAATCCTAACATAGTTGGCTCCATACTAAAATAATAGTAAGTGGTTCTGAACGCCCGTTCTCCTGACCTTGAAAAAGTTGTGTATATTACCAACAACACAGCAGCAAGCACTATGAGTTTAATATATTTTTTTCTGCGCCTGACATTTATTTTCCCTTTGTATCGATTGATATAATCGTTCACTTTATTATCCAATATAAAGGCAATGATCATGTGGAAACCAAGATAAAGGATAAGACTTCTTGAGCCTTCAGACAATACTCTGAGTATTATAATAATGATATCAATTATGAGCCATTTTTTCTTTCCATTTAAAAATTCCGTCGCCACAATGACTTGCAGCGACATTGCAAATGGCTGAATAATAAAATATCGTACAGCAGTTTCTAATTTGCCACGATTTGAATATAATATGCTAGTACTATCCTGTGAAAGTGCACGAATATAAGCCAATGTTTGCCCATTCATAAGATAGTTTGCAACCTTCATAAAATCCATTAAATATAAGAATATCGTTATACAAGAAAGTATAAGAATCAATCTTTCCCGAATATTATATGAAATTGTTTTTTTATGCAGCCGAATCGCTATTTTATTAAACATCAAATAACCAATTCCAAACCCAAACATTCCTATCGAAATAACAATATATGCCTGATTGCTCGCCTCATCTAAATGATATAAGCGAAATGCAGAAAGAAGGAGTATACAGCTCCACAAGGATGAAAAAATAATCAGCGGTGTTAATTTATGCTTTTTCAGCTCAATTAAAATACAAAAAGCACCTATCAGTATCCCGATTGAATACACGAATTCACCTCATTTCACATTTTATTAAGCAATGTTGCTATTTCTTTGGCAGCACGATGAGTTGTGTATTTATCGACAGCCTGCTTGTAGCCTGTTTCAGCAATTTGTTTCATCATATTGCGATTATTAAAGAATTGATTAAGAACTTTTTCCAATTGTACTTCGTTTCCTTTTTGGTACAAAACTCCATTCACACCATCTTCTATTAATTCCAGCGTCCCTGCCTCATTCGCACCAATAATCGCTAGTTCACTTAGCATCCCTTCAATTGTCACTCTGCCAAATGCTTCATTTGCAGAAGCTACTATTCCAATATCCATTTTGCTCCTGTATGAATTAACATCCTCTATAAATCCATCAAAGAAAATATAATGTTCCAGATTTTTCTTTTTTACATAAGAAAGCAACTCCTTGTAATAGATACCTTCTTTCTTTCCTGCAATATGTAAAATAACCTTCAAAAAATCTTTATTGACTATTTCAACTGCACGAATAGCCTCTAACTGCCCTTTTCCCTCTTGTATCGTTCCTATAATTGCAGCGTGCAGCGGATTCAAACTATCCATATTATACGATTTTCTAGGATTAATAAAAATTTTGGAGATATCATTATGTATCACATACTGAGGCACATTTTGTTTCATGTTAGGGCGATATTTATTCGCAATCGCACTCGAAATATATATAATTGCTTTTGACTTTTCCATATTTTTATAAAGATTACGATCGCCCTTTCTTAAGCTCAGTCCATGGTCTTCTTTCCCAAACTCTCTAATATGCCACACATGTGGAATCCCCATTTTTTTACTGATACAGATGCCGTAATCAATGACAATCGTATTCGTATAGATAATATCCACACCATATTCAAATACAACTTTTTTTGCACAATAAAAGGAATACGGAGAAACTATTTTTTTAATTGCATAACTAATTTCTTTTTTAATCCTTCCACTAAAAGTAATTCCTTTTTTGTAATAATCAACTCTGTAAAACGGAATATGGATACAGATTGCTCCAAGGCTTTCCAGATAGTTGATTGCATTGCCTCTTTTGTCGGGATAAATTATAAAAGCCTGCACATTATATTCCTTAATTAGTACTTCTACTACATCAATTAGTGACCTTACTGCTCCATTATTAAGTCCGGAATAATGAAGGCAGAACAATACTTTCTTACTGTTTGCCAAATCTTTATTCATAACTTATTACCTTTTTAAGCGCTTCTAAATACCCATATCCAAAAACGATATCCGGTTCCATGTATGCCCCTTCTCCCCATTCATTCCAAGAATCTAGAAAAATAATTCTGTGTTCTTCATTTTTCTCAGCTACGATATTCACTGCCCGATTAGCGGCTTTTGCAAATTTTTCTGGTGTACTGTCAGAATATAAATTTGCATTTTTCCCAGATCTTGGTGTTCTATCATGCCGGGGCATGATCGTGGGGAAAACATACTCAAATCTGTCTTCATCGGTGTAAAGATTATCCATTACTCTTTCGTAATCGCAGCGGTTTAATGCATGGCCCGTCAATTTTCTCTTCAGTTGTTTGATAATCTTGCTTATGTAGCCTTCAGCAAGAACTTCTGCTCTTCTGAATGAATAAGAATTAACCGCGTTAAAACCTTTTTCTATATAATGTTGATATCTCGTTAATCCCTGTTCTAAAAAACTCTTTTTGTATATAACAGGCGCCTTTCCACACGAATCTACTCTGCAAACAAAGTAAACTCCGGGAAAACCATTCTCTTTTGCTAGCGTATTCCATACTTTAATCAGTACATCTGTATCTGGTATATCTTGTGGTGCAAAAATATAAAACAAAGGTTTACCATCTACTAAAATATACCGATTATCTTGAAACATCGGAAGTACCTCGTTAAAAAATGCTTTGTAGTCCTCAGAACCCAGATATTTTTGCTTCAAGAAAACAATATCTTTCGAATAATATTTTGTTTTTTTCCATGTTTTGTTTGACCAATCATGATTAGCCCAACCAATACAAAACGGAAAATCTGGTTCTTTCAGACGCATTATTTCATTAATTGGCATCTCTAACACTCTGGTATTCTTATCAAACCTGTAATACCAGTAACAAAATCCTTCTATTCCTGCTTCTTCTGCCATTTGAGCTTGTTCTTTTCTTACCTCTGGTAAACGCAAATCATAAAATCCTAAATCTGCCGGGATTTGCGGTTGGTAATGGCCTTTGTAACATGGCTTAGCTTTTGCTACATTCGTCCATTCTGTAAATCCTTTTCCCCAAAATTTATTATTTACATCAACTGGATGATATTGTGGCAAATAAAATGCAATTACTCTCGCCTTAGTTTTCATACGGTATCTCCTCGCCTTTTTGCAGTATTATTTTTTTATCCAGTATAATCAATCATATTTGATCTCCTAACGTCTTGGTATATATATCTATCAGTTGTTTATAATTATCTTCCGGCTTATACTTCTGCTCATAATCCAGCCGTGCATTCTTTCCAATTTCTGAAATAAGTTCAGGCTTATTCCACAAATCTGTGATACACTTTTGAAATCCGTCCGTATCACCTAGCTTTATCTTAAAACCATTTACACCATTTTCAATTGCTTCTGCAGAAAACCCCAAATCCGTAGCAATTAAACCTTTGCCAAGGCTTTCTGCTTCAATTTCAACCATTGAACAACCTTCATACCAAATAGATGGGAACACTACAAATTCTCCTCTTTTAACGATTGACAGACATTTATTGTGCTGTATGTAGCCTAAAAAAAAGACATTTTCATGTTCATTGGCCCATTCCTGAAACACCTTTTCAAGAGGGCCGCTTCCGATAACAACAAGTGGAATATCCGGAAGCTTATCCCAAATCTTCATCAAAATTCTAATACCCTTTTCCTCACCAATACGTCCACAGAAAACAACATACCTTTCAGGAAGTTCATCAATTTTGACTGCCTTTAAATTAGCCTCTGCGTCTGGAACAAAATTATATTTCCTTGTGATTTTGTCTTTATCAAAACCTATCTCTGTCAAAAGTCTTATCTGGCTCTCATTCAAACAGATATATCGATCGATTTGTTTATAAAAGCTTTTTCGGAAACGATGATATGTAAAAATGCCTGCCACAATCAAACTTTGTAATTTAGAATTCTTGAAGCATCTATTGTGATACATTCGGAAATATTTTCCATCACTGCACTTATTACAAAGTTCTGTTCCACATAAGGAAGTAGCACAAGGACAAATAAATCGGGTATCATGTAAGGTAACTACAACTTTTATCTGACTGCGTTTTGCCGCATATAGAACAGATGGTGAAAGAAGCGGAAAAAATGTGTGGACATGAACAATATCCGGCTGTTCATTCTTTATAATCTGTTTCACAGCTTTGTAATGTTTGAAACTCCATAGCATTCCAAAAGTTGCTGCCAGTTTTCCAATCACCCCTACATTGTCAAATGCATCATTTGAAACTGTATATTTAACCACATAATTTCTATAATTTTCCAGAAGAGCTGTTTCACTTTTAAAAACCTGATCGTCACCGCTTGCCGATCCTTTTCTATGGAAATTATGTATTTCTAATACTTTCATAATTAGTTCCCCGCATTTACAAAAACATTTTCATACTGCCTGCAAATTTTTTCCCATGTATAATTTTCAGCTACATGTTTTTTAGCCTTAGACCCCATCTCTGTGATTTCTTTCTGTTTCATCTGATCCGCCTTGTCGATCATCTTGGCTAGAATTCCAGGACTCTGGTTCCAGTACATTGCACAGTCCTTTGCAACCTCTTTGTTAAAGCTAACATCCACCAGCAAATTCAAATCTGTGCTGCCCAACGCCTCAATCAAACTTGGATTTGTTCCTCCAACTGTATGACCATGAAAATACGCATAAGCATTCTCCCGAATTTTTTTAAGAAGTTCTTGGTCATATACTGTACCAACAAATTTAATTCTTTTATCATTTTTAAAATGTAGTTTTTTCTCAAGTTCATTTAAAAATTTGCTGTTCTCATTGGTAATAATGACAAAGTCTTTTTTGCTCTTGGTTTTCATAAATTCTCGGATCATTACTTCGAAAGAATTTTCCGGAACGAAGCGTCCTACTACAAGATAGTAATTTTTTTTCGCTACATTTTTTTCTTTGTACCAGTTCACCAACTTTTCATCACTATCCCTTAACTTGCTCCGTGCCAAGTCAGCGCCATAAGCGATAAATGTGGTTTTTGGATTCTGTCCCTTAATCCCTTTTCCGTCATAGCACTCATGAATATACCTTTCAATATTTACAGAATCACAGATAGCAAGGTCACAATACTTAACCATTATCTGTTCAGAAAGCTTCCAGTACTTCCTAATTAAAACGTGCCATTTTGACCTAAGCCATTCATGGCCATCTGGATTAAGAAATACACTTCCACCCAACTTGTGAATTTCTCTGTAGAAATACCCTGCAAATGGCCCAATACGGCACGCCATAATATAAACGATAGGATGGGGAATATGATTTTTTCTTATATGCTTGCAGCAAGCCATCAAAGCAGCAAGATCATAATAAATTGCCTGCACTGAACCAATTTGAGGAACATTAATCTTGAAACATCTGGCATTATGCAGCTCAAATTCATGAGCGCTGATTCTGTTTATTCCTTTTACTTTTGTTTCATCCATACAGCCATTTCCATTGGCTTTGCATGCCACATGATATTTTAAATTCCTTTTGTTTTGGTGATACTCTGTAAGCTTATATATGAAGGTTTCATAGCCTCCATAAGCGCCTAGCGACTTCGCACCTATACAATATACATGCTGTACATCTCTTTCCTGACACATTACTTTTCCCTTACGAATCAATATTTCTCAATCTCTGCCAAACAGATCTCTGGTATAAACTTTGTCTTTCACATCATCCAGGCATTTGTCATAGCGGTTTGCGATAATTGCCTGAGTCATCCCTTTAAACTTCTCTAAATCATTTATTACAATTGAGCCGAAGAAGGTTTCACCATCTTTTAGTGTCGGTTCATAAATTACAACTGTTGTGCCCTTTGCCTTGATCCGCTTCATAACTCCCTGTATCGAGCTCTGCCGGAAGTTATCGCTATCACTCTTCATAGTCAGACGATAAACGCCAATCGTCACAGACTTTTCCTGCTTCCCATTCCATTCATTATCCTCTTCATAACCATGGTAGCCAGCAAGCCGAAGCACACGGTCAGCAATAAAGTCCTTTCGAGTATGGTTAGATTCCACGATTGCTTCTATCAGTTTCTCTGGTACATCCGCATAGTTTGCCAACAACTGCTTTGTATCTTTAGGCAGACAATACCCCCCATATCCAAAGCTGGGATTGTTGTAATGTTTGCCGATACGAGGATCAAGGCATACTCCATCAATAATCATTTGGGTATCTAAGCCTTTACTCTCTGCATAAGTATCTAATTCGTTGAAATATGCAACTCGCAGAGCCAAATATGTATTGGCAAATAATTTCACAGCCTCAGCTTCTGTAAAGCCCATAAACAGTGTGTTAATATTCTCTTTAATTGCACCTTCCTTAAGAAGCTCAACAAAGGTATGGGCTGCATCAACCAACCTCTCATCTTTCATATCAGTACCCACGATAATCCGCGAAGGATATAAATTGTCATACAACGCTTTTGACTCCCTCAAAAACTCAGGGCTGAACAGAATATTCCTACTCCCAGTCTTTTCCCGGATATCCTTTGTGTACCCAACCGGAATCGTGCTCTTAATGACTATAATGGCATTGGGGTTATATTTCATAACCAAGTCAATTACATTCTCAACAGCAGACGTATCAAAGTGCTGGGTGGATGAGTTATAATTAGTTGGTGTAGCTATTACCACAAAATCAGCATCCGAATATGCTGACTTTTCATCTAAGGTTGCAGTAAGATGAAGTTCTTTTTCTTCTAAATACTTCTTTATATACTCATCCTGAATTGGCGGCCTTCGGCTGTTAATCAGTTCAACTTTCTCCGGAACAATATCTACTGCCGTCACTTTATGACGCTGGGACAGCAAAATAGCAATGGATAATCCCACATACCCAGTGCCGGCAACAGCAATCTTGTAATCATTCATACCAACTTACTCCTCCAGTCTTTTCTGATCATATTCCTTTGAATATATGTCTTCCTTATCTATTCAGCATTGATTGGTTCAGAAAAATGAAACACACAGAACACTCGTGTTCTGGGCTTAAATCCAAAAGTTCTCTCCAGAGCACTTTTGCCTGCCTTTTCCCATTTTCCTGCGGCAGCATTCCTCACCTCATGCCGCCGCTGCCCATCATTCTCCCGTTAAATTCCTCCTCAATACCCGCTGCACCGCTCCATCATCAATTCTTTTGCATACTGCTTCATGCTGCTTTCCTTCAAATCTTTCGGCGTCAGCT
>JAAWIS010000057.1 GCA_022796475.1 Lachnospiraceae bacterium | reverse complement strand
AAGTTCTTTGGAAAGACCAGGCAGGAAGCTCTTCAAATGTATCTGTATGAATTTATCGATCCATCCGATTTTGAGTGGGTGTTTGAAACGAAAAATAATATTCACGGAAAGAAAGTTACATATTCCGATTACAATAACCTGTCAACTCTTCAGAACATTGTCTATGTGGAAAAAGAAGATGTGGTTCTTGCCACATTTATCGATATTACCAGGCAGGAACAGCAGTCCAAGCAGGATTATGAGAAGAAACTGGAAACCATCGATTTAGCTCAGAAGGTTATTCATAAGCAGATGATGGTAGCTCAGGAAATTGCGGGACTGCTTGGAGAAACCACTGCCGATACGAAGACAACGCTGACGAAGCTGTGCCAGTCCCTGCTGGAGGATGGAAGTGAAAGCGAGGTTAAGTGATGGGAGTTACGGTAGATGTTGCTTATAAAAGTTTAAATAAATTTACGGAAATCCTGTGCGGCGATAAGGTGGAAATCCTCCAGACCAAGGATTCGGATATTATGATTCTGGCCGACGGCATGGGAAGCGGTGTAAAAGCCAACATTCTTGCCACCTTAACTTCCAAAATCCTGGGTACTATGTTTTTAAACGGCGCTACCTTAGAGGAGTGTGTGGATACCATTGTTCAGACACTTCCTGTATGCCAGGTGCGTCAGGTAGCATATTCCACCTTCAGTATCCTTCAGGTGTATAATAATGGCGATGCCTACCTGGTGGAATTTGATAACCCTGGCTGTATTTTTATCAGGGACGGGAAGCTGGTGCCAATCCCGAAAAATATCCGTGAAGTAGAGGGAAAGAAGATTAATGAATACCGGTTCCAGGTAAAAAAAGGAGATGCCTTTGTCTTAATGAGCGACGGCACCATCCATGCAGGGGTGGGAGATCTGTTAAATTTCGGATGGCTTTGGGAAGATATTGCAGACTATGCAGTCCGCCAGTATGCCCTGACCATTTCGGCAGTTCGCCTTGCCAATGCATTAAGCCAGGCCTGCGATGAACTGTATGGCTACCGCCCTGGTGATGATACTACCGTTGCAGTTATGCGGATTATAGACAGCAAGCCAGTTAACATTATGACTGGCCCGGCCAGAAATCCGGAAGATGATAACCGGATGGTGCATGAGTTCTTAAGCGACACATCGGCAAAAACAGTAGTGTGCGGAGGAACCAGCGCTACCATCGTATCCCGGGTGCTGAACAAGCGGCTGGATGTATCGCTGGATTATGTGGATCCGGAGATTCCTCCGATTGCGTATATGGATGGAATTGATCTGGTAACAGAAGGCGTTCTTACATTAAACCGAGTGCTGCAGCTTTTGCGCCGGTACGTAAAAAATGAAACCATAACAGAGGATTTCTTTACGGAACTGGATAAGCCAAACGGAGCATCCATGGTAGCTAAGATGATTATCGAGGACTGCACAGAAGTTCATATGTATGTAGGAAAGGCTATTAACAGCGCCTATCAGAATCCGGGCATCCCCTTTGACTTGGGAATCCGGCAGAATCTGGTGGAACAACTAAAACATACCATTGAAGAAATGGGAAAGAAAGTAGTTGTAACGTATTACTGATCCGGAGCAGGGAATTCGAAAATCCGCTTTGCCGATGAACGAAGTTCCTGAAAAGTTTCACCAGATATTGTGGCCAGCACACGAAAATGAAATTTGAGGAGGAAAAATCATGGTAACAAATGATGCAACAATCTTACACTTAAAGCACGAGGTTTTGTATGAAGTTGCAAAGCGGGCCTGGGCAGGTACACTAGAGGAGGAGCGGGATCAAATCCCTTACCAGATGATTCCCGGCCCCCAGGCTCAGTACCGCTGCTGCATTTATAAAGAACGGGAACTGATTAAGCAGAGAGTCCGCCTGGCGGAAGGCAAATGCCCTTCCGGACGTGACAGTCGCAATGTGGTTCAGGTTATTAATGCTGCCTGCGAAGAGTGTCCCATTGCTTCTTATGTAGTAACAGACAATTGCCGCAAGTGTATGGGAAAGGCATGTCAGCAGTCCTGTAATTTCGGCGCTATCAGCATGGGCAATATCCATGCCCATATTGATCCGGCTAAGTGTAAGGAATGCGGCAAATGTGCTCAGGCTTGTCCTTATAATGCCATTGCCCATCTTGAGCGTCCCTGTAAGAAGGTGTGCCCGGTGGATGCCATTACATATGATGAGTACGGTATCTGTGTAATTGATGAAGAAAAGTGTATCCAGTGCGGCGCCTGTATCCATAGCTGTCCCTTCGGTGCAGTGGGAACAAAAACTTTTATGGTGGATATTATCCGTCTGATTAATGCAGGACAGAAGGTAATTGCAATGGTAGCTCCTGCCACAGAAGGGCAGTTTGGCAAAAATATTACCATGGCAAGCTGGAAAACCGCATTTAAGAAAATGGGATTTGCAGATATGGTTGAAGTTGGCTTAGGCGGCGATATGACGGCTGCTTATGAAGCAGAGGAGTGGGCAGAGGCATATAAAGAAGGAAAGAAGATGACCACATCATGCTGTCCGGCATTTGTTAACATGATTAAGAAGCACTTCCCTATGCTGGAAGAAAATATGTCCACTACCGTATCTCCAATGTGTGCCGTATCCCGTATGCTGAAGTCCCAGGATCCCAATGTGATTACCGTTTTTATCGGACCGTGTATTGCAAAAAAGAGTGAGGCTTTGGACTTAAATATTCAGGGAAATGCGGACTATGCGTTGACCTTTGGCGAGGTTCGCGCTATGATGAGGGCGAAGGGAGTTGAGCTGGTTCCGGAAGAGAACGATTACCAGGAAAGTTCTGTATTTGGAAAACGTTTTGGAAACGGCGGCGGCGTTACCAATGCTGTGCTTCAGTGCTTTAAGGAAATGGAAGAGGATATCCAGCCGAAAGTGGCCCGGTGCAGCGGCGGAGCTGAGTGCAAGAAGGCTCTCCTGTTGATGAAGGTAGGAAAGCTTCCTGAGGACTTTATCGAAGGTATGGTTTGCTCTGGCGGCTGCGTGGGCGGACCAAGCAAACATAAAGCTGAGATGGAGGCCAAGAAGGATCGGGATACCTTAATCGGCGAGGCAGATGACAGGCGGGTATTGGATAACCTGAAGCGGTATCCTATGGATCAATTCTCCATGCATCGCCATTAATTCAGACTTAGGAAGGCGGATAAGATTTGAGGCTTTTAAAATTTGATCAGACCATGAAAAAAGGGATGCTGGCGGGAGCGGCCCTTGGGGTTCTTTCGGCAGTTATGATAGGAGTTGGCAGTTCCATGGGTGCAGAGGCAGAAAACGTGTCCGGACAGGAAACCGGATCCGAAAAGCTGGCGGCCAGTCAGACGGTTGGCAGTAGGGAAATCAATCAGGAACTATCATTTGGATGGAGGCAGGACATTGACGGGTATACCCGTTATTATGGACAGGATGGGATTGTACTGACCAATACGGTAACGCCGGACGGACAATATGTAGATGATACCGGAGTTTGGATTCCGGATCAGTATGATGTATCTCAGTTTACGTCCATTCCTTCTGATGCAAAGAGCTTGATGGTAATCGAAGGCCATAAAACTGCCGCCAGAGCTACTTTTTATGTGAAAGAAGAAATTCCGGAAGAAGAGAATGTGCAGCCAGCAGATCCCAATGTTTTGCTTTTAGGACCGGGAGCAGAGCCACAGACACCATCAGAGCCCAGACAGACATACCGGTGGAAAAAGATTACGGATACAGGCGGTTATGTAGGCAAAAACGGCATCGGAAAGGTTCAGGAGGGGGATGAGAAAACTCCCAGAGGCCTGTATACGCTAGATGAAGCGTTTGGAACTTTGCCAGGACTGGAAGATTTTAAAGTACCGTATTTGCAGGTAGATGAGGGATATTACTGGGTGGGAGACAGCAGCTCCCCATACTATAACACCATGGTGGATATTCGCCGGACAGGAGAAGTTTTCAGCAAAGGCCAGTCAGAGCATCTTAGTACGTATGGAGGAAAGGCCTACAATTATTGCATTGCAGTAGGATATAATAAAGAGCAAACGCCCCATAAAGGCTCAGCTATTTTCCTTCACTGTATCGGCGGCCCCGGAACTGGAGGATGCATAGCGATTCCAGAGGAAGCTATGGTTACGGTTCTTAAAAATATGGAGCAGCCAGGGTATATTTTGATTGATGATGGGGAGAACCTGAAAAATTATTAAGGTATCTTTGAACATTGCTTTTATGATGAAAGGATATGCTTAAACACTGCTTTGCTGTAAGCAGAAGCAAAGGCTGTGGATTAGGGTGATTTTATGCAGGATATGTGGATTTCTTTTCAAACATATAGTCTTGCGTTTCATCTTATTAATCCACAGCTTTTTACTTTATAGAAAATTATACCCTGTGAAGCAAAAAAGCTTCGGGGAATGCGCGTTTTGTGCCTGCAGAAAGAGGAAATTTTCTGGCGCGATGCATATCTGACGAAAAGCAATGCTCAAACACGATCTGGAGAGGAGGAATTGTTATGTACAATACAATAAGCTATCATTCACCGGTGGGAATGCTGACGTTAGCTGGCGATAAAAGAGGCCTTGCAGGTTTATGGATAGAAGGACAGAAGTATTATGGAGGTTCTGTATTAAAGGGACTGCCAGATGTGAATTCAGAGAACCATCAGGAATCTATGGCAGAAGAGGTACGTTTGGTGCTGGAAGCAGCGAAAGATTGGCTGGATCAGTATTTTAGCAACCAGCGCCCCTCCCCAGACCTTATTCCCCTTAAGCCGCAAGGAAGCGGATTCAGACAGAATGTATGGAAAATCCTGTGTGAAATTCCCTATGGGCAAGTAATTACTTATGGTGAGATTGCAAAAAAAATGGCGGTTATCATGAACCGGGAACGTATGTCTGGACAGGCGATAGGCGGCGCTGTAGGACATAATCCAATTTCAATAATTATCCCCTGCCACAGGGTAGTAGGCAGCAATGGAAGCCTGACTGGATATGCAGGCGGTATTGATAAAAAAAGGAAATTGCTGGAATGGGAAGGAGTGGATGTATCCAGGCTTTCTTTGTTGTCCGTTAAAAAGCTTTAACTATATAAAACAGGATTATTTATCGGGTAAAATATTTTTCATGGTATTCATGAACGACATAAATAAAGGTTTTTTCTCTTAATCTGTTTGAGCGCTTCTTCAATTCTTTTCTGTCAGTTTCATAAGCTTAAAATAATAAAGGTTCCTATCGTTACAAATGTCACCGCTGTTGTGACGGCTGACATCTGTTATCCCCTGTTTATTTTTATTATAATATAGGCAACAAGTTTGGAAGGTTGGAAGGTCAGAAACCGCCAATATTTGCAAAAAGCAGTTGTTTTGGCGGTATTACGGAAAAGCAGTCAGTAAGGCTGAGAAAGGGGAACATGTATGAATCTTTTAATTATTTTGAGCGTTTGGCTGATTGCTCCTTTTGCGGAGCTGGGTATTATTATCATGCTTTGGATTTCAAATACCAGATATAAGGAGATGCTGGAGGGAAATCCAGTAAAACAGATTGAGAAACCTGCGGAAAAAAAGGAAAAACTTGCGGGATACGGAACATGGCCTGTGAAAAGGGCTTCCAGCGGCCAAGGAGGAAATTGGTGCCAGAGGCAGAATGGTGAGTGGATGCAGGTGCAAATTCCGTCAGGCAGTGGGGAAAACGATGCTGAGAATCACTTGGATGGCGGTTCCGGGAATGATTGTAAAGTTTGTACCGGTGCTGGCACAAAGGAAGTTTTGACAAAAGGTGATTTTCCGGTGCAAAAGGGGAAAGGGGCAGTAAAGCTGGTTTCTGATATCCAGGAAAATCTTGGAACAATCTCTCTGATTATTGGTGTGGTGCTGGTGGTTCTATCTGGCATGATATTTGCAACTACAAGATGGCAGGTGCTTTCCGATGCCAGCAAGGCTCTTTTTGTACTGGGAGCATCTATTTTGTTTTTCACAGCCAGCTATATAGCAGAAAAAATATTGGATATCCATAAAACTGGTAATGCATTTTACATTTTAGGAAGTATATTTTTATTTTTAACCGTAGTAGCTGCCGCTTACTTTCGCCTGTTTGGGCCAGACTTTACGCTGGATGAGGAAAGCCGCTGGATGGTTCTCTGGATTGGAAGCCTGGTAATGGAAATGGCGCTGCTTACCGGATTAAGGCGGTTCCATGACCGGATTTATACCCAAGCCAGTCTTTGGGGCCTGACAGCCAGCATTTGTTTTATGGCAAAGGCCTTTGGAGCAGGCTGGAACGAGCTGACAGGAAGTATGGCATGGCTGGGATGCGTTTTGACTATAGGATGTTTGCGCTGTGATTCCTTTGGAGTATTCGGAAGCTGTACCTTTAATGAACCAGGAATGTGTATCCCGCTGTCCTCTGAGAATAAGGATGTGGTTTCGCTTGTGAAAAAAGAGCTTCTTTCGTTTATTCCAATCCATTTTCTGATTGTTTGCTGCAGCTTATTTCTGCATGAACTGGACTCCCTTTGGCTGTTCCTTACCTGCAGTTCAATCTCTTCCTTACTGCTTCCGGAAGATGTGATGGGAAGATTTATATTATGCATCGGAGCAGCGGCCGCTGTGATTATCCTGCTGCTGTATGTATCTGAAATGCCGCATTCCAAAGGGAAAATAAGGAAGAGAGTTTCTTTTGAACAGGCGGGGATTTATTCTATGATAGGCATTTATTCCCTGGCAGGATTTGCAAGGCAGCCTGCAGTATTTCGTTTTACAGCAGTGAACCTGTGGTTTGCCGCAATTCAGATAGTTTTGCTGATGAGAAAGAAACGTTCCGGCAAAGAGGAGGAGGAAGGGGATCTGTCAGTTCCATGGGAACTTTGTGGGTTTGGAATATTAACAGCAGGGTTTCTCTGTACAGAGGGAAGCAGAGAATGGATTTTTGGATATTTGCTGATGTTTGCCCTTTACTTTTTCCGGTTTGTTAATATTAAGAAGTTTTCCAAAGGAGCAGGAACCTTGTCTGCCTGTCTGATTGCAGCAGCTATGTGGGAACAGCCGTTTTTTATTTGGCCGGATGCCTTTGCTCTGGAAATCGGTTTGCTTCCAGCTATTATGCTGATTTATGTGCTGGGGTTTTTATGGCAGCGGACCAGGACAGTGAAAAATCTGCAGAATTTTGGTTACGTAAGCTGCCTGGTGATCTTAAGTATCGATGCATTTCGCACAGGATTGTTAGCAGATGCCCTGATATTAGAACTGGTTTGCCTGATGATTTTTATCTGCTCCCAGATAAAAGGGGCAGTCTGGTGGGTGCGGATTTCTGGAACTGGCATTCTTTTGATCGCCTTATTTATGACCAAAGAATTCTGGTTTCGCATATCCTGGTGGGTTTACCTTCTGGCTGCCGGAATCAGCTTAATCACATTTGCGGCTGTAAATGAAAAAAGGAAACACAAAAAGGAATTGGATTAGATTAATATATCGTCTAAAGACAATCATATCGTAATTACTTTTTTTGATTTCTCTCTATCTGTGATTGCCATTCTTGCTCATTTGTCGTAAAATGAAATTAAGGATTGTATGGCTATGAAAAACCGCGGCATTAAACCACAAGGGTTAAGGCAGAAGGAAAAATGGAGGGATGACAATGACAGCAAATGATTTCTTTCAGGGAAATGTATTTGATGCCTATGAGTATTTTGGTGCCCATGTATGCCGAAATGAAAGCGGAGAAGAACAGGGAGTCTGGTTTCGGGTGTTTGCCCCTAATGCCAGCAAAGTAGCACTATTGGGCGAGTGTAACGGCTGGGAAGAACTAATTATGAACCGCTGTGAATTTTACGGAGTGTTTCAGTGTTTCTGCCCGGAGGCAAGGACAGGGCAGAGGTATCAATACCGGATTTGGAGCCAAAATGGAACCCTACAGGATCATGCAGATCCGTATGGATTTGGCATGGAAGTAAGGCCGGCATGGTGTTCTATCATACGGGATTTAAATGAGTATTCATTTGGCGATCAGGAATGGATGCAAAACAGGACAGTCTGTACGGACCGGGCATTAAACATTTATGAAATTCATGCAGGATCCTGGAAAAAACCGGATTGGGAAACGGTACAGACACTGCTTGCAGGCAACAGTCAGGAAACAGAAGGAATTTTGAAAGAGGAAGGATGCCAGGGAGAAAGCAGACACAGGGAAACCATGGAAAAAGGAATGGAAGCCGGGGAAAGGGATCCAGGTGCTGCTCAGTGGTATCCTTACCTGGAATTGGCAGACCATCTGATTCCGTATCTTTTAGAAAATCACTATACCCATGTGGAGTTTATGCCTTTGGCAGAGCACCCATATGATGGTTCCTGGGGATATCAGCAAACTGGATTTTTTGCTCCCACTTCCCGATATGGAACCGCTAAGGAGCTGCAGTATTTAATTGACCATCTTCATCAGGCTGGGATCGGAGTCATTATGGATTTCGTACCGGTGCATTTTGCCACAGATAATTATGGCCTGAAAGAATTTGACGGCACCTGTCTTTACGAATACCCGAATGATGCAGTAGGATTCAGCGAATGGGGAAGTGCCAACTTTATTCATTCCAGAAAAGAAGTGTGGTGTTTTATTCAGTCAGCGGCTAATTACTGGCTGGAGAAATACCATGTGGACGGCCTTCGTTTTGATGCGGTCAGCCGCCTGATTTACTGGCAGGGAAGTGAGCATCGGGGGGTGAATAATACTACCCTGGAATTTTTAAAGCACTTAAATCAGGGATTAAAAGAACGTCATCCAACTGCTATGCTGATTGCAGAGGATTCTACCAGCTATCCGGGAGTGACTCGTTCTGTATGGGAAAATGGACTTGGATTTGACTACAAGTGGGATTTAGGATGGATGCATGATACTCTGGAATATTTCCAGACTCCTCCAGAGTACCGCACGAGAGATTATCATAAACTAACCTTTTCCATGATGTATTATTATAATGAAAAGTATTTGCTGGAATTTTCCCATGATGAGGTGGTTCACGGCAAGGCAACTATCCTGCAGAAAATGTATGGTGACTACGACATTAAATTCCCCCAGGGGCGCGGCCTGTATCTGTATATGATGATGCATCCAGGGAAAAAGCTGAATTTTATGGGCAGTGAGTTGGGGCAACTAAGGGAATGGGATGAGAAGAAAGAGCAGGACTGGATGCTGAGGACGTTTCCGCTTCATGACAGCTTTTACCGATATATTCAGGAATTGAACCGAATTTATATGGAATACGTTTGTCTTCATAAAGATTATGACGGTGAGAATTTCAAATGGCTGGACTGCCATCAGGAGGAGCGGTGTATCTATACTATTCTCAGACAGCATTACGGAAATAAGTCATTAGCAGCAATTTTTAATTTTTCAGCCATTGTGCAGGAAAATTATCAGGTACTTTTGCCTTCCAGGCTCAGCGCCAGACTGATTTTAAACAGCGACTGGGAACAGTACGGCGGAAGAACCAGGCCAGGTCAGGAAAGCTGGAGAGCAGAAAATGTTGCCTATGGTGTGGAATTAACGGTATCAATTCCGGCATTTAGCGGAATTGTGTTCGAAACAGAATAGCAGTTTGGGCAGATTTGCCTGCAGAATAAAAGGATGCTGCAAAATACGGGATACCTGAAAGGACAGCACGGGAATCGTACAATTCTCATGCTATGCTGCAAGAAGAAGCGTATTTTAAGCATCCTTTCGCTTTGATAGGATGTGTTGCTGTAAAAGTCCTGCCGCCGATTAGGCGGCCTAAGTTCAGGGATTCCAAGTACGCCCGCCACACTTTCCTGTGTGGTGGTGCGTCTGCTGGCGCAGACGCGCTCCGGTGCGAGAGTCCAGCAAGCCGGACTCTTTGTTCCTTACAGTATTTGGGGGATGACTGAAAATTATTTTTGGCCGTTTGGTGATACAGTTTGTACTGAAAGGGCAAAGGCCAAATGGAAATAGTGGTAATATGGAAAGAAAGAAAAAATCTCAAAAAGTATACTTTTTGAGATTTTTTTGTTTGCTTCAACTTTTACAACCTTACTATAAAATTCTTTAAAAGTCAATAACAAAGATCTGTTTTTTCTTAGCTATATTTACCAATCAAAAAAAAATCTCAAAAAGTATACGTTATGGAGCGGTGTAAGAGGAAACACCGAATTGTTTCAATTAAATAACTTCAAATAATTTTTAATAATAAAAGGTAATTTCAGCAGATGAACCGGATCCCTTTCAATTATTAGCATTCTGCTGTCAAATTAACTTTAAATAATAAAAAATATTAGGAGGTAATATCTTTTGACGAATGTTGCTGCAGATTCAAAAAGTTTAATTGATGGCTTTATCCGCAGCCGTGTGATTGGACAGGGCCTGGATCGGCGGACGGAAAAGGCGTATCGCCTGGATCTGGAGCATTTTTATGTCTGGATAGAGAGTAAACAGGAGGGAACTGTCAGGCTGATTTGTGATTCTGAGATAAAGGAAGAAAAAGTTAAAATTAACGGATGGGAAAAGTGGATAGAAGCTTATATGGACTATCTGACGGCAGAGAAAAATTTAAGCATGTCTACTGTCTGCCGGAAAAATCGGGTGCTGGGGTACTATTTGACTTATCTGGCAGGCCAGGGAGTGATTTCTGACTGCCCTTCCCTTCGGCCAGCCAAAATGGCTCAAAAGCAGCAGCCAGATCATGAGCCATTGTCAAAAAAGGAAGCAGAAGCTTTTTTTGCGGCTATGGAACGGGAGTACAAGGAATTAGACAGCGAATTTCGGAGGCGTATTTGCCTCCGGGATATGGTAATGATGGAACTGCTTTTTTATCACAAAATTGAAATCAGTGAACTTCTGCGTCTTGAGGTGGCAGACTACGACCAAAAAACAGGAATCCTTACCATACGGCGGAAGCGGGGAGAAACTTACAGCATTTGTCTGTTTTCTCAGGAACTGCGCCGTAAAATGGGACTTTGGCTTAAGGAGCAGATTTTGCTCCGGCACCAGGGAGAGTACTACAGCAGAATGTTTCTTTCCAAGCTTGGAAAGCCGTTATCGATGGAAATGATGATTCGAATATTTGATAAATATAGAAAATTGGCAGGAATTGAACGGGAATTTACCCCCAGGGATTTGAAGGAAGGCAGCATGAAGCGGTATGCAAGGGAATTGGTGATGGAGAGGTGTAATTAAGCAATAATAGACAATATAGGAAATTAAGGAGAAATATATGATTATTACAAAAACCCCTTTCCGTATGTCTTTTTTTGGGGGTGGTACGGATTTGGAAGACTATTTTAAAGAAAATAAAGGGGCAGTTCTCTCTACTACGTTTGATAAGTATTGCTATGTGAATGTAAGACACCTTCCGCGTTTTTTTGACTATTCAACAGAACTATCCTATTCAAAAACAGAGCGTGTGGTTGATATAGATGATATTCAACATCCAGCGATTCGAGAAGCCATGAAAATGCTTGATATGCACGAGATAAGGCTTACATATGAAGCTGATTTGCCGGCACGTTCTGGACTAGGAACAAGTTCTTCTTTTGCAGTTGGAATGCTAAATGCTTTTTATACACTAAAAGGAAAGTATGTTGATAAAAAAAGACTGGCAAATGAAGCTATTTATCTGGAGCGTGTACGGTGCAATGAGTTAGGTGGCTGGCAGGATCAAATTGCTGCTTCATATGGAGGATTTAACCGAATAAATTTTGGAGCAGATGGATTTGAGGTTCACCCAATAATTATTTCTCCAGAAAGAAAAAAGCAGTTGAATCAAAATTTATTAATGTTTTTTACAGGATTTACACGTTTTTCCTCTGATGTACAGAAAGCAAACATAATAGAAAGTCCAGATGACAGAAATGCAAGGTTAAAAGAAATATACAGTCTTGTAGAAGAAGCGGAAGGAATTCTAACAGATAAATATACAGATCTTGATGATTTTGGACGGCTATTGGATTGCACCTGGAAATTAAAACGAAAGACTGGTTTTTCCATAAGTACAAGCAGTATTGACAGGCTGTATATAAGAGGAATTGAAGCTGGCGCGATTGGAGGAAAACTTCTTGGTGCTGGTGGCGGAGGATTTTTGATTTTTTATGTACAACCTGAAAAGCAGGAAAATGTAAGGAAGGCAATGAGTGACTTAATGTATATTCCCTTTGAATTTGAAAATGGAGGAACAAGGGTTATTCATTACAATCCGGAAGCCTATGAACCAATTTAACTAAGTTAGATAAAACGTATTTTATTAGAGCAGCAGAGGGATTATGAAAAAGCAGCCATTGTTAAATACTTATGTTAATAATGTAAATATGAAAGAAGCAATTCAGGCCATTGATAAAATGATTGCACAGGATAAAAGAAGTTATATTGTTCCAATTAATGTGGATGTAGTAATTAAAATGGAAGAAAATGCTTATTTAAAGGAAATTACAGATAAAGCAGATATGGTTCTTGTTGATGGAAAACCATTAGTATGGATAGCAAAATGGCACAAGCATCCTGTAAAAGCTAAAATATCAGGTTCCGATTTAGTTCCTCTACTTTGCAAAAGAGCGGCTGAAAAAAGGTATTCTGTATTTATTATTGGTGGTAGAGAAGGTGTAGCTGAGCAAGCAAAGAAAAATTTGGAGAAAGATTTTTTAGGAATTAATATTGCAGGAGTTTATGCACCTCCTTTTGGATTTGAAAAAAGTCCAAAAGAGTTAGAGAATATCAATCAAATAATTTCTTCCGTTCATCCGGATTTACTAATTGCTTGTTTTGGTTGTCCGAAGCAAGAACAGTGGATATATGAAAATTATCAGAAGTATCAAGCTAAAGTATCCATCTGTGCAGGGGCCACAGTTGACTTTTTGGCAGGTACTGTTAACAGGGCTCCTTATTGGATGAGCGACTATGGATTGGAATGGTTATACCGTTTTATGCGAGAGCCGAGAAGATTATTTAAACGGTATTTTATTGATGATATAAGAATAATTAAATTGATTTTAAAATACAGGTGAAGAAATGAGCGTAGATTATATTATTGTTCAGGCAGGCGGAAAAGGGACAAGAATGGAACACTTAACAAGAAACAAGCCTAAGGCGTTAGTTCCAGTACATAATCTTCCAATGATAATGCATCTGTTTCGAAAGTATCCAGACAAAAAATTTATTATTATTGGGGATTATAAATACGATGTTTTAGAAAAATATTTGCATGAATTTGCAGCAGTTAATTATCAGTTGGTCTGTGGAAACGGAAAAAGCGGAACTTGTGCAGGGATGGGGAAAGCGGTTTCATTTATTCCTGATAGCGAGAAATTTATGATAATTTGGTGCGACCTTGTTCTTCCAAATGACTATAAAATACCAGAATCAAGCAACAACATAATAGGAATTTCAAAGGATTTTCCATGCCGTTGGAAATATGAAAATGGGGAATTTGCAGAAGAGCACAGTACTGAATTTGGAGTAGCAGGTTTCTTTATATTTACAAATAAATCGTATCTGTCTGACATTCCAGAAGAAGGTGAATTTGTCAGATGGCTTCAAAGTAAAAGATATCAATTTGAAACTCAGGGGCTTTACAGGACCCACGAATATGGCCTTTACAGCGAATGGGACAAGCTTCCTAAATTAAGATGCAGGCCATTTAATAGTTTAAGAATCGATGGGGATAAGATTTATAAGAATGCAATTGATGAGCAGGGACGTAAATTAGCGGTACGTGAAGTATCCTGGTATAAGAAATTAAAAGGAAATAATTTTGAAAATATACCAAAGATTTATGAATACGAACCTCTTTGTATGGAGTATATAGATGGAAAAAATATATATGAATATACAGATATTCCCAGAAGTATGAAAAAAGATATATTAGTTCAGATTATTAATTGCCTTCGGCAAGTTCATAATCTTGAATCAGCTCCGGCTGATATTGAAAGTTATAAAGAAGCCTATCTGAATAAAACTTATGAAAGATTAAAAAAAGTTAAATATTTAGTTCCATTTGCAAATGATAAAACAGTAACAATAAATGGAAAGATATGCAGGAATATTTTTTATCACTCAGAAGAAGTGAAAAATGCAGTTTTAAAGTATTTCCCAAGTGAATTTAAATTGATTCATGGAGATTGTACATTTAGCAATATAATGCTAAAACAAGACCACATTCCAATCTTGATTGATCCGCGAGGATACTTTGGAACTACAGAATATTTTGGCGATCCAGCTTATGATTGGGTAAAGTTATATTATTCATTGTTCAGTAATTATGATCAGTTTAATCTTAAAAAATTTGAATTATACATTAATGAAAGTGATATAAAACTTGAAATTGCATCTAATAATTGGGAATGTATGGAAGATGATTTTTTTCATTTGTTAAAAAATGAGGTTACAAGAAAACAAATGAAGCTTCTGTTAGCGATAATTTGGCTTAGTCTAACTACATACGCATGGGAAGACTATGATTCTATTTGCGGTGCGTTTTATAACGGACTTTATTATCTTGAGGAGGCTTTGGATGAGTAATACATTTGAGAAATATTTTATAAATGATTCTAGAATTATTGAAAATGCATTACGGTCTATTAGCGTTTTGGAAATGGATTCTCTGGTAGATGCATGTGAAGGAACTTTAAAATCCGGACATAAGATAGTTGCTTCTGGATTAGGCAAAAATGTCCCTATTTGTGATAAATTTGTTGGCACTATGTTATCTCTTGGCTTAAATGCAAATTTCTTGCATACAAATACAGCAGTTCATGGCGATATGGGTATGGTTAAGTCAGGAGATTTAGTTATTTTGTTAACAAAAAGCGGCTCAACAGAAGAATCAGTATATTTAGCAAAACTTTTGAAAAAGAGAGCAGGTGTGAATCTGTGGCTGCTAAGCTTTCAAGAGCACAGTGTTCTTGCTGATTTAATAAGTAATAAGCTTACTATTAAACTAGAACACGAGGGAGATTTATGGAATATAGTACCAAATCATTCTACTACGTTAAATTTGATAGTTCTTCAAAAGGTGGCTATGGAGCTTTCGAAGCGAATGAAATTAGAACTTGAAAAAAACTTTAAACCTAACCATCCAGGTGGAGCAATAGGAGCATTTTTGGAAAATGAATGAAATTGTATTATCAACATTGGGGCATACGTGGATTCTTGACTTAGACGGAACTCTTGTAAAGCATAATGGATATAAAATTGATGGATCCGATTCCTTTTTAGATGGGGCTAAAGAATTTCTGGAAAACATTCCAGAGAAAGATAAAATTATAATTCTTACATCTAGAACTGAGGAATATGAAGAGTCAACAAAATTATTTTTAAAAGAGAATGGTATTCGGTATCATCATATAATTTTCGGTGTACCTTATGGGGAAAGGATTCTGATAAACGACGATAAGCCAACAGGACTGAAAATGGGATTTTGTATTAATAAATATAGGAATGAATCTTTCGATATAAAAATTACTGAAAATGAAGAATTGTAATTTAAAAGGGATTAATATGGGTGCCACATTTTATTGGTCGCAAATTAAAAATAGAATTATCAGACTATTTAAACATATATTTGAATATAAAAATGGGCTAAAAGTTTTAATAAAACTAATAGATGAAAAAAATGAAAACGAAACAATTTTTGTTTTGTTAAAAGGTATCGGAGATACCGTATATGGATTGTGCTGGATAGAGGCATATAGAGAAGAGCACCCGAAAGAAATCATTACTGTAATAGGAAACAAAAAATTAGAAAATATTATACATAAATTTTCTATAGATAAATGTGTATTCTATTCACCGAATGGAAAAGAGTATGAGAAATATAAAGCTTTTTTAAATAGTAAGAATCTGTCCTTAAAAGCCATGAAAGAAAAAGTATTTAATACAGATCCTTACTTTTTATATGCTATTAGTAATTCTAATGATAAGAGGAATGCTGTTGAATTACTTAAAAAGTATGTATATAAAGTCAACTCAGATGAAATCTCATTTATAAGCAGTTATAAAAGCGAAATTACAAGTATTTGTAATTTTAATGAAATAAAAAGTAAAATTATTCTGTTAAATCCATATTCAAATTCGATAGCAATTACCACAAGTGAAGTATATGAAGAAATTATTTTAGGAATACGTAATGCAGGATATATTCCATATGTCAATCTTAGTCCTGGGCAAGCAGGAATCAAAGGAGGTATTGACTTACAGTGTTCCCTTGAGGAGCTTTATGAAATAGCTCAAAATGTTGCAGGAATCATTTCTGTCCGAAGCGGAATACTTGATTTATTGGCGGGAACGAAAGTTCCTATGTTAGTGCTATATGAAAATTGTACAAAAAAATTCAGAGAAATTTATTCTATGCACGGATGGAAAAGAGATGCAATCACGGAAGAACTAATAATAAATTCCACTTCTGACATGATAGTTAAAGCTGTGCAGAACTGGATAAGTGGTTTATAATAAGCGCTGTAAACAGGAGGGGCAGGAGTTAAATGAGAATTGCAGTGTTGTTTTCAGGTGATATGGAACATTTGTCTTTGGGAGGAATAGATCGGTATTTAAAAAGTATTATTTCACTCTTTAACGACCATGAAATTACTGTTTTTGGAACAGGTGTTTATGGAATGGTTAAAATCGGAAAAAGATACGAAAAAGAGTATGGTGGAAAGAAGTATTATTTTATACCGATTTCTTGTGATAAACACAGGCCATTGAGTATTTTCTATTTAATAAATGAAATTCGATATATAGGTAAACTAAAAGAATTTGATTATATATATGTGCAACGGATAGAATATACACTTCCATTCTTTTTTTCAAAGCAGAGGAAAAAAGTAATTCAGATTATTCATGGATCCAGCAAATATTCAGAGATTTTTTTTGGCAATAAGCTAGGAAAAGTTCATTTGGCTATGGAAAAAATAGCAATTAGAATTGCACCGATTACGTTTGTGATTTTAAACAGAGAAGAATTCGGCGTTCCTTATTATAAAAAGAAATATCCAAAGGATGCCAATAAAATCTACTATGCATATAATCCAATTAACACTGATATTTTTTATAAAAAAAGTAAATATGAATGCAGAAAAAAATTAAATCTTCCTTGTAGCAAAAAAATTGTAACATATGTAGGAAGGCTGGATGATGATCCAAAAAGAGTTTTGAAAATACCATATATTTGTAAGGAATTAAATAAATTAGAATTGGAATGCATTTTTTTGATAGTTGGAAATGGAGCTGATGAAAATAAAATGAAACAGGAGGTGGCTTTTTTGCATCTTTCTGAACAGTTTATTTTTACCGGATATATAGAAGATATTTCTCTAATTGCGGATTATTATAATGCTTCTGATATTGCTATTAATATTTCTATATTTGAAGGAACCTGCACGTCAAATTTAGAAGCAATAGCTTGCAAAACTCCTGTTCTTTCAACAGATGTAGGAGATATACATGAGGTAATAAAAAATGGAAATAATGGCATTATTATTCCAAATGATCATAACAATTTAGTGAAACATGCAGCAGATGCCATATACCAAGCTTTAGCTGAACCAATTCCGATGTCAAATGAATATTTGAAATATTCAGGAAATGAAGTGGCAGAGCAGCTTAAGCAGAATTTTTTTAAAGAAAAATAGGACTGACATAAGTAGAAAAACCAAGGTGGATCAAATGAAAGTTTTAGTCTATATGGAAAAGAATAGACTTGCTCCAGTAGGTGGGCCAAGAGGATATAACTATAATTTGGCAAATGCTTTAAATAACCTGAATATAACGAATATAGATTATATTGTTTCAAATAAAGAGCCAACAAACAGCAGGGTTAACAAGATAGTTGATAAAGTGAGAAATCAAGCAATAAAAGGATTTCTGATTTTATGTAAAAGTATAGCGAACCGAATTTTCATTATATATGGGAAAAGTTTAAAACCAATTGTAAGGCTGGATGATTATGATGTGATACATTTTCATAATCCATTAGAAATGTACCAGATTCGTGATTCGCTTGCCAATTACAAAGGGAAAGTAATACTTACATCCCATTCTCCGACACTTAGCTCTGCAGAATTGATTGATACGGCAACAACTTTTGAAAAAAAATACATGGCAGGCTTTTACAAAAAGTTAGAAAAAGTAGATATATATGCTTTTGAACGAGCAGACTATATTATATTTCCTTGTGAAGAAGCTGAAGAACCGTATTATCATTCATGGGACTTTTATAAAGACTTTAAAAAAAGAAATGAAAATAAATATAAATATTTGCTGACAGGCATAAACCCATGCACTGTAACGATTAATAGGAATATAATTCGAAAAAAGTATAATATACCAGATGACGCATTTGTTATTTCATACGTTGGAAGACATAACACTATTAAAGGTTATGATAGGCTTAAAAAGATCTGCAAACAAGTATTGGATCTTTATGAAAATGTTTATGTAATAGTTACAGGTAAAGAAGGGCCTTTGTATAGGTTGGAACACCCCAGATGGATAGAGATTGGATGGACCAAGGATCCTCATTCAGTTATCGGAGCATCTGATATATTTGTTTTGCCAAATAAAGAAACTTATTTCGATTTAATTTTGTTAGAAGTTCTATCGTTAGGAAAAGTGGTGATTGCATCAAATACTGGGGGAAACAGATATTTTCAAAAAATTCATTCGAAATCCATTTATTTATATGAAACAGATAAAGAAGCAATTGATTACATGAAAATGATTATTTCTATGCCAGTAAAACAGAGGGAAGATTTAGGACAGATTAACAAATCACTATTTTTCGATAAATTTACCTGTGAAACGTTTGCAAAGGGATACTTAAAAATATTAAATGAAATCGGTGACAGTTAAATGAGTATAAAAGATGCAGTCATAATTAATTCTCGAAAAGCAGTAAACAAATTGTTGTCCTATAATTATCCTGAAGTATCAGATAATTGGGAAAAATATTATGATAACCCAGTGATAGGAAAAAAGAATGAAAATTCATTTTTTGATCCATTTGTTTTAGTAGAAAATGGACAATTTCTTATGATTGTTTCAAATAGAGAAAATAATAGTATTGATTTATATAAATCGAAAGATGGAATGTTCTGGAACTTTTCAGATAATATATTGAAACTGGATCATCCAGAAGCTGCTATTAACAGAGCTTCTCTTGTGGTTACTTCAAGTAGGGATTGGAAGTTATTTTTTACTTATCAATTAAGGAACAAAAGTTGTATTAAGATGATAGTATCAGAAAAATTAAATTTTCAATTAAATAGAGCGATTACTTGTATTGGCAGTTTAGAGGAATCATATTGTGTTATGAATCCATGTGTTATTTGGGATTTAGATGAAAAAATTTATAAAATGTGGTATGCCCAGGGTAATTTTTATGAGCCAGATATGCTATGCTATGCAACTAGTAAAGATGGAATAGAATGGAATAAATATAACTCTCCTGTTTTGACTAAGAATAAACATGATTTATATCGAAAATGCAAAGTTGGAGGATGCCATGTAATAAAAAATTCAGATAAATCATATGAAATGTTTTATATAGGATATCAAAATATTGATGTTTCCGGAATATGCCATGCTTTTTCGGATGACGGGATTCATTGGAAGCAAAATTGCTATAATCCAATTATTGCGGCCTCAAAGAAAGGTTGGGATTGTTCGGCAGTTTATAAACCGGCGGCAATCCATAAAAATGGTTATATGTATCTTTGGTATAATGGAAGAAGGAATAAACAGGAATGCATAGGTTTAGCAATGAGGAAAGTCGCAAATGTCAGATAATATAAAAATTAGTATAATAATACCATTTTATAATATAGCAAAAGAATTATTTGATATATGTATACAGAGCATTAGGCAACAGACTTATAAAAACTATGAAATTATAATAATTAATGACGGAAGTTCTACGGAATATAGTTCTTTTTTAGAAGAATATTGTGGAGATAATGTTAAAATTATTCATAAAGAAAATGAAGGCGTTTCAAAGGCGAGAAATATCGGAATAGTAAACTGTACAGGAGAATATTTAACTTTTGTTGATGGAGATGACAGCATTAGTCCTTATATGCTGGAGGAGGCTGCATCGGTAATTGACAAGACAAATTGTGACATAGTTATTGGAAAAATAAAAATTACAAATAGTCAGAAGGATCAATTTGTGAAAAGCAATCGGATCATTGTTTATAATACTTCTGACAAAAGAACGCTATTACTAAACAGTATTTTCGATCCTGAATTGTTGATGAAGGAGCAAAATGGATGGCAGTATATTATGCAGGCTCCAGTTGCCAAAATCTTCAAAAAAGAAATTTTAGAAGATTGTCCGTTTCCAAATGGGGTATCGATCAGTGAGGATACTATATGGAATTACAACTTATTTTCAAAATGCAATGATAGTGTAAAAATAGCTTTTTTACAAAGTGGATGGTATTTATATTTTCAAAATGAAAAAAGTACATTGCATAGTTTTAAAGCAGATCTTGATGAACAGATTTTAACTTCCATAAAAGCTTTAAATAAAACAGTGTGGGAACAAGAAGGTAAATTTTCCTGTTATTATATAGGCTGGATTATAGGAAAAATTCAGCAATTGATCGAATGTTATTTATTAAACCCGGAAAACAAACTGTTACTTTTAGAAAAAATATTTTGCTTGAAAAGCATTATGAAAGAGCCTGAGATAAGGATAGTTGTTCAAAATGGCAATAGTTTGCTAAAACAAAAGATAAAATTTGCTTTTTTTAAGAGTGGGTTAGCTGTTTGGTATTATAAGCAAAAACAAAGGAGTTAGCAGATTTGAAGATAAAAATAAAAAGCTTCAGAAATAATGTATCATTTGCAGCAATTATTATCTATTTCTTAATAACACTAGTTCGTTATTTTAAAGATGCCATTTTTCACTCAAACACAGTAGCTGCGTTAGTGCTACTTTTTACTGCTTTTATATTTTTTTTTGAAACATGGAGAGAACGAGATGGGAAAATACTACTGAATCAATATGATAAGGCGTGGCTACTAATTCTAATATTTATGTTACTGAACCGTGATTGGGGGTATGACTGGTTTCGGACTTTAATGTGTGCAATAGGTATTGTTGCATACTTATGTATTGGAAAAAGAATTTACTATGTTAAATATGGCATGACTCTCTGTATACTATTTGCCATTTTAACAGCTACTGTTTCATGGTATGAAATTATCAACTATGATGGATACATAAGGATACTTTCAAAATTGTATTTGCCAGAGGAAGTAGATTCCATAGTAAGATTTTATAGACAAGGTATGATGAGTGGTTTAACTTCTCATTATTCATCAAATACATTTTATATGGTATCAGCAATTATCTGCATAATCAGTGATAATTGGGCCTCCAATATTTCTAAAGTAAAAAAAGGAAGAATCATAAAATGGATATTGGTAGGGTATTTATTAGTAACGGCACTGATGGTTGGAAAACGGGGCCATCTAGTATTCTTGTTTGCTACATTATTTTTAACATATTTTACGCTCCAAATTAATAGCTCTAAAAAAATTAAACAGTCAATAGCATCGGTAATCATTATTATTATAACATTTCCTATCATTTTAGAAAAAGTTCCTCAGGTTTCGAATTTTTTTTCCAGATTATTTGCTAATAGCGGAGATATTTTGAATGGAAGGGGAGATTTATACAAAAATGCTTTAGATATGTTTTTACGCAGCCCGCTGATTGGACAAGGATATGGAAGTTTTAGTGTATTAATGAATTATGAAAATCCAGGGGTGCATAATGACTATCTTCAATTTTTATGTGAATGGGGAGTAGTTGGATTTGCAATATGTTTGGTTGCATATGGAGGATGTTTATATATTACATATATGCACTACAGAAAAATTTGTAGTAATGAGTATTCATTTGAAGACAGAAGACTCTTGCTGTGGTCAATTATGATACAAATATTTGTTGCAATGTATTCGCTTACTGGAATTCCGCATTATGATTTTGAAGTGTATATGTTATTTTGTATGGCATGTGCAGTGCCCAAAAATATTACACCACTTTTTAGCAAATATAAAAAAGTGTGATAGAAAAATAAAGTTGATTATCTGAATCTATATTGTCTGTGTTCTTTTTACACAAATATAGTAGTGCTTTAAACAAAGGAGAAAATTCCGATATGCAGTTTAATTCCTATTTATTTATTATGTTATTTTTCCCAATTTTTATTGTTGGATATTTTTTCTTAAATAAAATTAGTTTGCTAATGGGAAAACTATTTATTATTGCTGCAAGTTTACTTTTTTATATATATGGTGGAAAGAGTGCAACGATTATATTTGGAATCAGTATTGCCGTGAATTTGTTGTTTTCGATTATTATTGAGAAAGCAAGGAAGCATAAAAAGCTGTTTACTATCATCATAGTAACAATAAATATATTACTGCTATTATATTACAAATATTTTAATTTTGCAGTAATCACTATAGATGGAATATTTGATAAGTCGTTTAGCACAAGGGAGTTAATTCTGCCTATAGGAATTAGCTTTTTTACATTCCAGCAGATTATGTATGTGATATCTGTATATAAAAAAGAAATTGAACAAGTAAACATTATTGATTATCTGTCGTATATATTATATTTCCCAAAGTTGATCATGGGTCCATTAATCGAAGCGACAGATTTTATTAAACAGTTGAATGATGAATCGAAAAAAAGTGTTAGATGGGATAATATTGCAAGCGGGTTAAAAATATTTAGTTATGGACTTTTTAAGAAAATGGTGTTGGCAGATACATTTTCTCGCGCTGTGTCTTGGGGATTTTCCAGTATAGATATTGCAACCTCAGGAGATATGTTTCTTGTAATGTTGTTTTATACATTTGAGATATATTTTGATTTTAGCGGTTATACAGATATGGCGGTCGGTATTTCTAATATGTTGAACATATCATTTCCTATGAATTTTAATTCTCCATATAAGGCTTTATCCATAAAAGATTTTTGGAAGAGGTGGCATATGTCACTTACAAATTTTCTTACAAAATATGTTTACTTTTCACTTGGAGGCAATAAAAAAGGAAATATGCGAACCTATATTAATATAATGATTGTTTTTCTTATAAGTGGATTTTGGCATGGTGCAAATTGGACATTTGTTTTATGGGGGGG
>JAAWIS010000056.1 GCA_022796475.1 Lachnospiraceae bacterium | reverse complement strand
AGCTGCCGATTATTGAAAATGATTTAAGTATAGGTTTGGACAATGGTGAACATGTGGAAACAGTCGCTCTGCTCACTCGAAAAGCCCGGTAAATCAAAGGATAGCGCCGATGCGCTTGACATTACAGATAAACGCCTGCATCACGAAATCTACCTTTCCGATGCGAGAAGGGTTGCGTCTGAGTGGCTCAAAACCGTGATCAGGCATCCGAACAAACGGAGGTGATTGGATTATGAAAACAGTTTTGCTGCATGGATTAGGCCAAACGGCGCAGGATTGGGACACCGTGATCCAGCAGGCTTCTTTGAAAGAAATCGATAGTCCGGAGTTATTTACAGTGCCGGAAGGGAACCTGACTTATTCTGCGATACTGGCAGGACTTGAGAAACGCTATGAGGATGATAAGGAGCCGTTTTGCATATGCGGTCTTTCTTTAGGAGCGATGCTGGCTCTTGACTATACCATACGGCATAAAAACAAGGTGTCTTCGCTGGTTTTGATCGGTGCGCAGTATAAAAGCCCTAGGTTGCTCATAGATTTTCAGAATCTGATATTTCGATGTATGCCCCAAAAGGTGTTTGAAGGTATAGGCCTTACAAAGTACGAAATGATCCGGTTGTCACATTCGATGCGTTCGCTGGATTTTACATCCGGATTGAAGGATATTCGCTGTCCGGTTGCAATTATTTGCGGCGAAAAAGATCATGCAAATTTGAAAGCAGCCAATCAGTTTAAACAACTTTTACCGCAGGCGAAGCTACATATTATCCCAGGTGCGGGGCATGAAATCAATAAAACAGCGCCGGAGGCAATCTCTGCCGTCCTCAGATCGTTGAACATGGAATAGGAGCGGACAGTTTGAAGGATTTTACGAGAGCAGATTTATTATTTTCCCTATGCGGTTTAAACTGCGGATCATGCGACATTCGCATGGTTTTGGGGCATTCATTCTGTGTCATTTAGCTGAAAGTAAATGTGTCAGAACACTAATTACGAAACATATCACTACCTTGCTTCCTGTGAGGCAGCGAAATTTCACAAAGATTGTTTTTGTGGTGCCAGATAAAAAGTTTCCAGGAAATCCAACCCAGTCTTATTGCACGCTGTGGCCATTAAAGATTGTTGGCGTGATCGGCTGGAACGGGCACACGCCAGAAACACTGCAGAATATGAGGGAGAATATTGAAAAATTAAGAAACAAGGGAATAGGGGCAATTGAATAGTCCTTCAATTTAGAAATGACCATGTTTACTTAATCTGGTCAGGTAAAGATGTATATTTAACTCAGGAATGAATAATTCTGATAAAATGGAACATAACACCAAATATGATTGATGGGAAGTAGAAAGATGAAGATACGAAAAGCAACTGCTCAGGATTTATCCAGGATTGCTGAGATTCTGGTTTTTGTAAAACGAATCAAGTTTCGGCCAATATTTAAAAACGATGCATATTCGTTCGGAGAGCTGCAGGTGCTGTCTGTAGCAAAAGAATACGGGGACCCTGTTATTCTGAATCATATATGGGTCTATGACGATGGGATTGTGAAAGGAATGATTCGTGTTGAGGAGGAAGAAATCAGGGAATTATACGTTGACTATTTTTTTCAGAATCAAAGAATAGGAGCAGAATTAATTAAATTTGCTAAAAACAGGTTTTCTGTAAGATTTTTGTGGGCAATTGAGAAAAATATAGATGCCATTCGTTTTTATGAAAGGCATGGTTTTTACAAAACAGATATCAGGAAATTGGAAGAAGGGACAACAGAGTATCTCGTAAAGTTAGTGTGCTGATTATTTCAAAATGAATGTAAGTGCAAAATATCTCGAAAATGTTATGGATAATACGATATTCTGTGATATACTGATAATAATATAATTGCTGTCCTAGCTTCAGAGTGCTTATTAGGGTTAAGGGAACTAATTGCTGTAAGGGAATGAGGTAGATGTGGAAAAAAGAAAAGGAATTTTAAAATCAAAGAATATGGAAAACAGTCAAACCAGTGATTTAACGAAAATACCTGGTGTGGGGACTAATATGGAATACCATTTGCAGAATATCGGGATCCGTTGTGTTGCAGATTTGATAGGAAAAGATCCAGAGGAATTGTATCATTTGGATTGCATGAAAAAAGGATACCAGGATGATAAGTGCGTGCTGTATGTATTCCGCTGTGCTGTGTATTTTGCAGAACATGAGCATCCGGAAGCAGAAAAATTAAAATGGTGGTATTGGAAAGATAAGACTTATCCGGAAAAAGAGTGAAAGCGAAGGGAAGAGGAAAATGAATGAGGATGTGCTTCGTTTTTTTGATGGGAAGCCGGGGGCGCTGCCGCTGTATGAGGCATTTGAGCAGAGGTCTTTTCTGACATTGGGATTGTAGATGTAAAGTTACAGAAGACACAGATTCCTTCCTGCCATCTTTTGCCCTGCATTGCGTATTTGCCTTAATTTACTTACTTTCAGCTAAATGTGTCAGAACACCAGAGGATAAAACCGAGGAAGCAAATAGACTTTGATTGAGATGGAAATGGAAGGAAAAGAAGGATGAAGCTGAAAAATGTTTTGATTGCCGTAGAAGATATGAAACGTTCGATTGCTTTTTACCAAGAATTGTTTGGCCTGGAAGTTATTCTTGATCAGGATGGAAATGTTATTATGACGGAAGGGCTGGTTCTTCAGGACAAGGCGGTCTGGGAAAGCTTTATTGAAAGAAATGTGATTCCGAAGAATAACTGTTCGGAATTGTACTTTGAGGAAGCTGATATAGAAGCCTTTGTAAAAAAGCTGGAATGCTATCGGGAGCCAATTCAATATGTGAACCGGCTGACAGAACATTCATGGGGACAAAAGGTGATCCGCTTTTATGATCCAGATGGGAACTTGATAGAAGTGGGTACTCCGATGGGAAGGTAGGAAAAATATATTGGAATCATATTTATAAGGAGCGATACAGCCATGCTTAAGAAAAAGCTGGAAGGGAAAATGAGTCAAAAGAAACAAAGAGGCAGAATTCGTATTGTTATTGTAATGGCGGTTTGCGGACTTTTAGTGGGCCTGGCAGGATGCAGGCAGAAAAGGGAGGAAGAGGAGCCGGCTGTTTCCGATCAAGAAGCTATGCTTAAGGAGCAGGAAGATATCCTTAGGGAAGAAACTACAAAAGCAGTTAATTTTGAACGTAAATTAGATGAATACCAACCTTTAAAAACGGAATATAATTTTTATTTTACATATAAGACGGTTCATCCCTGGTGGGATGCGGTTGCTTTAGGGATTGAAGATGCAGCAAAGCAGTATGAGGAAATGGGAGTGATGATCAATTATGAATATCTTGCCCCCAATTATGTTTCCGCGCAGGATCAGATCCAGCGATTGTCTGAAGCATCTTTAAGAAATTTTGATGTGCTCGGTGTGGATGTGGCAGATGTTGAACTGGTGACCCCGGTAATTAACAGGCTGGTAGAAAATGGTGAAAAGGTTATGACATTTTCAAGCTCAGATGCATCAAAAGAGGAGGGATGCAACCGGATTGCTTATGTGGGGAATACACATAATTATGAGGATGGTGCAGCGCTTACAGAAACGATTTGTGAAAAGCTGGGATATCAAGGTAAGATAGCTGTTCTGGTAGGAACTCGGGGGGCGCCCTGCCATGAAGACAGAGCATTAGGGGTGCAGGATGTAATTGCAAAGTATCCGGATATGGAAATTGTGGAAATTGCTTATGACGAAGATTCTGTGGATAAAGCGTATGACTTTACCCGAAGCTTTTTAGCCCGTCATAGTGATCTTTCCGGGATTGTCTGCTGTAATATGAGTAATCCGGTAGGCGCGGCAAGAGCCGTCGTAGAAGCCGGACGCAAGGGGGAGATCGTGATTGTGGGAATGGATCACGATCAGGAGGCCCTTCAGTATCTGAAAGACGGGGTTATCTACGCTCTTGGCGTTCAGGACTGCTATTCCATTGGATTTGACACATTACAGGTGGCGGTGAAGATTGCGGACGGACATCTGCCAGGAGAAGCGTATCCGGAAAAGACAGAAGAAATTACCACAATTATTTTACAGGAAGAAGCATCAACTATGCTTCGGCTCCTATATGGCGAATATGACTGAGAATGGCGGTAACAGAAATGGATCAATCATTACATAAAAATATAAATAAAAAACAGACAGAGCAAACCATCACATCTGCCATAGGTGGTGGAATCATAATTGCTCTGATTCTTTTGATTACAACAGTTTGGGTATCCAACAGCGCGAGAACCAGCACAAGTATGGCAGTAAATCGGGTCAGTGAATTTTATCTGGAGGAACTGGCAGGGCGAAGGGCGCAGGTTGTTACGGAAGAGCTGAAAAACAATATTGCTTATATGGAGAACGCGCTGAAAGTAATGGAAGATTCCGACTTAGAATCTCAGGATACGCTGCGCAAGTTTCTGGGAAAGGCAAAGAAACTTTACGGAGTGGAGAAATTCGCCCTGGTAGACGAAAATGGGATTGTTTTCACGGAGCACAGTACAGTATCAGGCCTTAGCCGGTACGGTTTTCTCGCTGAGGAGCTTAAGGAGCCAGTGATCCACACATTAAATCTTTACGGGGCAAAAAAGCAGGTGATTATTGCAGTTCCGGTAGAAGGCATCATGTTTCAGGGTTCCCAGATAAAGGTATGCTTTATCCAGATGAATATTAATGAAATGTTAAGTTCTCTCACTCTTCAGACGAATAATAATGAAACCTATTGCAATCTCTACTATAGGAATGGCGAAAGTTTAACCAACAATGCCTTTGGATACCTCAGCGAAGGGAGTAATGTTTTTTCAGCTCTTGCTGACGCAGATATTGATAAAGGTTTTAGCGTTGAGCAGATGAAAAATGATTTTACAAACGGCATCCAGGGGCAGATATCCTTTAACTATCTGGGATACCAGGAGGAGCTGTGCTATATTCCTGTAGAAGGCACCAACTGGATTCTTACTATCCTGGTTCGGGATAATGTGATCAGCCAGCAGATTAGTTCTGTCAGTTTACGTATGATAAACCGCAGCAGAATTCAAATTATTATTATGATTTTTGTAATGCTTATGGTGTTTTTCGTACTAATCAACCAGTCCAGAAAGAATGCGAAAATTCTTCTGGAGCAGGAAAAGGCAGATGGAGATCGGATAAGAACCGCGTTTTTGCAGATTGAGCGGGAACAGACGGCTATGGAAAATATCCATACGGCAATGGGATCCGGCCGCTGGAGTATGGAATTTAATAAACATGGGGAAATGATTTCCTGCAACTGGTCTGAGGCGTTTCGAAAAATGGTAGGGTATGAAAAAGAAGAAGATTTTCCCAATAAGCTGGAGTCCTGGTCATCGCTGCTTCATGAGGAAGACAAAGAAAGGGTGATGCAGGAATACTGGAATACCATAAATGACTATACCGGCGGGAAGACGTATGATGTGGAATACCGCCTTTTTACCAAGCATTTAGGGTGGAGATGGTTCCATGCTGCCGGAAGATTGTCAAGGCGCAGTGATGGTTCGCCTATTACGTTTGTAGGGCTTTTTATTGATATTGATGATGAGAAAAAGCTGGAGGCGCTTCTGGAGAAACAGAAGGCAGACCTTCAGGATGCTCTGGCAGCCGCACAGCATGCCAACAGGGCTAAAACTACATTTCTCAACAATATGTCCCATGACATCCGAACTCCAATGAATGCTATCATTGGGTTTACTTCCCTGGCGGCGGCTCACATTGAAAATACGGAGCAAGTTCAGGATTATCTGGCAAAGATTACTACTTCCAGCAACCATCTGCTGAGCCTGATCAATGATGTGCTGGATATGAGCCGTATTGAAAGCGGAAAAGTAAAGATTGAAGAAAAGGAAACCTCTCTTCCGGAGATTATGCATGATTTGAAAACAATTGTGCAGGCAGATATTGCATCGAAACAGTTGGATTTTTATATTGATACAGACGATGTGGTAAATGAACATGTTTTCTGTGACAAGCTAAGACTAAATCAGGTGCTGCTGAATCTTTTAAGCAATGCCATGAAGTTTACAGCTCCTGGAGGGATGGTAAGCGTTCGTGTTCTGCAGAAAGGAATCGCGCAGGAAGGCTGTGCATCCTATGAATTCCAGATAAAAGACACTGGAATTGGCATGAGTCAGGACTTTATTGATCACGTATTCGAACCATTTGAACGAGAGCAGACCAGCACAGTCAGCGGCATTCAGGGAACTGGCCTTGGAATGGCAATTACAAAAAATATTGTAGATATGATGGGCGGCAAAATTACGGTTGCAAGTAAAGAGGGAAAGGGGACCACCTTTACAGTTGCACTGCAGTTTCGGATTTGTTATGGCGCTGTAAGGCAGGAGATTATTCCGGAGCTGAGCGGGCTGAGGGCTCTGGTGGCGGATGATGATTTTAATACTTGCTCCAGCGTTACAAAAATGTTAGCTACTATTGGATTGCGGCCAGACTGGACCACCTCCGGGAAAGAAGCAGTGCTTCGTGCGAAGCTTGCAGGAGAGCAGAATGATGAGTATGCGGTATATATTATAGACTGGTTAATGCCGGATATGAATGGGATCGAGGTAGTAAGACGGATCCGGGGAATTATCGGAGAAGAGAAACCGATTATTATCCTGACAGCATATGACTGGTCTGATATTGAGGATGAAGCCAGAAAGGCAGGGGTTACAGCCTTTTGTTCCAAACCGATCTTCTTATCTGAGCTTAGGGAGATTTTAGAATCGCCATTTACAATTCAAAATGTGGACAATGACCAAATGACAGAAGAACCTTCGTTTGCAGACAAAAAGATTTTTCTGGTTGAGGACAATGAGCTGAATCAAGAGATTGCCATAGAGATTTTACAGGAAGCAGGATTTATTGTTGATGTGGCAGATGACGGAGCAGTTGCTGTGGAGAAGCTGAAAACGGCTAAGCCCGGCCAGTACGATCTGATCCTGATGGACATTCAGATGCCAATTATGGATGGCTATGAAGCCACCAGGCAGATCCGGGCTCTTGGCCAACCGGGACTTGCAGATATTCCGATTATTGCCATGACGGCAAATGCTTTTGATGAAGATAAGAAAGCTGCATTTGATGCCGGGATGAACGGACATATCTCAAAGCCAATTGATATACCGAAGCTGCTGGCCCTTTTAAGGGATATACTATATTGAAGCAGCAATCAGCAAGGCGGTTTATTATAAATTGGAAAGAATCTGCATTTGCTTTTGCAGCTCACCTACAATTTCCTGATTGGTATCCATACGCGCTGTAATACCTGACATATCTTCTGCTAATATATGTGTGCTGCTGGCAGTACCGGTAACATCAGGAAGAGCTCCGTCAATTGCTGCGGAAATGCTGGAGATAGCACCGGCGATTTCATCCATAGCCTCCCGGAGCTGATCGGACCGGATTGTAAAAGCCTTCATGGAATCCTCGATATAGGCGGCATCTTTCCGGTACTGCTGCCCAGACTGGACAGAAAGTTCAAACTGCGCCAGAATATTTTGTTCCAGATAATTCACCAGCTCCTGGGCGCTTTTTGCAAGATATTCAACAGCGTCTGTAACTACAGTACTGACTTGCTGAATATGTCCGGCTGTTTCTGTGCAGGAATCGGCCAGATGGCGGATTTCCTGTGCTACCACAGCAAACCCCTTTCCTGCTTCTCCTGCCCGGGCGGCCTCGATGGAAGCATTAACAGCAATCAGGTCTGTAGAAGAAGAAATAGACAGGATATCTTTTGTTAAACTGTTTATCTGGTTTACACTTTGGCTTTTTTCAATGGCTTCATTCAGCATAGACATGATTTCTTCTGTTTTTTTCCGGATAGCATCTTTGCTTGCCTGTGCAGAGTTCTCCATGTGTTCAGCACGCTTGCGCATATTTATGGAATAAGCTGTGATTGTGCTGCATTCTTCGGCCATACAGTTTGCATTGTTCTGCGTGCCAGAGGCATTGTGACGGATGGCAGAGGCGTTGCTGGCAATCTCTTCAAAAGCGGCAGAAAGCTCATCCGTAAGCCCGGATAATTTTCCCACGCTGCTGTGGGAAGTCTGGGTTCTGCTGCGAACTTCACTTACTACGCCGCTTAAACGTCCTGAACTGGTTTTAAGCGTATTCATAGCATCTCGAATGGGCGCAATTACATAGTTTCGGATCATGCGAAAAGCGGACATTACCAGGAAAACGCCGGCAGTTAATGTGGCGGCACTGGTAATCAGTGAAATTATGTATACGACAGAAAGCCGGCTGCGTGCGGTGTCCGCTTGATTGCTTACAGAAGCATAGAGAGAATCAATCTTTGTTTCTGCCAAAGCGCTGAAATCAGCAACATCGCCATTGGCCATAGCATAAGCTTTCTGGGTGTTACTGTCTGCGCTGGCGGAAACCAGAAAAACCAGAGAATGCTTAAATGAATCATAGGCTTTGAGAAGGGCCTGGTACGTTTCGAAATCTTCTTTGGCAACATAAATTTCATAATTTTTCAGTTTTTCATCTAAATTTCGTTCTTCTGCTTTAATTTCCTCCACCAGTTGAATCATAACAGCATGTTCTGCGGCAACAATATGGGACAATGCCAGGCGATGAATATTCATCATTGAATGGCGGATATCTTCCAGACAGGCTTCGCTTACCATATAATTATCAACGATAATACCTGCTTTGCGCTTAACATTATTAATACTGAACACAGCCAGGATATTTGACAGCAGCATAACCAATCCTAACAGGATAATTGGCAGAATCAAACGCTGCTGCAGCGTCAGCTTGCTTTTCATGTGAGTTCCTCCTAAATTAATAGTCCTGATGCTAAGATATCGCTCTACCTTGATGTGACTCCTTCTACCAGTTGATCAAGCTGGTTTTGAAGGGGAGTGCCGGAAGGGTTTTTCTGAGCCATGCTTTCGGCAAAAGCAGCTACAGGATCCCAGAATTTCCCGCTTACCCGCTGAAGCTGGGAAAATTCTGACTGAGCCAGCAGAGCTGCAATAGCAGGAGATTCCTGAACAGCAGGGGAATTTGCAGCATGGATATTGGAAGGCCCCTGTCCCCGCCGTTCAAAACGGAGCGTTTGATTCTCTTGATTGCTGATCCACTCGGCAAGGCGGGCAGACCATTGGGGATGCTGAGAGTAAGCATTTACGCCGACCAGCTTGCAACCAGAAAATGAAGCCATCTGCACCTGCTGATTTTGGCAGGTATAGGTGGGAAGTTTGGATGCTCCGGTATTTTCCCCCCAGGCTTCCTGGATCGCGATATCATTCCATACGCCGCTAATACCGGCAATCACAGTGCCGTCCTGTACGCCTTTGAGAAATTCCGTATCGGTACAGCTTTTAAAGCCAGGGCTGGAAGCGATTTCTATCATTGCCCGGGCAACATCGACGCCGCGGATGGGGCCATCTGAACTGTTCCAGGTACAATAGTTGGTCAGGCCGTCATCATTTACGCCTACTTCCAGGCCGGTATTTCCAAAAAATGCGTAAACGTACCAGGCAGAGGACCAATCCATGGTTACCAGGCAATTTTGTTCTGCTGCGATTTCTATCATTTTGTTCAGGCTCTGGATATCCGTTTCTGAGAAATATTGCTTATTATAATAAAGAAAATAGCCGTTATCTGCTGTTAGGGGATAGGCATAAAGAGTATTTCCCACAGAAGCTGCCTCAACGGAAGCGGGGAGATTTGCAGCGCGAATATCGTCTTCATGTTCAATGGGTTCTAAAGCCCCGGCTGCTGCCAGGGCAGCTACCTGATCGTCTGCAAAAGTAAATACGTCGGCGCCGCCTTCCAGATTTTCCAGCAGGGCATCTTTACAGCTCGATTCGCTTTGAGCCTGGTAAGTGATTTGAAAGCGGGCCTGATCTTTGTAATAGTCCTGAAAAGAGGAAAAAATTTCTTTGAGCAGCGCTTCATCTTCTTCGCTGCCCCAAACGGTTAATGAGATTTCCTGACTAACGGTTTCTTCTTCTGCCGGCGGCAGTTCTTGTTTTGTGCAGGCGCTTAATAAAAAAAGCCAACCTGCTGCCAGCAAAAAAAGAGAATGGTATCTTTTTTTCTTCACCATAACTTGTTCCTGCAAATTTTATACCATTATGCCAGATCCTTACCGTATGCTACGACGAAACAGCAGAGGCAGTCAGGTATAAAATTCCATATCCTTCCCTGTTTTGTTATGAAAATATTATACAAGAGAACTTAAAGTTTTTCAAGCAGTCGAAACCTCGTGGCGATAATGTTTTTGTCAGGCATGGTAGAGTTATCTTGTTTTAAAATTCCTGTATTTGGTAAGAGATTCATTTCCTGAAAGGTTTTCAAAAGAATATTTGGAGGCGCCAAAAACGCCAGAGCGTGGCTGAAAATTGCTTTCAGACATGCTCTGGCGTTCATTCATGTTAGTCAGCAGGATACAGTTCCGGGCATCCTGGCTTCTGGAGCTGCAGGATTCGCTGGTTTCTGCTTCCGCGGAATTTCAGAGAGATATCGTATAAGTCCTGATTAAACTTTCCGTCTACCAGGATATCAATGCAGGTAAGAAGGGAATCCGTGGCTTCGCAGTGGGCGGCTCCGTGAGGATTTGCCAAATCTGTTTCATACGTATATCCCGTATAGCACCAGATTGTTTTTTCTGGATACTGTTCCTTAAACTGCTTAACCAGAGGGAGCAGCGCCCTTTGATTGGCAGGCTCCATCGGCTCTCCGCCAAGCAGGGACAAGCCTGCAATATAGCCGGGACGGCAGGACTCCAGAAGAACTTTTATCGTATCCTCCGTGAATTCCTCACCATAATTAAAATCCCATGCAATCTCATTAAAACAGCCTTTGCACCGATGGGTGCAGCCAGATACGAAAAGGCTGGTCCGAACGCCTAACCCATTTGCAATATCGTAATATTTAATGTTTGCATACTTCATAAAATTAATTCCCTATTATAAATGCATAACCCTTTCCTTAATTTCCTGTGTTCGTCCCTGGTTCCAGAACTGGGTGCCGATATAACCGCAGGTACGTCTGGCCACGTTCATTTTATCCTGATCCGTATTGCCGCATTTTGGACATTTCCAGATCAGCTTGCGATGCTCGTCTTCTAAAATTTGAATTTCTCCGTCATATCCGCAGCACTGGCAGTAATCACTTTTTGTATTCAATTCGGCATACATAATATGATCATAAATATGCTGCATGACAGCCAGCACTGCATCAATATTATCCTGCATATTCGGAACTTCCACATAGCTGATGGCTCCGCCAGGTGACAGCTTCTGGAACTGGGCTTCAAAGGTTAATTTATCAAATGCATTAATTTCTTCCGTTACATGAATATGGTAGCTGTTGGTAATATAATTTTTATCTGTAACTTCAGGAATCATGCCAAACCGGTCCTGAAGGCATTTTGCAAATTTGTAAGTGGTAGATTCCAAAGGAGTCCCATAAAGGCTGAACGAGATATTGCTTTCTGCTGCCCAGCGGTGGCAGGTATCATTTAAGTGATTCATTATCTTTAAGGCAAATGGCGTTCCCTCTGGATGAGTGTGGGAATGTCCGGTCATATAACGGACACATTCGCACAATCCGGCATACCCTAAGGAGATGGTAGAGTAGTTGCCGTAAAGCAGCTTATCTATGGTTTCTCCCTTTTTTAAGCGGGCCAGGGCGCCATTCTGCCATAAAATAGGCGCTACGTCAGATACGGTTCCTTTTAAGCGGTTATGGCGGCACATTAATGCACGGTGGCATAAATCTAAGCGCTCTTCTAAAATGTCCCAGAACTTCTCCATATCGCCGGAAGATGAGCAGGCAGCATCTACCAAGTTAATGGTGACAACGCCCTGGTTAAACCGGCCATAGAATTTATAGTGTTCCTGCTCATCTTTGTAAACGGTTAAGAAGGAGCGGCATCCCATACACGGGTAGCAGTTGCCGTCCTTTAATTCTTTCATGATTTTTTCAGAAATATAGTCCGGAACCATTCGCTTTGCAGTACACTGGGCAGCCAGACGGGTTAATTCCCAGTATTTTGTCCCTTCCCGTACATTATCCTCTTCCAGCACATAAATCAGCTTAGGAAAGGCAGGAGTAATGAAAACCCCTTGTTCATTTTTTACCCCTTGAATTCTCTGACGAAGCATTTCTTCGATAATCAAAGCCAGGTCATCCCTGAGCTGTCCTTCCGGAACCTCATTCAGATACATAAATACCGTAACAAAAGGGGCCTGTCCATTGGTGGTCATCAGCGTAATTACCTGGTATTGGATCATCTGGACGCCTTGTTTGATTTCACGGCGTACTCTCATTTCTGCCATCTGAGATACCATGGTTTCGCTGAAATCAATATTTTGGGCTTCCAATTCCTGACGTACTTCCCGGCGGAACTTTTCACGGCTTACCTGAACAAAGGGGGCAATATGGGATAAGGTAATGCTCTGGCCGCCGTACTGGGAGCTGGCGATTTGAGCAATGGCCTGTGTGGCAATATTGCAGGCAGTGGAAAAACTGTGGGGCCGTTCAATCATAGTTTCGCTGATAATGGTGCCGTTTTGCAGCATATCATCTAAGTTTACCAGGCAGCAGTTGTGCATATGCTGGGCAAAATAGTCGGCGTCATGGAAATGGATCATTCCTTTTTCATGGGCTTCCACAATATCCTGAGGAAGTAAAAAACGTTTTGTAATATCCTTGCTGACTTCCCCTGCCATATAATCCCGCTGGACACTGTTAACGACTGGGTTTTTATTGGAATTTTCCTGAAGGACCTCTTCGTTATTGCATTCCAAAAGGGAGAGAATCTGCTTGTCTGTGGAGTTGGATTTCCGAACCAGTTCTCTTTTATAGCGGTAAGTAATATAATTTGTGGCAACCTTATAGGCCCGCTGTTTCATAATTTCTTCTTCCACCATATCCTGGATTTCTTCCACGCTGGGACTGCGCTTCATACTTACGCATAACTGGGTAACCGACTCTACAACCGATTTAATTTGTTTATCAGTAAGACGGTCAGACTCCTGAACAGAACTGTTTGCCTTGATGACGGCATCTTCTATTTTAACAGCGTTAAAGATAACTTCTTGACCGCTTCTTTTGATGATATTCATCGATATTCCTCCCTTAGATATATATATTGTATATTTTTTGAAATTAAACGCTACATATAGTATTATAACCGAAGTTGTAAAATAAGCAAGAGGATTATTTACACCACATAGGATTTTTTTGCTTCCTTATTTTTCCTGCTGATTGGAGCTTGTCAAGGCTTTGAAGCGTAAGCCAGCCGGAAAGCCTGCGCCGGATTAATGAGAAAGGGGCCGGTCCTAAATCAAGGAAAAAGCGATGAAATGCCATCTCGTCAAATGTTTCATTTAGATGGTCAGCCGCCAGAGATTTTATCTGACGGATTTCCAGATAGCCAATATATTCGGTAACACTTTCACCCGGGGCATACAGGGCGCTTCGGTAGAGCCTGTGGGCAACCGAATCCTCCTGTAAGCCATACTGCTGGGAAAGAAAGAGAGTTACATCTTCCAGATTCCAGCCATAGTAATTTACCTGAATATCAATTAGGGCATGAACCGCCATAAAAGAAGACAGGGAAAGGCGGGCTAACTGCCGTTCTGGCGGAGTAAGGCCATTTTCAAAAGAAACCGCATAACTTCTCCCATAAAGATCCCAGCCTTTCTCCCATCCGGGAAAGGACAGAAGAGAAAGAAGGGTGCCGTCAGGATTAGTCCTTAAATAAGTTTCACGGTAGTGTCTGCCAGGAAAGCCAGCAAAGGATAAGGCGGAATAAAGCTGAGCCTTATCATCGGCGGTGTGCTGATTTAAAAACAGTGTGCGGCTGGAAACGGATTTGTCTAAAGGCCAGGCATCCAGACCAGGCAGATTCCAGGAATCCTGGGCAATAGCTGGAATCACCGCAATTTGAAGAGGACAGGGCATTTCTTCCAGGACAGGAAAATGACGGGCAGTTTCTTCTTCCAAAAAAGAAAGCGTTTCAATAGGCTCTTTTGAAGACTGCCAAAGAACCTGGGCACTGGGGGATTCTCCTCCTAATTGGGTTAGCAGTTCATTTAAAGCATTCGTATTTTGTTCTAATTGCTCTGTAATAGCAGACATCAAAAGCCAGACATCTGTATAAGAAGTTCCGGAGCAGCGGTTAATTAGAAAATGATAGTAGGAACGGCCGTTTTTCTGCCCGCACAGGCCCTCATATTTCAAAGAACGGATAGGAAGGGTACGAATTTCCTGGCTCAGCTTTTGATAAGCCGGAATCACGTATTTTGTAACCGCTTCCAGATTTCTTGCTTCATATGCTGCTTTTTCCTCCGGCGTTAAATCTGTAAGCTGGTTTAAGCGAAGAGAAAAAGAAGTTACCAGACTGTTGTGTTCCGGAGTCAGGCTGTATGGAGCGCATGAGTCAGAAGCGTCTTGTATCCATTGATCGGTAAAGGTAAGCTGTTCCCTGGCAGCCTCCCGGCACAAACCGGTTAAATCTTTAAACAAGCGGGGCAGATCGGAAAGAAGAATCAGGTAATCTTCCACATCCTGCCGGCTCTGAAGGGGAAGAGCATTTAGCTTTTGGGGAACTTGTACCATTAATCCCCTGTCCGGCGATAAATAATGAAGCAATTGGAAATGTTCCATGCCTTCCCATGCTAATTCCCGATCCGCGTATTGGTTCAGCAGATCGTAAAAAAATCGTTGATTCCGGTTTAACATGGTTGGATCCATAGCGTCTAGCTGCAGCTTCAGAGATTTTATAATCTGGCTGTAGGAATACCACCCCATTTCAGATAAATCCCAAAATGAAGGATAGCAGGGAATTAGACCGGATGCTTCCGGATCCTGATAGTACATGCGCTGTGTCAGGTAATCAGAAGAAACCAGACTTTCAAACAGCTCCTGCTTTAGCTCTTCAAATTCCGCAGACGTTTCGAAAGAAACCGGATCCGGCTCTGCAAATGCTCCACTTCTTTCAACTGAGTCTGAAAAAGGCTTGTTTGCGCTGTCTGCAGGCGGGGAAACCGGCTCATCCGGGTTTGGGGAGGAGCCGGTATTTTCTTTTGGCCGGCTTAACGTTTGACAGCTCCAAAGAACCGTACAGGAAACTATGATAAAAGCCGCTATGCGGCAAAATTTTCGGGGAGTGGGGTTCATACTCGAATCACCTCCAGAATCGTTAAGGAGTACTTTGTTAAGGAATGTCTTAAGCAAAAATAAATTAAGGACAAGCGCTATTATATATTATATTCAGACGGAATACAAGATATCCTTTCCATATGGAATTATCTTGCCTCTTGACAAATAAACAGGAAATCAGTACACTAAGAAGAAAGCGTTACTGATCGCGCAGCATCATGACAATTTATGACAAAAAGGCAAGGAAAAGAAGAGTAACTGAAGGATGCGCCAACAGAGAGCCCTGCTGTAAGCTGAAAGGGGGCGGCGGCAGATATCAGTGAATATGGTCTTGGAGCTTCGGGGCCGAGCTGGCTGACAGCAGCCGGGTTAGGTTTCGGCGGGTTCACCCGTTATCGTGAAAAGCTGTAGACTGCCCAGGCAGTAAAGCAGCTTAGCAAGGCCGTCTGCTGCAAGGCAGAGGCAAATTAAAGTGGTACCACGGGAATGATCTCGTCTTTAAGAAATTAAAGGCGGGGTTTTTTTATTCTTAGGAAAGGAAGGCAGGATTATGTGCAACCATTGTAAAAAACCATATTATATCACCACAGCTATCGCGTATACCTCTGGCAAGCCCCATATTGGCAATACGTATGAAATTGTCCTGGCAGACAGCATTGCCCGTTTTAAACGGGAACAGGGATTTGATGTCCGTTTTCAGACAGGGACAGATGAGCATGGGCAGAAGATTGAAGAGAAGGCGACTGTGGCAGGAGTAACACCGAAATTATTTGTAGACGGGGTAGCCGGGCAGATTAGAACCATCTGGGATTTAATGAATACTTCCTATGACAAATTTATCCGCACCACAGATCCGGATCATGAGGAACAGGTGCAGAAGATTTTTAAAAAGCTGTATGATCAGGGGGATATCTATAAGGGATATTATGAAGGACTTTACTGTACGCCGTGCGAATCCTTTTTTACAGAATCCCAATTAGCAGACGGAAAATGTCCGGACTGCAATGGTCCGGTTCAGCCGGCGAAGGAAGAAGCTTATTTTTTCCGTATGAGCAAATATGCCCAGCGTTTGATTGACCACATTAACAGCCATCCGGAGTTTATTCAGCCGGTTTCCAGGAAAAATGAAATGATGAATAATTTCCTGCTTCCTGGTCTTCAGGATCTTTGCGTATCCCGTACATCCTTTACTTGGGGGATCCCGGTTAGCTTTGATCCAAAGCATGTTACTTATGTGTGGCTGGATGCATTGACCAATTATATTACCGGGCTTGGCTATGACTGTGATGGAAATCATGGAGAGCTGTTTAAGACCTTCTGGCCAGCCGATTTACACTTAATCGGAAAAGACATTATCCGTTTCCATACGATTTATTGGCCGATTTTTTTGATGGCGCTGGATTTGCCCCTTCCAAAGCAGGTATTTGGTCATCCGTGGCTTCTGCAGGGTGACGGTAAGATGAGTAAATCCAAAGGGAATGTACTGTATGCGGATGACTTGGTTTCCATCTTCGGTGTGGATGCTGTGCGGTACTTTGTACTTCATGAGATGCCGTTTGAAAATGACGGCGTGATTACCTGGGAACTGATGGTAGAGCGGATGAACTCCGATTTAGCGAATATTTTAGGAAACCTGGTAAAACGCACTATTTCCATGAGCAATCAATATTTCGGCGGTGTCATTGAAAATAAAGCTAAGGCTGACGAAGAAGAGGCGGCGATTGACCAGGATTTGAAAACAGTAGTTTTAGCGGCCGTTAAGAAGGCTCAGGAGAAGATGGATGAACTGCGGGTAGCAGATGCCATTACCGCAATTTTTGAGATTTTCCGCCGGAGCAATAAATATATAGACGAAACCGCTCCCTGGGTTTTGGCAAAAGATGAGGCAAAAAAGGAGCGCTTAGCCACAGTTCTTTATCATCTGGTGGAAGCAATTACCATTGGAGCATCGCTTTTGGAATCGTTTATGCCGGAAACTTCCGGGAAAATTTTAGAGCAGCTTCACGCAGATAAGCGTCTGCTGTCCCAGATGGATCAATTTGGACTGTATCCTTCCGGAAATAAAGTAACAGAAGAGCCGCAGATTCTGTTTGCAAGGCTGAATTTAAAAGATGTGCTTGGAAAAGCAGAAGAAATCCGCCAGGCACAGGCTGCCGAGGCGCAAAAAGAAGATCCGGCAGCCAATATCCCTCAGGAGGAAAATCCGGAGGAAACTGGAAATGAGGAAAAGACAGGGGCAATTGATATAGAACCTAAGCCAGAAATTACGTATGATGATTTTGCAAAGCTTCAGTTTCAGGTAGGGGAGATTATCGCTTGCGAAGAAGTTAAGAAATCAAAAAAGCTATTATGCTCCCAGGTAAAAATAGGAAGCCAGGTTCGCCAGATTGTCAGCGGAATCAAGGCGCATTACAGCCCCAAAGAAATGGTGGGCAAAAAAGTTATGGTAGTGGTTAATCTGGCTCCCAGAAAGATGGCAGGCATCCTTTCTGAAGGTATGCTCTTATGTGCAGAGGATGAAAAGGGGAATCTTTCACTGATGAAGCCGGAGAAGGATATGCCTTCAGGCGCAGAAATTTGTTGAAAAATGTAAAAATAGGAAAGACAGCTCCCTTTATGGGAAGGGCGAAAGAGGGGCTGTCTTTCCTAAAAAAGAAAGAACCGTGGGAATTTAGCGGAAGCGGGCTGAAGCTGTTTGGCGCCTGCTTGATGCTGCTCGATCATATAGGCGTGGCAGTAATTGAAAGAGGAATTTTAAAAAGTGGAAACCGCCTGCTGATGAAACAGATTTTAGAAACCAGAGCAGGGATGGGCTGGTGGTATGTGAATCGGCTCCTGCGGTGCTTGGGAAGGATGGCATTCCCTATTTTTGCTTTTTTCCTGGTGGAAGGCTTTTGCTGCTCTAAGAGAAAAACTGCCTATGGCCTTCGGCTGTTTGGATTTGCCCTTTTGACAGAAATCATTTTTGATTTGGCTATTTTTGAACAATGGTTTTACCCTCAGTACCAAAATGTAATGTTTACCTTGCTGATCGGATACCTTACTTTGTGGGGGATTCAAAAAAGCAGACAGAAAATATGGCTGAGGACTCTTATGGCTGCTGCCGGCTGTTTGGCTGCATTCTTGTTAAAAACAGATTACGGCGCTATGGGAATAATGATGATTATTCTGCTGTACTGGTTCCGTGGAACCGGGATGCAGCTTACCGTTGGCGCTTTTGCAGCAGCGGCAGAAAGCGCTTCCAGTTGGGGGCTGTCAGCCTTGGCATTTGTGTTTTTAGCACGCTATAAAGGAAAGCGGGGGAATTGGCCCGGAAAATATTTTTTCTATCTGTTTTACCCAGGTCATTTATTTCTGCTTTATCTGGTACGGTTGTTTATTAATGATAACTATGGTTAGTCGGATGATAGTCTGTTTTAAGCCAGCAATTAAGGCTGTGCTATAGGAAAAGGATTGGATAAGGATGATTTTTGATACCCATGCCCATTATGATGATGCATCTTTTGATAATGACAGGGATTTCCTGCTGGCAGCGCTGCCAGAGGCTGGTATTGGAGGGGTAGTTAACGTAGGTGCCAGCATTGAAAGTACGAAACGAACCATAGCGCTGACAGAGAAGTATTCGTTTATCTATGGGGCAGCAGGCGTGCATCCCAGTGAATGCGGTCAATTGGCGGAGGCTGATATTCAGTGGTTAAAGCAGCAGGCGCTCCGGGAAAAAATAGTAGCAATTGGAGAAATCGGGCTGGATTATTACTGGGAAGAACCAGAACACCAGATTCAGAAAAAATGGTTTTGCCGCCAGCTTAACCTGGCACGGGAAACGGCTCTTCCAGTAATTATCCACAGCCGGGACGGGGCAAAGGATACACTGGATATTATGAAAGCAGAAAAATCCCGGGAAATCGGAGGCGTGATTCACTGCTTTTCCTATGGCAGAGAGATGGCCAGGGAGTATCTGAACATGGGATTCTTTTTAGGAATCGGCGGGGTGGTTACATTTCAAAATGCCAGGCGATTAAAAGAGGTGGTAGAATATGCCCCTATAGACCGGCTTGTTTTAGAAACGGATTGCCCGTATCTTTCCCCGGTTCCTTACCGGGGAAAACGGAATTCTTCCTGTAACCTGCCCCTTGTGATAAACGCCATTGCCGCGTTAAAGGGAATGGAGCCGGAAGAGATTCAAAGGATTACATGGGAAAATGCCAGAAAGCTTTACCGGTTATGAAACGGCAAAAACAGTCGTGTGAAACATAAGGAAAATAATCCCGTAAAATCATAGAAAGGAAGCAGGAATGGCAGATCTTGGAAATCCAAAGAATACAATAGAGATGATTCAAAAACACCAGTTTGCGTTTCAAAAGAAATTTGGCCAGAACTTTTTAATTGATCCCCATGTGCTGGATAAGATAATTCGTGCTGCCGGGGTTACAAAGGATGATTTCGTTTTAGAAATTGGTCCGGGAATCGGAACTTTGACACAGTATCTGGCAGAAACGGCCAGGCAGGTGATGGCTGTGGAGATTGACGAAAACCTGATACCGATTTTAAATGAAACCTTAGGCGGATACGGAAACGTTTCCGTAATGAATGAGGATATTTTAAAAGTTGACATTAATAAAATGGCAGAGGAGCATAACGGGGGACAGCCCATTAAAGTCGTAGCGAATCTGCCTTACTATATTACCACGCCGATTATTATGGGGCTTTTTGAAAACCATGTGCCAGTGGAAAGTATCACGGTTATGGTTCAGAAAGAAGTAGCGGACAGAATGCAGGCAGGGCCAGGTTCTAAGGATTATGGGGCATTATCGCTGGCTGTGCAGTATTATGCAGAAGCGTATATAGCGGCGAATGTGCCACCCAACTGTTTTATTCCCCGGCCCAATGTGGGTTCAGCGGTAATCCGGCTTACCCGGCATAAAAAGCCGCCTGTATATGTGGCTGACGAAGGGCTGCTGTTTTCCCTGATCCGGGCATCTTTTAATCAGAGGAGAAAAACACTGCTGAATGGATTAAATAATTCGGCTTATATTTCTTACTCAAAAGAACAGATTCAGGAAGGGATAGCCCATATTGGACAGCCGCCTTCTGTAAGAGGAGAGGCCCTTACCCTGGAACAATTCGGCAAATTAGCTAATTATTTTTCTGACTTACAAAATTGAAACATATAAAATCAAGGGGTTGTTGCAAAACTCGGCATTCCTGCATATATAGCAGAAATCATTGGATATCCAGACTATATATTGTGTGGTTTTAACCGTTTTGCAAAACCCCTTGCTCTATTAAAAAATAGAAATGTTTAGAAAGGGAACGTTAAAAATGCTCCCGCATTTGTTAGTTTAAATCGCCAAACAGGGAAAGTGCGGCATCATCAGCCACTACTGTTACATCACCGTGAAGCTGCAGAATAGAACCTGGTACTTGAGGGGTAATGGGGCCGCAGAGGGAATCATAGAGAGCCTTTGCTTTATCCTCACCGCTGACTACCAAAAGAATTTTTTTCGCATGCATAATCGTCTTGATGCCCATAGTATAGGCTTGTTTGGGCACATCGTCGATGGAAGCAAAAAAACGTTTATTTGCATCAATCGTACTTGGCTGCAGATCAATACAGTGGGTTCCTTTGGCAAAGGATTCACTTGGTTCATTAAATCCAATATGGCCATTGCGTCCTAAACCTAGAAGCTGTAAATCGACACCGCCTAAGTCGGATACTACCTGATCATACCGGGCGCATTCGGATACAGAATCTGGATTGGTGCCGTCCGGGATGTTGGTATTTGCCATATCGATATTAATATCCTTAAAAAAGTTATGATACATAAAATAATAGTAGCTTTGATCGTTATCCTTGGTCAGGCCTTTGTATTCATCCAGATTTGCTGTTTTAACCTGGGAAAAATCCAAATCGCCATTCTTATGCCATTCAATTAACTGTTTGTAGGTTCCGATTGGGCTGGAGCCGGTAGCCAGGCCAAGAACACAGTCTGGTTTTAAGATTACCTGTGCCGCAATTACATGGGCAGCCTTACGGCTCATTTCTTGATAATCTGTTGCTTTGTAAAGCCTCATAAGAAATACCTCCTGAAAAATAAAAAAAATTTTTACAATTCTCCTTCTTATAGGATAACATTTTCAAGTCATAATTTCAATGTTTATTTGCATAAAATAAAAAAGAACATACTGAGGCATTAAAAAAGCTGACTGCGGACAGCAAAAACAGGGGGTTGACATGGCAGAATTCCGGAGATTGATTTCCTATATTTATGAATACGAAGGTCAGGTAAAAGGTAAAAATGTAGGATTTGTAAAGTTAGAAGCGAGAAACGGCATGTGCAGGCTGAATGTAAATGTTAAAAAGCTGTATATGGGAAATAGTGATATGGGAGTGTACTTACTGACCGGAAGGCAGGAGATTTTTTTAGGCAATATATTCCTGCGAAATGGCTGCGGAGAATTTCGGACTATCGTACAGGTAGCAGATGTGCAGGAGTCAGGGGAAACAATGGACGAGTGCTATGGACTTACGATTCATGGAAAAGAAGAAGGATGGAGAGTGTACACTACCATATGGGAAGATGCGGTAGCCCAGGCTGCACAGCTTGCTTTAGAATCCGTAACCTCAGAAGAAACATTGGAGCGGGAAGTAGAAAAGGGAGCGTTATCTCCTGTAATTCCCGATCTGCCGAAGGAACCGGTGCAGACGGATAAAGGTATGGATAAGGCCTTCAATCCGGAGGGAACTGCAGGCGAAACAAAACTTGTGTCAAAGCCAGAGTTAGAAGGCAAAGATCCGGGGAATAACCCGCCAGAAGAAAATAAGCCAAAAGAAAATATTCAGCCAGAAAACAGGATGAGAACCTGGCCCAGAGGAACCTTTTCCCGGCCAATCAGAGCCCATTCATTACAGCGGCCAATGGAAACGGGCGGTGGAAATCCAGCGAAACGGTCAATACCTGAGTCTGAAGGAGAGAAATCGGCTCAGCAGTCAATGCCTGAGCCTGAAGGGGAGAATTTATCGAATCAGGCTTCAGATGGGAATACAGTTTTAAAAAATCCAAATTTTGAAACGGAAACTGGATTCATACAGGAAAAGCCGGTTTTGGAACGAAACATGGCAGAGGAAAATCCGGAACTGAAAAAGAATCTGCAGGCCGGATCCAATAGGAGTTTTCAGACAGAGAAGGATATCGTTTTCGAAAATGTGCCAAAACAAGAGCAGGCCGCAGAAGAGAAGCCATCGGTAATAGAGGATGCCCGGAGGATGGATTTTGTGCAGAAGGTTTTGGGACAGGAACCGCTTTCACCAAAAAAAGTAGATCCGAATGCTATTTCAATACCAGATTTTGAAATGGGGCAGTTGGAAATGGAAACCCAGTATCCGGATATTTCAGCAGAACATATTAAGAGAATGCACCAAGAGGAACAAGCAGTGCCAGCACCGGTAATTCGTCAGCATAAAGAGGCGCCGCTGATTATCGGGGATCCGGAAGCATTAGCAAAGTTGGATGCAGAGGATGCTATGGAGCATCAAATTCCGGTATGGGACTTTTTCTCAAAAACCTATCCTAAGATTCAGGCTTTTGACAGTGAGCATGGCTGCCAGGTACTGGTAATCAAGCCTCAGGATATTGGCCTCCTTCCAAGAGAAGTATGGATATACGGCAATAACAGCTTTCTTCTTCATGGTTATTATAATTACCGGTATTTGATACTGGCGCGGCTGGAAAATCCAAATGGCGCACCAAGGTATCTTCTGGGAATTCCGGGCCATTACTACAGCAACGAAAAGTATATGGCTTCTATGTTTGGATTCCCCCACTTTGTATTATCAAAAAAGCAGCCCACTCAGGACGGCAGATTCGGTTATTGGTATACCGATATCCGGATGGATGACAGTATGGTTATGAAAAGCAATGCAGCACGGAAATGGAAAATTGAAGGCATGTAAATACATAGCGGGAAGTAAAAAATAAGGATAAAATC
>JAAWIS010000055.1 GCA_022796475.1 Lachnospiraceae bacterium | reverse complement strand
ATTTTTTTAACTTTTTATACTTGTAAAAATGGGGTTTTATGAACCCTTATACAAGTGCGTCCAAAAATCTACTTTATTTTTCACTCTTGATTTCCCTGTTTTTATTTCGTTTCATCGTAAGAATTAATTTATGAAAATGTAATAGGCTAACCAGGGAATATAGTATATAATATCCCCAGAGAGCGTATGTTCGAAAATGAAAGGAGGATTCCAATATGTCAACTATTTTGGTGTGTGATGATGATAAACAAATTGTAGAAGCCATTGATATTTATCTGACTGGCGAAGGATTTCATGTCCTGAAAGCTTACGACGGTTCAGAAGCCCTGAAACTTTTAGAAACCAGCCAGGCGGACCTTTTGATACTGGATGTAATGATGCCTGGCCTTGACGGCATCCGCACCACTTTGAAGGTGAGAGAAACCAGCAGTATTCCTATTATTATCCTTTCTGCCAAATCAGAAGATACCGATAAAATTCTTGGCCTTAATATTGGTGCAGACGACTATATAACAAAACCGTTTAATCCCTTAGAGCTGATGGCCCGTGTAAAATCTCAGCTCCGCCGCTACACTCAGCTTGGAAATATGACCCAGCAGACCATGGGACAAGTTTATAAATGCGGCGGCCTCCAGATTAACGACGACAATAAAGAAGTTCTGGTAGACGGAGAGCCTATTAAGCTGACTCCTATTGAATATAACATTCTGCTGCTTCTGGTAAAAAATGCAGGAAAGGTTTTTTCCATTGATGAAATCTACGAACAAATCTGGAATGAAGAAGCCATCGGCGCAGACAATACGGTAGCCGTTCATATCCGTCATATTCGAGAAAAAATCGAAATTAATCCAAGGGAACCCCGCTATTTAAAAGTAGTCTGGGGAGTAGGATACAAAATTGAAAAACAGTAGCCATTGACTGTTAACGATTGCTGCAACAAATACCGCCAGCCGGCGGCAGGAACGGAGAACAGGATGAAAGTAAATCTGACCAAACTGCTGAAGGCAATTATCTCTGCCGTTCATTTGATTTTTCTCGGAATGATTGTAATCAGCATTTCAGTTCTTTATGTAAATTCAAATTTTGGACGGGGGATTACCTGGATTCAAAGCGAAACTTATATTCAATCGGATCTTTTTTACAACCAGCTTCAATCGGATATTATTGCAATTTTTGACTATGCCCGGCTGCGGGATGCTTTTGAAACAGACGGCGATCTGGATATGGATAAAGAAATTGTTTCTATTAATTACGCACCAAATACGATAAGCAGCTATACTCTGGCTGATATCATCGAAATGGGGGAATCTTATGGATTTTTTCTTCAGGAAGACCATACCATCCATGTAATTACCCCTAATACTATGCCAGTGGAAGAAGAGGCTGTACTGGTCGAATATAAATCTTATGATCCGGAACCTAAATTTACGGAACCGGGACAGGCTTACGCAAAAATGAAAGATCTGTGTTATGAAGTTCTGAGCAATTACTGCAGATATTGTTACGTTTACTACAACATGATATCCAGTCCTTCTAACTTATCATTCCAGCTTACCTGCTCCAATGAAAATGACATGGTTCCTGGCAAAACCATTACTTATACAAATGTAACGGATCCGGCCTGGGAGAAGTTAAAGCATATGGGGCTATATGCTGAATATGCCTCTTCTACCCTCCGCACAGAAACAAATATGGCCCAGATACCTGATTATATCCAGAGTTTAGCTGCAGATACCCAGTTTTATGAACAAGTATTTGAACATTTTATCCTGTCTGTTGATACGAATTTCCCTCATACTGATGTTTACAAACAGGAGTTTTCCCATTATGAATCCATGAGAAGCTATACGCTTTACGGGCTGATTCTTCTGGGTATCGGACTTTTTGGATGTTTATTCTCATTTTTATATCTGATTGCTGCTTCCGGATACAATAGCAGTGATCACAGCCAGGTTCGTTTCTATCCTTTTGACCATATGAGCGCCGAATTGTGTATTTTCATGTTTTCTATTATTGGCCTTATATGCTGTTATATGGCACAGCTTATTGGAAGCCGTCTGATCCATCTGGTATTTGCACAAGCTAACTGGTATTTTGCAGAAAAACTTTTGATTTTCCTGACTGCATACCTGGTTTTTCTTCCCTGTTTTTTCAGCCTTCTCAGAAGGTATAAGGCGGGAACCTTATGGAAGTCCAGTTGGATGCAGAAAGTCCTGGTTGAGATACAGGAATATTTTTCTCAGCAAGTTTCTTCTCACAATACGGCATATTTCTATCTTGCTTTTGTGATGCTGAATATCGGCGGCGCCTCCACAATTATTTACCTGTTTTTTACGATGGACACCTTACGGCAGCAGCTCCTTTTTCTTGCTGTTATCCTTTTCTGGTTTGCCTTTGACACCGGATGTTTTTATTTGGTTCTTCGAAAATCACGTCAGAATGATAAGATTTTTCAGGCTATTTCCAATATTTCATCCGGCGACATCAGCTACTCGGTAAATGTGAAAGAATTCAGCGGCCGTCAGAAAGTCACGGCAGACCATATTAACCATATTGGCGAAAATTTAGATTCTGCTCTTCAGGAAAAGGTAAGAAGCGAACGTTTTAAAGCCGATTTAATTACCAATGTATCTCACGATTTAAAGACACCCCTTACTTCTATTATTAATTATGTGGATTTAATGAAACGGGAACAGATTCAAAATGAAAAGGTCCAGGGTTATTTAGAGGTGCTGGAGCAAAAATCCCAGCGTCTGAAAACTTTAACGGAAGATCTGGTGGAAGCATCCAAGGCCAGTTCCGGTAATCTAAAGCTGGAAATTTCCGATATTGATTTTGTGGAATTGGTAAATCAAACCAATGGTGAATTTGAAGAAAAGTTTGCCCTGAGGAATTTAGAGTTAATCAGCCGCCTTCCTCAGCAGCCTATTTTAATTGCAGCAGACGGTCGAAGACTTTGGAGAGTTTTAGAAAATCTTTACAATAACGCTTTTAAATATGCCATGGCTCACAGCCGCATTTACGTTGATATAGAAGAAATTCAGGGCACGGTTCAATTTACAATAAAAAATATATCAGAACACCCTTTAAATATCTCAAGCTCCGAGTTAACCGAACGATTCGTCCGTGGAGATGTTTCCCGAACTACAGAGGGAAGCGGTTTAGGACTTTCTATTGCCCAAAGCCTGACTCAGCTTCAAAATGGCAGCTTTGAGATTGTGATTGACGGCGATTTATTTAAAGTTTATGTAAAGTTTCCGGTGAAAAAAAATACGGATACTGGAAATCCTTAATAAAATGTGCTAGAATAGGACGTAATTCTATCATAACTTACAGATTAAGACAAATGCAGAAAGGATACTCTGAATGAAAATAGATTCCACTCCAGTATTTTTTGTAAAACGTTTTTTTACTTATGCTGCTTTAACCACAGCACTGACATGTTTTTCTGCTGTGGGGACTGGCTGCAAAAATCAGGAAGCCTCCGGCCAGCCTTCTGTTTCCACCGAAACTTCAGAAACCCAATCGGAGATTTCCACAGAAATCATCGTTACTACAGCGCCGGAAACCATCCCCCCTTTAAATCCCAGAGGGCAGCTTCTTCCGGAGCTTCAGGTTACAGTACCGGAAGCGGCGCCAATGCCAGAGTATTTGCGGGTCGGTGAAGATCATCCCGTTGTGGTGCAGCTTCAGCAACGGCTGATGGAGCTGGGATTTATGGATTATGATGAGCCTACTCAGTATTTTGGTACTCAGACAGAACGCGCTGTTCGAATTTTTCAGAGGCAGCATGGCCTTCCCCAGGATGGAATTATAGGCGGTTCCACTTATGAAGCCATTATGTCACCGAACGCAAAGTATTATGCCGTTCAAAAAGGTGATGAGGGCGATGATATCAGCCGAATCCAGTCCCGGCTCTATGACCTTGGCTATCTGGCTTCAGAAGATCTTTTAACCGGCAATTTCGGCGATTCTACAGAATCTGCTGTTTTAAAGCTTCAGGAAGTTAATGGTTTAAGCCAGGACGGCAAAGTGGGCCAGCAGACGGTAAACCTTTTATACTCAGATGAAGTAAAAGCGAATTTTCTGGCTTTAGGCGAAAAAAGCGATGTGGTTCTTGCCTGTCAGCAGCGGCTAAAAATATTAGGCTATCTGCTCTCTGAGCCGGACGGCGCTTACGGGCAGGATACGGTAGAAGCAGTAAAACAGTTCCAGTCCAGAAATGATCAGATTGTAGACGGATATTTAGGTCCTGGCACCCGCATAGCCTTAAACAGTTCTGATGCAAAGCCAATGGGCCTCCGTCTTGGGGATGAAGGCAATTCCGTTTCCAATGTACAAAATTTATTAAGTAAATATGGTTATCTAAATTCAGCTAATGTTACCGGATATTATGGTGAGGTTACGGAGAAAGCAGTAAAATCCTTCCAAACACAAAACGGGCTTACTTCTGATGGTACTGTTGGCGCTATTACTATGGCAAAATTAACTGGCAATGACGTAAAGAAAGCTCCAAGACAGTCGTCCTCCACCACAAGCGGTTCCTCTGGCGGCGGAAGCCAAAAAAGCTCTTCCGGTGCTAGTTCCGGCGGATCTTCCGGATCCGGAACCTCTTCCGGAACAGGAACGGTCCACATGGCAGGCGGCGTAAGTTCCCTGATCGCAGTAGCCCAGTCCAAACTTGGCTGCCCGTATGTATGGGGCGCCAAAGGGCCTAACTCATTTGACTGCTCCGGTTTTGTATACTGGTGCCTTAATCAGGTAGGTGTCAGCCAAAGCTATATTACTTCTTCCGGATGGAGAAATGTGGGACGTTACACGCGAATCAATAATTTTTCCGATATTCAGGCTGGTGATATTGTGGTCGTATCCGGACACGTAGGCATTGCCGCCGGCGGCGGTACAGTAATTGACGCTTCTTCCAGTAATGGCCGTGTAATCCATCACGCTCTTAGCTCCTGGTGGGCAAATAACTTTATCTGTGCCTGGAGAATTTTTGGTTAGTTAATTTCAATCATGCCTCAGCAGGCCAGAGCCGCTGAGGACAGAATTATTTATCCCCGCCTAAAGGCTTATTGCACTTAAACCTTTAGGCGGGGATAGTTTGCTTTTGTCTGCTGCACATTTTACGGCATGAAAAAAGCGCCGACCCCACAACTCACTATGTTTGCAAAATCAGCACTTCCTACTGCGCCTTCAGGGACTCGAACCCTGGACAAATAGATTAAGAGTCTACTGCTCTACCAACTGAGCTAAAGGCGCATACTTAATATTTTATTTCATTTATATCCCGTGTTTGGAACAGTTGTTATTCTACCGCAAGGGGTTGGAAAAGTCAACCCCTTTTGACGAATTTTTTTATTTTTTTTAACATTATATTCAACTCTGCCATATTTCTACAATTTGGCTTTGACAAAATTTTCAATAGCATCTTTTGACTGCATCCCTACTGTGCGGCCTGCTTCCTGCCCATCCTTAAATAAAATTAAGGTTGGAATACTCTGAACCCCATAGCGCTGTGCCAGCTCCAAATTTTCATCCAGATTCAGCTTCCCTGTTTTCATCTGTCCGGCAAACTTTTCCGCTGCCGCTTCTACGGCAGGAGCCAGCATTTTACAGGGAACGCACCAGTCTGCATAAAAATCAACCAGAACAACTTGGCTTGACTTCAGTACCTGTTCCTCAAAATTTTCGCTTGTAAATTTTTCAACCATCTTCTTCTTTCCTTTCTTTGTCCTTTTTCCCGTCTAACAGCCGGTTTACTTCTAATAATGATTTTTTCCATCGGAGCACTTCTTTATTCAGCTCTTGATTGCCATTTAATTTTTTTCCTAAATTTTGTTTAATTTTGTCTGATACTCCCATAAGATATCCCGATTTTCTTTCTTGTTTTTATATCTTATGAAATACCCATCAAAAATTTTCTTACTGTATTGCCTGAAACACCAAATATTCCACTATACTTAAAAGCCCTTTCACTCCGCCTGCATCCCTTTTGGCTTCTGTGCTACCAGCTTACAGATAGGTTTTCCTTCTGCGGCAAACTTCGCTTCATATTCTGTCATCACATTACCCTCTGCCAGTGGAGAGTGGTGAAGATCGTATGTCTGGCTGGCAATCTCCCAGCCGGAAACTGGTATGGATTCCAGAGAATACTGGAATAATTCCCTGTTATCCGTTTTAAATTCTACAATCCCCCCTTCTATCAGGATCTGCCTGTAAATTCCCATAAATTCTGGTGAGGTTAACCGGCGCTTAGCGTGGCGATCCTTAGGCCAGGGATCTGAAAAGTTCAGATAAATCTTTGAAATTTCGCCAGCTTCAAAAATCTCCGCCAAATCCTTTGCATCAACACACAGAAACCATATATTTGACAGCTCCAACTGTTCTCTTTTTTCCAGGCCCCGAAGCAATACGCTGGAATACCGCTCAATTCCTATAAAATTCCGATCTGGATATCGTTTTGCCAGTTCCATAATAAAACGCCCTTTTCCCATCCCAACTTCAATCTCAATCGGATGAGCATTTCCAAACCGCTGATTCCAATGCCCCCGTTCTCCTTCCGGATCTTGTATCACATAAGGGCTTTGGGCAATCTTTTCCTCTGCACCGCGTATATGACGCAGCCTCATATCCTGTTCCTCCATTCCTGCATCCGCTTTCAGAATCATTCTTTTTGATTATAACATTGAAACTGTTTTACTGCAATCTGATTCTTTCCCCGCCTAATCAGCCTGCTGGCAGAATATAACGATTCCGCATATTCTAGAAAATTTTAGAAAAATATTGAGAAAGCAGGTGCACATTTTGTCGAAATCTTGTATAATAGAGCTAAGAATCGTTTTTATTTCCTGGATTTAAAAAGAAATATGGACATCTGTGACATCATTGATTATTCGCATAATTAAGACAATTAAGGAGGTTTTGTTATGGCAGACGTTGCAATTACCTGGCAAAAAATCCAGCAGGGTGTAAAAGAAACGGAACGGCTCCTTGGCCAGAAGCAATATAACCTGACGATGGTTAAAGCACGGCAGACACTGGAATATATGGTCAAAACCCTTGGCGAACGTGCTTGCATCGTAGATGGCGACTTATCTGATATTATTGATCAGCTTTACGAAGGACAATGGATCACTAAAGCTACGAAAGATCATTACCACAAATTAAGAATCATTGGGAACAAAGCTGTTCATGAAGGAAATGACAGTCCCTCTGATGCCAGCCAGGCACACCATATTCTGTCCCAGGAGGTGTATGCATTCGCGAATGAATACGTTATGAAAAAGCGAAGACCGGCTTCCAGCACTGCTCCGCGGCCAAAGGGAACCACCACACAGCGAACCAGTGCAAAGAGAAAACGACGGAAAAGGCGCTCTCCCCTCCGGGACGGAGCCCAGATCCTGATCCCGGTTATCTGCGTTATTCTGCTGATTTTTATTATCCGGGCCATCCTTCCTGATAAAGAGAAAGAAGATAATACACCCACAGAAACTACGGTGCCTGTGGAAACTACAGTTGAACCAGTTTCCCAGACAGAAGAAACCTCTGCCGAAACACCGGAAACCACTCCTGTTGAAACCACTACAGCCGCCGTTATTTATAAAGCTACTACCACCCTAAATGTCCGCACCATGCCGTCTACCAATGAAAATTCTCAAATTCTCACCCAGCTTATGCCAGGTGATCCGGTAACGGTAACCGGAACTTATGACGCCCAATGGACAATTATTAACTATGAAGGGCAGGATGCATACGTAGCAACCGCTTATATCACACAATAAGCCTTCATGCTCCGTTGGTGTGCCAGCATGAATGTTTTCTTTTTCCGCGCTAACGCCTCTAGTATACTGACTGCACGATATTCAGACAGCACACTGGAGCTTTTAGCTGCGGAAATTTTCTTTCTCTTTGCAGCCTTTTTAACACTATTTTAACAACCTTTTTCAGATCATACATTTTTCACCAAATTATTTTCCTTCTATTATACTTTCTTGTAATTTTCGTCATGGCTTTTTTTTTGCTCTTTGTAGTATGATAATGGAAGATATTTATAATTACGAAATCAAAACAGATAGGAGGCCTGCCATGGAACACCTGATTCACAAAATATCAGAAATTGAAGCTGCAGCTTCCTCCATCCTGGACGGCATGGATGAACGCAAAGGGGAAATTGCCGCACAGATGAGGGAGGAAACGGTCCGATTCGATGCAGAGCTGGAACAGGAAACCGCCGACCGGATCAATCAGCTCCATTGTCAGAAGGAGCAAGAGCTCAAAGAAAAGCAGGAACAGCAAAAGGCTAAGGAAGAACAAATATTATCGAAGCTGGATGAAACCTACCAGCAAAACCATTCCTCCCTTGCCGCCCAATTATTTTCCCGAATCATTAAGGAGTGATATTATGGGAAGCCTTTTAACCTACAGCGGGCTGACTACAAAAGTCCGGGCTATGAAAAGCCGCCTTTTAACAGAAAGCCAATATCGGGAGCTGGCTGAATTTGATACCGTTTCCGGCGCAGTTGACTATTTAAAAAAATTTCCTGCTTATAAGCCTTTTCTCTCCGGAAAAGACGGAACTTCCCTTCACCGGGGAAAAATTGAAGAACTGCTGCTGCAGTCAAAGTATGATGATTTTTCCAAAATCTACCGTTTTTCCGGCTTATCTCAGAGAAAATTTTTAGATTTGTACTTTATGCATTATGAAATTGCAAAACTAAAGCGATGTTTAAGAGGGGTAATCGCAAACCGGCCTCTGGAAATCGATTTTTCTCTGTTTCAGGAGTTTTTTGATCGTCATTCCAGCCTAAATCTTTTGAAGCTTTCCTCTTCAGAAGATTTGAACAAGTTTATTTCAAACCTGGAAGGTTCTCCTTACTATGATATCATGGCACGTTTAAATCGTCAGGAAAACACTTCTCTTTTTGACTATGAATCAAACCTGGATATGCTGTATTTTAAAACTATGTGGAAAGCAAAAAACAGCGGCTTGAAAAAAAGGGAACAAGATTCTCTGGCTAAGTGTTTCGGAAACCGTTTGGATATGCTGAATATTCAGTGGATTTACCGCTGCATTCAGTATTACCACATGACCAGCAGTGAAATTTATGCCCTTTTGATTCCTGTCCAGAACCGCATAAAGCCGGAACAGCTTTATGCCCTTGCAAATGCCGAACATACGGATGAATTTTTCCATATTCTCCAGCACACTTATTATGGAAATTTAAATCCGGTAAAAGACGGTTCCTTCCTGGATCCGGAAACTCTTGCAAGGCAGGTTTTAAACCGTATTCATAAATTAACGGAACAGCGGGATCCTTATTCAATCGCCACAGTTAATTCCTATCTTTACTTTAAGGAGCTGGAGATTGAACATATTATTCATATTATAGAAAGCATTCGTTACGGCCTGGAACCGGCCCAAATCCTTTCCGCCGTAATGAAAATAACGTAACAAGGGGGTTATATGTTGTGATTGAAAAAATGGAATTTTTTAATCTGACAGGGCCGAAAACACAGATTGACCGGGTTGCAGAACAGTATCTGTCAAAGTATCCGGTTCATCTGGAAAATGCCCTATCTGAACTTCACACGGTAAAGAATCTCAGACCCATTACCGACGGAAATCTTTACCAAAATGACTTAAGGCGGGCAAAAGAACTGATGGCTTTTTTTACGGATTCAAAACAGCAGCCAGAAACCCAGAAAGAATGCAGCCAAATGACCATTGAACAAGCGGCTGAAATTGTCCGCTCAATTGACCAGAATTTGGATAGCCTAAATTCTCAAAAAGCGAAATTAGAACAAGAACTGGAATCCCTGACTGCTTCCCGGAATCAGATTCATCCCTTCCGGGAATTGAATTATGATATTTCCAAAATTATCCAGTTTCGATGCATTAAATTTCGTTTTGGTCGGATTCCAAAAGACTACTATAAAAAACTGGAATCTTTTGTTTTTAATACAATTGACACTATTTTATATCAATGCGGAGAAAATGAGGAATACGTGTGGCTGGTTTATTTCGTCCCTGCCCCGGTTGCCGATAAAATTGACGCCATATACGCATCTTTGCACTTTGAAAAACTTGCCATACCAAAAGAATATTCCGGAACCCCCCAGGAGATTGCAGACAGCTTAGAGGAACAGATCCGTTCTCTTAAGGCCTCCATCCAGGGTATTGAAGAAAAAATTCGGAATATTTTAAAAGATCATCAGGTTTCCCTTTCTGCTGCCTGTCAAAAGCTGGAGTTTTATTCTCAAAACTTTGACATCCGCAAACTGGCTGCCTGTATGAACTGGGATGATCACACCTTTTTTATTCTCTGCGGCTGGATGCCAAAACAGGATATCAAACGGTTTCAGGAAGATTTAAAAACAGAATCGGATCTGGTTTTAATTATTGAAGAAAACCATAATAATATTATAAGCAAACCTCCTACTAAGCTGAAAAACCCTGCCCTTTTCAGACCATTTGAAATGTTTATCCGAATGTATGGGCTTCCAGACTACAATGAGTTTGACCCTACCGTTTTAATCGGCCTTACTTATTCGTTTCTGTTCGGATTTATGTTTGGAGATGTTGGCCAGGGCTTATGCCTTCTGATTGGAGGTTACCTGCTTTACCGCACCAAAAAAATTAACCTTGCAGCAATTATAAGCTGCTGCGGCCTTTTTTCCACTATTTTTGGATTCCTCTTCGGAAGTATATTCGGATTTGAGGATATTATTGAAGCTGCATGGCTGCGGCCAGGCCAGGCCATGACTACCCTTCCTTTTATTGGCCGTTTAAATACGGTATTTGTCATTACAGTAGCTTTAGGAATGGGGATTATCGTAATTACAATGATATTAAATATAATCAACAGCTTTCAGAGCCATGATGTGGAAAAAACATGGTTTGATACCAACGGCGCTGCTGGCCTTGTATTTTACCTATCGCTGATTCTGGTAATCGTACTGTTTATGACCGGAAATCCTCTTCCCGCCTCTGCTGTAATGGCTGTTATGTTTGGGCTTCCTCTAATCCTTTTGTTTTTCAAGGAACCCTTAAGCGCCCTGGCAGAAAAAAAGGCCGCCCATTTAGAAGGCGGAAAGGGAATGTTCATTGTGCAAGGCTTGTTCGAATTATTTGAGGTGATGTTAAGCTATTTTTCCAATACAGTTTCCTTTGTGCGTGTAGGCGCATTTGCCGTCAGCCATGCTGCTATGATGGAAGTCGTTCTGATGCTGTCCGGATATGAATCCGGAACCACCAACTGGATTGTAGTAGTTTTTGGAAACCTGCTTGTCTGCGGAATGGAAGGCCTTATCGTTGGAATCCAGGTACTTCGTTTGGAATACTATGAATTATTCAGCCGCTTTTATCGTGGAACAGGCCGGGCTTTTGAAGCCTACCAAACTTCACAAAAATCTTAAATACCATTATTGATGTTGATAAAAAGGAGAACAACTATGATCGTAAAATTATTATTAACCCTGGCGCTGCTGTTAAGTATTGGAATTCCTTTTGGTGCATTCGCTGCAGGCGAAAAGTCCAGAGGACGCTATAAAACTGCTTTAGCTGTTAATTCTCTTTTATTTTTCGGAATTCTTCTAACCTGCAGTACACTGTTCTTTACCGGAAATGTATTTGCTGCTGAGGAAACCGCCGCTGCCGTAAATCCTGCTACCGGAATGATCTGTCTGGCAGCCGCCCTTTCTACTGGATTATCTTGTATCGGCGGCGGTATTGCAGTATCTGCAGCCGCTTCTGCTGCTTTAGGCGCTATTAGTGAAGACGGCTCTATTCTTGGAAAGTCCCTGATCTTTGTAGGACTGGCAGAAGGCGTTTGTCTTTATGGACTGATTATCTCCTTTATGATTATCGGAAGGCTGTGATTAACGTATGAAACTGTTTTTAATCAGTGACAACATTGATACTCTAACCGGAATGCGCCTGGCAGGGATAGAAGGGCTTGTGGTACATGGGCGAAATGAACTGGAAAATGCGCTTAATCAAACCTTTTCCAATCAGGAAATCGGAATCCTCCTTTTAACCGAAAAATTCGGAAGGGAATTTCCAGATTTAATCAATCAGGTAAAACTGAATCGGAAATTTCCTTTAATTGTAGAAATACCAGACCGCCATGGAACGGGGCGCAAGCCGGACTTTATTACCTCTTATGTTAATGAGGCAATTGGATTAAAGTTATAACCTTTATGAAAACCACAGCACTCATCAAAAGTTTAACCACAGAAAGCAGGTGAGCAGTTTGATAATGGAAAAAAAGCTGCAGCAGTTTTTAGATATCTGTATGGAAGATGCCAGAAACCGAAGCAGCAATATCTTTCATGAATATTCTTCTGCTTTAAAGAAGGATTTAGAAAAACATAAAACAGACGCAAGGCGGCAGGCAGCTATGCAGATTCACAGCGAAGAGGAAAAAATCCGCCGGGAATTAAATAAGGAGCTGGCTATTGGGCAGATCAATTCGAAACGTACCATAAGCCTTCGCCATGATGAATTAAAAGAAAAAATTTTCATTGAAGTTAAGGATTTATTGGAGCAGTTTATGGAAACGCCTCAGTATCTTACCCTTTTAAATTCTTACATTGAAGGTGCGAAAGCCTTTGCCGGGGATGATGAGGTAATATTCTATCTGGATCCGGCTGATTCTGAAAAAGTCCAGCAGTTATCGTATCAGAATCAAGTTCCTATAAAAGTCAGCCAATATTCCTTTGGCGGCGGTCTTCGGGCAGTGATTCCTTCCCGAAATATTTTAATTGACCACTCCTTTGACACACGGCTTCACGAAGAGCGGCAGGCTTTTCTATTCCAGGTGGGAGGTGTATCCAATGGCTGACATGCAAAAAACAGGTGTAATTTCAAGAATTAACGGCCCGGTCATCCAGCTAGAAGGTGATCCCGGTTTTCAGATGAATGAAATGGTCTATGTAGGCCAGGAACGGCTGGTAGGAGAAGTAATCGGACTTTCTTCAAACCAAACCACAATCCAGGTATATGAGGAAACCAGCGGAATGAAGCCTGGTCAGCTTGTTTACGGCACTGGAGCGCCTGTATCAGTAACCCTGGCGCCTGGAATCTTAAGCAATATCTTTGACGGCATTGAACGTCCCTTAAGCGAAATTGCCAAAACAGGCGGCCCTTACATTAACCGTGGTGTCAGCGTAGAATCTCTTAATACAGAGAAAAAGTGGAAAACCCACATTACCGTAAAAAAAGGAGATTATCTGCATCCGGGAACCATCATTGCTCAGGTTCAGGAAACCAGAGCGATTCTCCATAAAGTTATGATTCCTCCTTCCTTAGAAGGTTATGTGCTGGACGTGGCAGAAGATGGGGAATATACCATTCAGGAACCTCTTCTTACCCTGCAGCTAAAGGACGGCAGAGAAGAATCCATTACCATGACGCAAAAATGGCCTATCCGTATTCCCCGTCCAACTACGAAACGGTTTCCCGCTACCCGCCCTCTGATTACCGGACAAAGAATCTTAGACACCTTGTTCCCCTTGGCAAAAGGCGGCACTGCTGCTGTCCCCGGCGGTTTTGGAACGGGAAAAACCATGACTCAGCATCAGATTGCCAAGTGGTCGGATGCCGATATTATTATTTATATTGGCTGCGGAGAACGTGGAAACGAAATGACCCAGGTACTGGAAGAATTCTCTCAGTTAATTGATCCAAAAACAGGAAATCCTCTGCTGGATCGAACCACCTTAATTGCAAATACATCAAATATGCCTGTGGCTGCCCGGGAAGCCAGCCTGTACTCTGGCCTTACCCTGGCAGAATACTATCGTGATATGGGATACCATGTGGCAATTATGGCAGATTCTACTTCCCGCTGGGCAGAAGCGCTGAGGGAACTTTCCGGCCGTTTGGAAGAAATGCCTGCAGAAGAAGGATTCCCCGCTTATCTGGCATCCAGACTGTCTGCCTTCTATGAACGTGCTGGCATGATGCAGAATTTAAACGGGACAGAAGGCTCTGTTTCCATTATCGGCGCTGTTTCTCCTCAGGGCGGCGACTTTTCAGAACCGGTAACACAAAATACAAAACGGTTTGTCCGCTGTTTCTGGGGCTTAGACAAATCCCTGGCCTATGCCAGACATTTTCCGGCTATTCACTGGCTTACCAGCTACTCGGAATATTTGTCAGATTTAGCATCCTGGTACACGGATCATGTAGACAAACGTTTTATTGATTACCGGAATCAAATGATGTCCCTGCTAACCCAGGAAAGCAGCCTGATGGAGATCGTTAAGCTCATCGGTTCCGATGTCCTTCCAGATGATCAGAAATTAATTTTGGAAATCGCAAGAGTAATCCGAACCGGATTTTTGCAGCAGAATGCATTCCACAAAGACGACACTTGTGTTTCCCTGGAAAAACAGTTTAAAATGATGGATGTAATTCTTTACTTATATCAGCGTTCCCGTTCCCTGATATCGATGGGAATGCCTATGTCCGTACTGAAAGAAGATAAAATTTTTGATCAGGTAATTGCCATTAAATATGATGTTCCCAATGACCGCCTGGATTTATTTCAAACCTACCGGGAGCAGATTGATCAATTCTACGACAATGTAATAGCCAGGAACGCTTAAAGGAGGCATATTATGGCGATTGAATATTTAGGCCTGCACGGCATTAACGGCCCTCTGGTAGTGTTAGAAGGGCTTCAGGGCGCTTCCTATGATGAAATCGTGGAAATGACCGTAAACAATACGCAAAAGAAACTGGGCCGTATTATTGAAATTAATAAAGATAAAGCAGTAATTCAGGTATTTGAAGGTACAGAAGGCATGTCGCTGAAAAATACCCATACGCGTTTAACGGGACATCCTATGGAAATCGCAGTTTCCCAGGATATGCTTGGCCGTACCTTTAATGGCCTTGGCCAGCCTATCGACGGACTGGGAGAAATCTCATCTGACCTAAAACTGGATGTAAATGGAAAACCATTAAATCCAATTACCCGGGAATATCCCAGAAACTATATCCGCACCGGCATCTCTTCTATTGACGGACTTGCTACTTTAATCAGGGGGCAGAAGCTTCCCATTTTCTCCGGCAACGGCCTTCCCCATGATCAGCTTGCCGCTCAGATTGTACAGCAGGCTTCCCTTGGGGAAGATTCTGATGAAGACTTTGCTATCGTATTTGCTGCAATGGGAGTAAAATACGATGTCGCTGACTTTTTCCGGCGTACTTTTGAAGAAAGCGGCGTATCGGATCACGTTGCCATGTTTATCAATTTAGCAAATGATCCGGTAGTGGAGCGTCTGATTACGCCGAAGGTAGCCTTAACGGTAGCCGAGTACCTGGCTTTTGAAAAGGGAATGCATATTCTGGTAATCTTAACCGATATGACTTCCTTTGCCGAGGCAATGCGTGAGGTTTCTTCTTCAAAAGGAGAAATCCCTTCCCGGAAAGGCTTCCCCGGATACCTTTACAGTGAACTGGCTTCTCTGTATGAGAGGGCGGGAATTGTTTCCGGACGCCCCGGTTCTGTAACCCAGATTCCGATTTTAACCATGCCAAATGACGATATTACCCATCCCATCCCGGATTTAACCGGATATATTACAGAAGGCCAGATTGTTTTGGATCGAACCCTTCACGGCCAGTCTGTTTATCCTCCGGTTAATGTGCTTCCTTCCCTTTCCCGTCTTATGAAAGACGGAATCGGAAAAGGATATACCAGAGAAGATCATCAGGATGTGGCAAACCAGCTTTTTTCCTGTTACGCAAAGGTAGGGGATGCCAGAGCTCTCGCATCTGTAATCGGTGAAGATGAGCTTTCCCCCATTGACAAAAAGTACTTGAATTTCGGAAAAGAATTTGAAAGCCGGTTTGTGGGACAGGATATCCATGACAACCGCTCTATTTTAAAAACTTTGGATATCGGATGGAAGCTTTTAGGAATGCTTCCCAGAGAAGAATTAGATCGGGCAGATACGAAAATATTAGATCAGTATTATAAACCCTCTGCCATAACAGAATCCGGAATGCTGGCAGAAGATTAGGAGGCTTCCTATGAATCCAAACACATTTCCTACAAAGGGCAATCTGATTCTGGCCAAAAATTCCCTGTCCTTAGCAAAGCTTGGATTTGGTCTGATGGATAAAAAGCGGAATATTCTGATTCGGGAATTAATGAATTTAATCGATGAAGCAAAAGATATCCAGTCAGAGATTGATGCTACATTCCGAAAAGCTTATTCTGCTTTGCAGCAGGCAAATATTGAGATGGGAATCCACTCTGTCCAGGAAGCAAGTATGATGATTCCTTTAGAAAATTCGGTTCGAATTAAAGCCAGAAGTATTATGGGAACGGAGATTCCATTTATTCAGTACAATCCTGCTCCTTTAACCCCTGCTTACGCCTTTGGCGGCACTTCCATGGCCCTGGATGAAGCCAGAGCTTCTTTTGAAAAAGTAAAAGAACTGACGGTTAAGCTTTCCATGGTAGAAAACTCCGCTTACCGGCTGGCCTCCAGTATAAAAAAGACGCAAAAGCGGGCCAATGCTTTAAAAAACATTACCATTCCTACTTACGAAGCCCTGGTTCAGGATATTTCCAATGCTTTGGAAGAAAAGGAAAGGGAAGAATTTACACGGTTAAAAGTCATCAAACAGATGCATTAATCCTGCCCCGGGAATTTTTCAGTTCCCGGGGATTCCTGTTTTTTTCCAGAATATAACTGACTTTTTCTTCCCCTTGCAATTCCGGGAATTCTGTTATATGATTCTTTTATTAGAAAAAGTTGATTCAAAAAATAATCCCTTTATCCATGAAAAATCAATAACCCCTTAAAAACTGATGAATGAAATTGAGGACTTTTGCCATGAAACACACGTTTTATCATATACTAGGTATTCTTTCTGCTTTTTGCCTGATGTTTGTTTTGCTAATCACTTCTGTAGAAGCCGTTTGCTACTGGACTCCCGGATATTTTAAAAAACAGTATACCAAATATCAGGTATTGGACAGCCTTCCGGAAATGTCCATGGAAGATCTTTTGCAGGTAACAGATGAAATGATGGACTACTTAAAAGGAAATCGGGAAGATCTTCACGTTTTCACCACTATGGGCGGAGAATATCGTGAATTTTTTACAGAACGTGAAATCGCACATATGGAAGATGTCCAGGAATTATTTTTATCAGCAATCCTTATTCGGAAACTATGCCTTTTGTTTCTTTTATTTACCATCATAATGATTCCTGTCACAAAAGGAAGGCTGTCCCAAACACTGCCAAGCACTATTTTTTCCGGAACCCTTTCTTTTTTTGCAATTGCGGCGCTGCTGGGAATAATCATATCCACAAATTTTTCAAAATATTTTGTTGTGTTCCACCACATCTTCTTTGACAACGATTTATGGATTTTGGATCCATCTGTAGATATGCTGATCAATATTGTTCCTGAAGGCTTTTTCCGTGATACTGCAGCCCGTATTATAATTACCTTTGGAATTTCAGCGATTCTCGTTTTAGCAATATCCTTCCTTTTAATGCGAAAAAACAAATCAGTACAGAAAAGGAGATTACTATGAAGCAAAGGCTAACCAGATTTTTTTGTTTTATATTTACTGTAAGCCTGCTATCTTTTATAACAGTCCCTTTAGCATACGCTGCCCCGTCCTGGCCAGAGCTGTCTGGTATTCAAGCAGACGGAGGAATTTTGGTAGATGCCGCTTCAGGTGCCGTTCTTTACGAAAAAAATGCAGATCAGCCCTATTATCCTGCCAGTATTACAAAAATCCTTACTGCCTTAATTATTATTGAAAACTGCAATCTGGAAGATATGGTAACCTTTTCTGACCGGGCTGTAAACGATGTGGAATCCGGCAGCTCTAATATGGGAGCGCTTCCCGGAGATCAGCTTACTGTCCGTGACTGCTTATATGGACTAATGCTGGCCTCTGCCAATGAATGCGCCAACGCTTTAGCGGAACACTGTTCCGGATCCATTGAAGCATTTGCTGATTTGATGAACCAAAAAGCTCTGTCACTTGGATGTTCAAAAAGCCATTTCGTTAATCCAAGCGGCCTGAATAATGAAAATCACTTTGTAACTGCCAGAGATATGGCGCTTATTACAAAAGCCGCCATTGAAAATCCTACTTTTCTGGAAATTGACGGCGCTTTATATTGGAAACATGCGCCTATCAAACGGTATCCAGATCCGGAAGATCCCCATAATACCGTCTATGCCCATCATGGAATGCTGAAAAAAAATAATTCCCGGTATTATGCCGGAGCCTTTGCCGGAAAAACCGGATATACCTCATTGGCCGGAAATACTCTGGTTACCTGTGCCAGGAAAAATGATATGACCTTGATCTGCGTCGTCCTAAATGGCCATCAAACCCACTATCAGGATACGAAAGCCCTTTTTGACTTTGGTTTCCGCAATTTCAGTTCTATTAAGGTATCGGACTACAACAACGCTTACACCTCCATTGAAAATGATATGACCATAGCAGGACTGACAGCAAGTCCTATTTCTACCCTTACTATGGATGAAGATTGTTCCATTGCACTGCCTCAGTCCGCTGATTTTAATGATATTGAAACTACTTTAAATTATCAGCTAACTGGCTCTTTTCCTGCTGGCGCAATTGCAGAGATATCGTATTCTTATGCTGGCCACGCCATAGGCTCTTCTTACCTTTTAATTCGAAACAACTGGAACTCTTTAGAACGAATGGAAGCGGCAGCCTCTGATCTGACCCGTGCAGAAACGATAGGCATTCCAGAACCCACCACAAGGGCTTTGGATACAAATGCAGAACAAACCGAACCTGGTTTCCCCTCCCAACTGTCAATCCTAAACAATCAGGATCCGGCAGCTTCCGGGCAGACCATGGAACCGGAAGAAAAATTCCGCCCGGAAATTTCTTCTACTGTGTGGGTTGCCTTTGCTGTTACCATTATCCTTGCTGGTGTTATCACTGCTGTTACTGTAACAAAAATTCATATTCAGAGAAAAACAGAGGCAGAGGTTTATTTTTTAAGAGAACGGAGAAAAAAACGGTTAAACGATATCGGACTCACGCCCTCAGAGTTTGATTTAATGCTTCAGGAACGAAAACGTTCTTCCTACCGCGCATCAAAAAGCAAACGGCATTTTAAATCATAATCCAAAACAGAGGTTTTATAAGCTGTCAAGCAGCAATTTGAACCTGCAGTCATCATCCTAAAGATAATCAAAGGCCATACGTTTGCAAGGAGGAAAAAGGCCATGAACTATCTGGCACAGGTTTTACAAAAGAAAGAAAAAAGAGAACCCATGCCCCGTCATATGCTGATTAAAAATATTATTCTGACTGTAGCAGTTTTATCCGCTTCTACATTATTAGCAATCCTTTTTTTCTACTTTGGAAAGAATACTACCAGCGTTGTAATTATCTATATCCTGGCAGTTGTATTTATCTCCCGGTATTCCAATGGATATATTCCGGGAATTATTTCTTCCTTTATCGGAGTAATTTGCGTCAATTACGTATTTACCTACCCTTTTATGAAGTTTAATTTTACTATGGATGGTTATCCTGTAACATTTCTAGGTATGGTTTTAATTTCCAGCCTGATCAGCACTATGACTTCTCATTTAAAACTTCAAAACCGTATGATCCAGGAGCGGGAAAAGCTGCTGGCAGAAGCAGAAAAAGAAACCATGCGTGCTAACCTTCTCCGTGCCATTTCCCACGATCTCCGCACTCCTCTGACAGGGATGATCGGCGCCTGCAATACGTATTTAGATACTCAGAATTCTCTTTCAAAAAGAGAACAGACTGAGCTGATTCAAAATGTATATGACGATGCAAACTGGCTGCTGAATATGGTAGAGAATTTATTAACAATTACCCGAATCCGTACTAATGAAACTCCTATCCATAAAACCTCGGAGCTTTTAGAAGAGGTGATTTCGGAAGCGGTTTTGCGGTTCCGGAAACGGATTCCGGATGCTGATATCCAGGTACAGATTCCAGAAGATTTTATCATTATTCCTATGGATGCAACTTTAATTGAACAAGTATTAATTAATCTGCTGGAAAATGCATATTATCATGGCGCTTCCAACCATCCAATTTGCTTAACAGTTACGGTTAAAAATTCCAGTGCCTGTATTAAAATCCGGGATTTCGGACAAGGAATTCCAGCGGAAAAACTGGAAACCATTTTTGACGGAAGCCCTTCCACCCCTAATCAAAGCGGAGATTCCCGAAAAGGCATGGGAATCGGGCTTACCATCTGCCGAACCATTATTACAGCTCATAACGGCAATATTTATGCATCGAATCACGAAAGCGGGGCTGATATTACTTTCTGCCTGCCACTTGAAGAGGAGAACACATATGAATCTTAAATCTACGATTATAATTATTGAAGATGAAAAAAGTATCTGTAATTTCATTGAAACCACATTAACTGCCCATAATTATAAAGTGATCACAGCCTCTACCGGCCAGGAAGGCCTGTCCTTAATCACTTCCTGCTTTCCAGATCTCATCCTTTTAGATTTAGGCCTGCCGGATATCGATGGAATGAATATTATTAAGAAAGTACGTAAATGGAGCATGGTTCCCATAATCGTTATTTCAGCCAGAACTCAGGAACAGGAAAAGGTTCTGGCTTTAGACAGCGGAAGTGATGATTATATTACGAAACCATTCGGAACCTCTGAGCTATTGGCCCGTATCCGCACCGCACTCCGCCGCCATCAGCAGCAGGGAGGATTTCCAGCACAAAATGAACCTGTTTACTCCTACGATGATTTAACAATTGATTTTTCTAAACGCCTGGTGACTTTAAAAGGCAAAGAAATTCATTTAACGCAGATTGAATATAAATTGGTATCTCTTCTGGCTCAAAACAGCGGCCGTGTGCTGACTTATGACTACATTATCAATCATATCTGGGGGCCTTATGCAGATAATAACAATAACCAGATTCTTCGTGTTAATATGGCTCATATTCGCCGTAAAATTGAAAATAATCCGGCAGAACCAAATTATATTTTTACTGAAATCGGTGTTGGATACCGTATGCGAGAAAGCCGTCAGCAAAGTTAGTGAATATGATCCATCCATATGTTATTCTTTAAATGCAAAATGAGCCGTATATCTGGCGGAAAAATGTTAAGACACTCAAATGTTCTATCGTTTCCTCCCAGATCAACGGCACATGATGCAAATGAAATATATTATTTTCGCTGCCTTTTTGTAGTCTTTCATTACTACTACACTATACTTTTTTTCTTTAACTTGTTTTTTTCAATCCTTCGCTTTTTCACTTCATTTCTTTTTTCTGCAATGGCTTCTGCTTCTTTATCATCTGCTAACCGGGCTGTCCGGACTACAAAAACACATCCTGATTCTGACTTCTTAATCCTGATTTTGCTTCGTATTAATCCGTGTTCCGGACAAACGGCCAGGCAGACATACAGTTTGGAATTTACAGCAAACCACCGGATTTTTTTCCTCAGAATTCTTCGGCATAAGCAGCACATTACTTCGCTTACCCGCTTATTTGACAGTGCCTCCTCTTTTATCAAAAACTCTTTTGATACAAATTTTGTATAGCCAGGAAATGACAGCATAACCTGTTCTTCATCTGTTTCCGGAAGCCTGTAGTAATCCATGGAAAAAAATTCTTTTACTGGCGCAAAATCCATCCTTGACATAATCTGCCCAGTATAAAAGGCGTCATCCAGAGCATGATGAAAAGGTTTCTTTTCATCAATTGGGATTTCAAGATTTTCCACTGCCTGATCCAAAGATAATTTTTCTTTTCCATCGTGATACAAAATACTATAAAGCTTCTGCAGATCATAGTATAAAAGCGGCATGGGAAAAGGGATCTCCAGTCCATAGTAAACCATATTTCGCTGGAGTTCTGTTAAATCCATAGAACCCCAGGTTACAAATCGGTAATCTTTTCCGCACCACTGTAAAAAGTGTTTCATTGCTTTTTCAAAGGGTATCCCCTCTCTGCGAAGAGTTTCCATATCCATGTGAGTCACTTCTGAAATTTTGTAATGAATCTGGGTGTATACGGTAGGAGAAATTAACTGCTGAAACTCTCCGATCTGATTCCGGTCTTCGTCCAGCTTCACCGCTCCTATTTCGATAATTTCAAATGGAAAATGATCGATTGCCCCTTCTTTTCCTTTAGGGCTTTGGTTCCATTCCAGGTCAAATACAATATAATTCATATTTTCTTCACATCCTTCAAGTCGTTATCCCTTATCATGCCCGATTTTATGTCTACAATGCTTACATGTTTCATTTTAACACACGGGAAACAGAATCTCAATATTGTATTTTATCGCCGTATTATTCAGGCCTGAAATGGAAACTTTTTCTATGTATCAATAACCGGTCACTTTTAGACTTTCTGTACATTTTGTGATATAATTAGGCAATTGGGAAATGTTTTCTTGAATGACGGTTCTGGTTAAACAGACACACTCTAGCGGGAAGGACAGAAAAATACTCTGCTGTTAACATATCAAATATAAAGGAGAATATGTATGGTAACAATTACAAATGAACATTTTAGCCTGAGTCAGATATGCCAATCGGGACAATGTTTCCGAATGAACCAAACAGAACATAAGAACTATAAAATAATTGCCGGGCAGCGGTATCTGGAAGCTTGTGAGGAAGAAGGCAGTATTTCTCTTTTCTGCAGCAAAGAAGAATTTCATGAATTTTGGGAAGATTACTTTGACCTAAAGCGTGATTACCAGCAAAATCATTTACAAATTAATCCAAATGATTCTTATCTGCTTTCAGCCGCCTCTTTTGGATGGGGTATTCGAATCCTTAAGCAGGATTTATGGGAAACCATAGTTTCCTTTTTAATCTCCCAGCAAAATAATATTGTACGGATCCGCCGCTGCATTGAACAGTTATGCAAAGTATATGGAAAAGAAATGGTAAGCGTTAACGGGGAAGCTTATTATAGCTTTCCCACACCGGAAGCTTTATCCGGACTGGAAGAAAATCAATTAATGGCCTGTAATTTAGGCTACCGAAGCAAATATGTAGTCCGGGCAGCAAAAAGTGTTGTTTCTGGTGATTTCGATTTGAATCAACTTAGGAGCCTTCCTTATAAACAGGCAAAAGAAGAACTTATGAAACTATTCGGCGTAGGGGAAAAAGTAGCTGACTGCGTCTGTTTATTTGGACTTCACCATCTGGACGCATTTCCTGTCGATACTCATATTAATCAGGCGCTCCAAGCCCACTATAAAAGAGGCTTTCCCAACAAACGATATCAGGGCTTTAAAGGCGTACTACAGCAGTATATCTTTTACTACGAGCTTTATGGAAGACAAAACGTATCCGAAAACAAGAGAATCTAATTCCTTTTTCAGAATTTTAAAGTTATCGCAAAAAGTGATTTCATCTATTTGTGATAACTATTTTCAAAAAGGCTGAATCATCATACTCCAGAGCGTTTGCGGAAGGATTCGAACCTTCGGTGCGTTGCCGCACACCACCTTAGCAGGGTGGCACCATAGACCTCTCGGACACGCAAACGGAAAATGGATG
>JAAWIS010000054.1 GCA_022796475.1 Lachnospiraceae bacterium | reverse complement strand
CTTTAACAACATTACTATAAAATTCTTGAAAAGTCAATAACAAAATCTTACTTTTTCTTGGTCATCTTTACCAATCGGAATTGATTCCCAAAATATATACATTATGGAACAGCGTAATAGGCTGGGCCAATTTATTTCAGTTCAATAACTTTAAATAATTATTAATAATAGAAGGTAATAGCTGCGGTTATTTACAGCTCTCCGAAGTTTTTATCAGTAATGCTGTTTTATTACCTTTAAATAATAAAAAATATTAGGAGGTAAATTTGCTTGACGAACGTTGCCGCAGATTCAAAAAGTTTCATTGATGGTTTTATCCGCAGCCGTGTGACTGGACAGGGCCTGGATCGGCGGACGGAAAAAGCGTACCGCCTGGATTTAGAGCATTTTTATGCTTGGATCGAGGGAAAAAAGCCTGAAAAAGCGGGATTGGTCTGGGATTTACAGCGAAAAGAAGAAAAAGGCGAAACGAAAGGATGGGAAGACTGGATAGAAGCTTATTTGGACTATTTGACAGCAGAGAAAAACTTAAGCAGATCTACAGTCTGCCGGAAAAACCGGGTACTGGGATATTATTCGTCCTACCTGGCAGGACAAGGAGTGATTTCTCTACGCCGTTCTCTGCAGCCAGCCAGAGGCTTGGAAAAAAAACAGCAGCCCCATGGCCCGCTGTCGAAAAAGGAAGCAGATGCCTTTTTTGCTGCCATGGCTCGGGAATACCAGGAGCTGGAAAGCGAATTCCGAAAGCGCATATGTCTTCGGGACATGGTTATGATGGAACTTCTTTTTTATCATAAAATTGAGATTAGTGAACTTCTGCGTCTGGAAGTAACCGATTATCATCCACAGGCAGGAATTCTTTCTATACGGCGGAAGCGGGGAGGAGCCTTTAACATTTGTTTGTTTTCCAAGGAGCTGCGCCGGAAGATGGGGCTTTGGCTGGAAGAACGGATTTTATTCCGGCGCCAGGGGGAATATCAGGATCGAATGTTTTTGTCTAAACTGGGGAGGCCTTTATCTATGGAAATGGTGATCCGGATATTTGATAAATACAGAACATTGGCAAGGATAGAGAGGGAATTTACTCCAAGAGATTTGAAGGAAGGCAGCATGAAGCAGTACGCAAGGGAATTGGTGATAGAAAGGTGTAATGGATAGCACCATATATTTCCTTATTAAGCAGTTTAAGAACACAAGGAAGACATTCCCAGCTAATAGACACGATAGCCATTGGGGGATAGAAAGGATAATGTTTACATGAGAGATCTTTTCTGTAGGGATGAAAGAAACCACACAAGGAGAGGCTGCATATGAGTCATGACAAAAAATTAAAAGTGTGTCTGGTGGGTTCATCTGGCGGTCATCTGACACATCTTTATATGTTAAAGCCATTTTGGCAGGATAAAGATCGCTTCTGGGTGACCTTTGACAAGGCAGATGCCAGAAGTCTGCTTCAAGGCGAAAAAATGTATTCCTGCTGCTATCCAAGTAACCGCAGCATCAAGGTACTGCTCATGAATACAGTGAAGGCATTAAAGATCATTCCAAAGGAAAGACCAGATCTGATCATTACTTCCGGTGCAGCTCCGGCGATCCCATTCTTCTATATCGGAAAGCTTTTCGGGGCAAAGACAATTTATATCGAAGTGTTCGACCGCATCGATGCGCCTACGGTTACAGGCAAGTTATGCTATCCCGTGACGGATCAATTTATTGTCGAATGGGAGGAAATGTTGAACGTATATCCGAAATCGGTGAACTTGGGCAGCATATTCTAAAGTGAGGTAGTGAAGGATGATTTTTGTAACTGTGGGCACACACGAGCAGCCCTTTAACCGCTTGGTGGAGTGTATTGATCATTTGAAGAAAGATGGGGAAATTCAAGAGGATGTAGTGATCCAGATTGGATACAGTACATACGAACCCAAGTATTGTAAATGGCAGAAGTTATTTCTGTACCAGGAGATGCAAAAACTGGTGGAAGAGGCCAGGATTGTTATCACACATGGCGGCCCGTCCAGTTTTATCATGCCGCTGCAGATTGGTAAGACTCCTGTAGTGGTTCCCAGAAGGCATGAGTTTAACGAACATGTGAACGATCATCAGGTAGCGTTTTCAAAAGCTGTTGCAGAGCGGATGGGAACAATTATTGTTGTTGATGATATGGATAAGCTGGGAACAACAATTATGAATTATGATGAAATTATTGGCGGGATGAACCGTAGGCTTAAGAGCAATAACCGTTTGTTTAATGAGAAACTTAGAAAAATAGTAGATGAGATGTTTGAGGGTAAAAAGTAATGAGTAATGTAGGAATCATGTCAATGCAGAGAATTGCAAATTACGGCTCCTTTTTGCAGGCGTATGCATTAAAACAGCTCATTGAAAAATTAGGTCACAAGGTTGAATTTGTAGATTATCATATTGGCGCATCAGTAGTAAAAAATAATGCGGATAATGGAAACCAGTATATTCGCAAGATCGAAAAGGGGCTTGCAACATTTCGATATCAAGCCTCATTGCCACACAAATTGGCGTATATCCAGTACAAGCAGTCATTTGAAAAAAAATATATGCCTATCCTTGGCGTAACAAAGGAGATGAATTACAATCCCCAATTGGACATTTTAGTAATTGGCAGTGATGAGGTGTTTAATTGTATCCAGGAGAACAGCAATGTGGGTTACTCCCTTGAGCTGTTTGGTAAGGATAATAACGCAAGAAAGCTGATTACATATGCAGCTTCCTTTGGAAACACAACATTGGAAAAACTGGACAGGTATGGAAAGAAAAAGGAAATTGGAGAGCTTCTGGGGCAATTTGATGCTGTTTCTGTAAGGGATAGGAATTCCGGGAGAATGGTAGAAGCTTTGACTGGCCGGACTCCAGAATATCACTTGGATCCTGTATTAATATATGATTATGTAAACTGCTGCAGCAGGATACCAGAGTTGAATGTAACTGAAAAATACCTGATACTCTATGCGTATTCCGATAGAATTTCTGATAATGAGGCAGACTGGATCGTTGCATATGCTAAGAAGAAAAATCTAAAGGTTTATGCAATTGGCGGAATTAAGAAATGTGCAGATAAGTTTATAGGATGTCCGCCTTTTGAGGTGCTTGGGTACTTTAAGAAGGCAGAGGAAGTCATTACTGACACATTTCACGGCAGCATATTTTCCGTTATTACCCATCGCAGATTTACGACTCTTGTGAGGAAAAGTGTGGGGAACAGCTATGGCAATGAGGAAAAGCTGACAGATCTGCTGGAAAGATTGAATCTGACAGATCGGATGACATTCGATATGAAAGATGCTGAGAGAATAAACAGCCAGACAATTGATTTCGCTGCAGTTGATGCTATTTTAAAGCAGCAGCGAGCTTACGCCAAAAAGTACCTGCAGGAAAACATCAAATAAGATTTGGAAGGAAAAGGGATATGTACACAGAGTTAAAAACATATCAAATCATCATAGCGCTTCTTAAAAAATATGGAATTCGTCATTGCGTGCTCTCAGCAGGGAGCCGGAATGTTCCATTTGTGCATTCAGTAGAAGAAGACCCATATTTTCACTGTTATTCCGTTGTGGATGAGCGCAGTGCAGGTTATTTTGCTCTGGGATTAGCGCAGGAGCTGAATGAGCCTGTAGTAATTTCATGTACTTCATCAACTGCCACATGTAACTATTGGCCGCCGGTTGCGGAGGCATTCTATCAGGGAGTTCCGATTATTGTACTTACCAGCGATCGTGATCCTGCTATGCTTGGACAATGGGAAGACCAGATGATCGATCAAGCCGGGATGTATGATCGTCATGTCAGGAAGTCTGTAAACCTTCCTGTTATCAATTCAAAGGATGATGAAATTTTCTGCCAAAGGCTGGTAAATGAAGCATTGCTGGAACTTAATCATCGCGGCACAGGGCCAGTGCATATTAATGTGCCTATGAAGTCCTATAACAATTCGTTTAATGTCAAGAGTCTGCCGGAAGTTACGAAAATCGAGCGCTTTGGAATTGACGATGAAGATGCTGAGTGGGATAAAAAAGCAGAACGCTTGAAATCTGCCAAGAGAATACTTGTAACCTGTGGTCAGAATCACTATGTAAGTCAGGCTTTACAGGATAGCATTAGAACCTTCTTTAAGAGATACAATTCAGCAATTGTGCTGGATTATATGGCAAACATAGATTTAGAAGAAGGTATCAATACCACAGTCTGTATGGATGCAAGATATATTACAGCTAAGAAAACCAGGGAACTTCTCCCGGATATCGTGATTTCTTTTGGAGGAAATATTTTTTCTGGAATGAAAGAGCAGTTGAGGAAATTTGCTGGTCAATTTGAGCACTGGCTTGTGCAGGAAGACGGCCGGGTAGTTGATTTGTATAAAAGCATAACAACAATTTTTGAATGCAAGCCAGAGTATTTCTTTGAATATTGTAATAAATCTGCATCAGGGAAGGAAAACGACAGAAAGTATTATGAACAATTTAGGAGTTACGCAGATTCTGTTATTATCCCGGATTTTGAATGGTCCCATGTATACGCCATTAAGGAAGTGGCAGAAAGAATTCCGTCTGGCTCTCTCCTTCACCTAAGTATTAATGACAGCATCCGGATTACGAATTTTTTCAAGCTTCAGCCAGGAATCAAGACGTATGCAAACATTGGGACACATGGGATCGACGGATGTATGTCTTCGTTTCTGGGACAAGCTGCAGTTTCAAATAAGCCCAGCTATTTGATTATTGGAGATCTGGCATTCTTCTATGACATGAATGCAGCGTGTTTGCGGCACATTGGAAGCAATGTACACATCCTTCTGATCAATAACGAAGGTGGTTCAGAGTTCTACTTTAACCGTACGTGGAAGAATGAGGCCAGTGATCTTCACACGACAGCCAGGCACTTTACGCAGGCAGAGGGATGGATCCGGTCAAATAATTTTATTTACCTTAAAGCACAGGATAAAGAAACGCTTGAGAGCAGTATGAAAGAATTCATGAGGGAGGATCTGGAAAAGCCAGTATTTATGGAGGTCTTCACTGAAATGAAGCATGATGCCGACGTGATCTATGATTTTTTTGATCTGAGCAGGCCAAGAAACTTACAGTCAGAAACTATCCGGCGCAGTAAGGAACTGATCAAGTCTACGATTGGCCAGGAAAAGGCACAGAAAATGGTTGGTATCTTCAAGAAGTAAGGAGATTTGCAGTGGGTTATAAAAGGATAATCAGGAAAATAGCAAAATTTATACTGGCATCTCAGCCGAAACTTTTTGTCCAGGTAAATGTAGGACAGATACAGAGCGGGAACATTCTTCAAGGCAAGAAGATTGTGATCACAGGAGGCGGCAGCGGATTAGGCTTTGCGATGGCAAAGAAGTTTGCAGATGAAGGAGCAGAGGTACTAATCTCCGGAAGAAATGAGGAAAAACTGAAAACTGCTGTTAAGCAACTGAAAAGCCAATGCAAATATGCGGTTGCCGATGTGTGTGATGTTGAACACAGCATGAATTTTCTTGAGAATGCAAAGAATCAGCTTGGAGGAAGGATTGACTGTCTGGTAAGCAATGCCGGTGTTTCGCTGCATGAAACTATCTACAAGAATGTAACAATTAAGGGATTTGACAAGCAGTTTAACACGAAATTTAGGGCTGGCTACTTTTTAGGAAAAGCGTTTCTTGAGATGAAAACCAAGGAAAAGACAGATGAGCTGTTGAATGCACAACTGCTTTATATTACGTCTGAAACAGGGGATCAGGTGTATGACATCCCTTATGGAATGACCAATGCAGCATTAAACAGTTTGGTTGGCGCATTCTCAAGAAGGGTATATAAACAAGGCATTCGTGTAAACGCAGTTGCACCAGGCGTAACATTAACCGAGATGACTAGAAACTATGCAGAAGCAAGCGATGGAAATTTGTACAGAGATTGTGCTTCAGACAGAACCTTTGTACCAGAGGAAGTTGCAGAGGTTGCCTGTTTTCTGCTGAGTGATGCATCAAGATGCATTTCAGGTGAGATTATTCATTGTAATGCAGGGAATCATTTAAAAGCATTTTGGGATGAGAGTAAATGATAAAAGTATTAGTGATAAACACCGTACGCTTTAAACTAAATGGAATATCTGCTGTTATTAAGAACTACTACCAGGCAATGAATAAGAAAGGATTGATAATTGACTTTCTTGCTATTGACACACCATGTACAGAATACCAAAGTTTTTTCAAAGATAACCATTGCAAATGCCATGTTTTGAATAAACGAGATATTTTAAAATACTTCTTCGGTATTGTGAAGGTATGTAAAAATGAAAAATACGATATGGTTCACATACATGGAAACAGTGCAAATATGACAGTTGAACTAATGGCAGTATTACTTGGAGGAGTGAGGCACAGGATTACACACTCACATAACACTTCAACATTGCACCCAATGGCTCATAAAGTTTTGATGCCGCTGTTTTCAGCACTTTGTACGAACCGCTTAGCTTGTGGAGAAGAAGCCGGCAAGTGGCTGTATAAAAGCAAATCATTTACCATATTGAAAAATGGAATTGAGTTATCAAAGTATGATGTATCACAAAGCATCCGAAATCAATATAGAAAGCAGTTAAATATTGAATCAGATGAGATAGTAATTGGACATGTTGGAAATTTTATTGAGCAGAAAAATCATAACTATCTCATTGACATTTTTAGAGAAATATATGATTTCGGAATAAAAGCAAAACTGCTGTTAATTAGTGATGGAATGCTGATGCCAGCTATCAAGAAGAAAGTAAGGGATTTTGGTTTGGAAAATTATGTGATTTTCTTAGGAAAAACAATGGAAGTAGAAAATTATCTGCAGGCAATGGATATTTTCCTGCTCCCTTCCCTTCATGAAGGTTTGCCTGTAGTACTGATTGAGGCGCAAGCAGCAGGATTGCCTTGCATCGTGTCAGATACTGTATCGAAAGAAGTGGATCTAACTGATACATGCAAATTTTTACCCATAAGCAGCAAAGCCATTAAAGAATGGGCCAAAGAAACAGATAGAATTTACAGCGCTTCCCAAAATAGAAATAGAGCGGAAGTTTCTGAAGCAAATAGAAAGAAAATACGGGAATGCGGCTATGATATTACGCAAAATGCAGATGTGCTCAGGCAGATTTACATGGATATAATCTGAGTAAAGCCGGATGGAATATGAAGGAATAAGGCTAAATTCAAGGATCAGATTGGATGCACATATAAAAATATTCATAAATTCCAGGGCCTTTTATTGAAACAGAGGATTAACGAGAGAATGACAAGTTATCTATTTGAATATATTAAAAAATTTGGAATAAAAATGTTTTTTTCTAAGTCTGTCAGGCATTTGGTATACCAAAATGACTCGGCTCTGGCCTGGAAAATAAATAATATGAATCAAAAGATTGTTGAACATTATTTAGATAAAGTTGTGGATCCAAACAGAAATACTTATAGTGAAGTGTTTAAGTTTAAAAATGCTAATGTAAAAAAGAATGATTCAATTTTTGTCATGTGGTGGCAAGGGGAAGCCGTGGCGCCAGATCTTGTCAAGTGTTGTATTGCTAGTATTAAGGAAAATGCCGGTTCACACAAAGTTATTATACTTGACAAAAACAATATGAATGAATACATCCAACTGCCTCAATATGTAACTGAAAAATTCCAGGCTGGCGTGATAAGCAGAACCCACCTTTCCGATATAATACGCTTGCAGCTTCTTTCCCTATATGGAGGGATGTGGATAGATGCAACCGTACTGGTTACGGAGCAAATTTCGGCTGAATGGTTTAATAGAGATTTTTATTCAATTCATTTTGGAAAAAGAACGAAAGACCCATCAAAAGGAAGATGGACTACATTTTTAATGGCCGGAAAAAGTGGCTGTCCATTATTTGTTCAAACGCTTAATTATCATTACCAGTATTGGAAAGAACATGATTTGATAGTAGATTATATTATGTTTGATTATTTTATTGATTACTGTGTCAGAAACAATAAATATTGTAAAAAAATGGTAGATGCAGTTGCGGTAAATAATGAAGATGTGTTTCGTCTTGCAGATAAAATGAATCAACCAGAAGATGGGATCTTGGATATCTCTTTTAATAGTGCATTTTATAAGCTTAGTTGGAAAAAGAAGTATGAAGGAATCGTCGATGGACAGGAAACGCTTTACAGGAAAATTACGAAAAAGTATTCTTTTTAGTGTGATTTTATTTGCGTGATGAAAGGGAAATAAAGAAATCCTGATGGGCTGTCTGATACGGGACTAATAACTACTAATTTTATTGTTGGAGGAGAAAAATGATTCCTAAAATTATTCACTATTGCTGGTTTGGAAAAAAGGAAAAGCCCAAAAGTGTAATAAAAAATATCTGTGAATGGAAACGTATTTTACCGGATTATCAATTTTTAGAATGGAACGAAAGTAATTTTGAAATCAGCAGTTACCGATATACTAAGGAGGCGTATGAGCGGGGGAAACTGGCATTTGTCAGCGACGTGGCACGACTTTATGCGTTGTACCAAATGGGCGGTATTTATCTAGACACAGATATTGAAATCAAGAAAAAATTTGATGATTTATTAGATAAAAATTTAATTTTTGGCCATGAAGGAGAAGGCAGGTTAATTATGACAGCTTTTATTGCGGCTGAAAAAAATAATTCATTTATAAAAGGAATCATGAATCAGTATAGCAATAGGAATTTTGTGATGAAGGATGGAAGTCTGAATATTAAGCCAAACACAATTTTTTTAACTGAGTTATTTAAGACTCTGGGAATTGAAGCAGATGGAAGGCGAAAAATAGTAAAGGGTTATGACATGGATATTTTCCCGGATGAATACTTTTGCGCAATTAAGTATTCAACTATGAAAGAATTGAGCACTCCAAACACATATACAGTACATCACTTTTCTGGAACGTGGACACCTTGGTATGTAAGAGTTCGAAGAAAAATAAAAAAAGGATTGTACACGATTATTGGTTTTAGGTGATTAAGATGAATAGTAAATTTGTAATGAAATCAAAGGACTTGTTTCTAATTGGATTTCTATTTTTTTATTTTCTATATAGAGCTTTGTTTGATTCTAAATTAGAAACAGAATTAGATATCATAGTGTTGATGGCTTCGGCATTAGCTGGAATCATCACGATTGGATTAAACAAACGGATCCGATATCATGCATTAATCCGATATCTGCTGGCTGGTATATTTATTTTATTCGTATTTCATCAATTTCATTTTTCGGATACAAGACTTTTTATGCTGTACTTAAGCGGCTTATCTCTGGCAAATGAGGATGAAACCCATGTGGTTAAAATTCTATTTGTTTCAAGAATTATATTAATTCTGATAATCATTTTTTTAGGAGGATTTGCACAAAGAAATGGAATCGGTTCCAATGTGGGTAATGTAGCGTTGCTGTATATGTGTTTGGATGAAGAACAGTTTTCGATAAAGAAGTGGTTTGCTATCTTTATGGTATTAGTCGCATTAGCTTTTATTAATTTGGAAAATGCAGGGGTGCTTGTTATATTGTCTGTCGTTCTGCTTTTGCAGATAGTTCGAAAGTTTAATGCTGGCAAAAAATTCTTATGTTCCAAGTTTACTATGTTTATTTATCCGACATGCCTTTTGGTTACATGGTATTTATCAGCAAGCATACGAGTTGGTGAAATGCCTGTTATTGGCAGTCTGTTTCCTGCATCGTTCAATAATTTTTATCTAAATTTTGTGAAAAGATTAAATTTAGTACTTGGAACAAGGCTTTCACTATCTAAAACAGCTTTGGACAGAATTGGCATACATCTTTTAGGCGGAGATTATTTTGCTTCTGGGTATCGTCAGCTTTCTATGGAAGCCGCAAACAGAAGTGGATATTTCATGGTTGATTCAGGATACATTCTTTTGCTTCTTCGATGGGGAATACTAGTGACAATTTTGATATGCGTGATTAGTATGATCACGATGGGGTATTTTATCAATAAACGTGCTTACAATTTTATCATTGCTGGAATTGCATTCGCATTGTGGGCGATTTTAGAGGATTCGTTGTTCTATAGTTTTATTCTGATGTTTTGGGGAAGGGCATATAAGGAATTTTGTTATATGAAAAAAGAATAATAGGAGATACGTATGAGCAATGAAATTTGTATTATAGGGGTTTATTTTGGGAAATTCCATAACTACTTCAATTTGTGGATGAATTCAGCAGCGAAAAATGATTCTATTGATTTTCTTATCGTTACCGATCAAATCGTAGAACAAAAATTTGTTAATATAAAAACATTAAATATATCATTTGATGAAACTCGAAAATTAATTGAAAGAAAATTAGACAGGAAGGTAAAACTGAAAAAACCTTATAAGCTTTGTGATTTCAAGCCTGCATATGGGTATATTTTTAGTGATTATATTAAAGAGTATCAGTACTGGGGACATTGTGATTTTGATTTGATTTGGGGAGATCTAAGAGGATTTTTGAATGAATATAAATACGATCAATATGACAGATTTCTTGAACGGGGACATTTGACGCTGTACAGAAATACAAAAAGAATTAACTCCTTATTTAAGGTTAAAGTGAATGGAGAGCCAGGATATAGAACAATTTTCAGCAATGGGCATAATTATTTATTTGATGAAGGAAGCATATTAGAAAAAATCTGTGAACAAGAAAAAGTTAAAGTTTTTAAAGAAAGACTTGCGGCAGATATTGATGTTGTTCATAAGCGGTTTCGCCATGCCTTTGAAAATACGGAACGAACGAAAAATTATGCTCATCAGGTATTTTACTATGAGAATGGTCATGTTTATATGAATTATATAGAAGCAGATCAAGTGAATCGAAAAGAGTATTTGTATATTCATCTTCAAAAGCGAAAAGAATTAAATCTAAATGTTACGAACTTAAATTCCTACTATATTACCAGCAGCGGTTTTTATGATAAGAATGATTGTTTGATTACTCCTGGAGTAATTGATCAATATAATCCCTATCCGGGAATTGAGGCTGAAATGGAGGAAAGAGAAATTTATGACGCTTCCATGTGGAAATCAAGATTCAAAGCGAAAGTGGCTCAAAATCTTATTGGAAGGATTATTGTGGGCCTGTTTAACTTTGTAAAATATAAATTTAAATAACAGCATAAAGATAAAGCTCAGCATCCAAATTCCGTTGATTACTGCTTGGATGATGCTTGGATAAAAGAATTCATGAAATATTTAGTTATTGTTCCCATATTATGAGTAAGGGCTAAAGTAAGTAAAAATGACGAAAAGAAATAGTTATATTAATTTAACAAAAAATGTGGGTATCCTGACGCTTGGAAGTTTTGGAAGTAAGCTGCTGTCATATTTTTTGCTTCCGCTGTATACAAGTTATTTATCAACAGCAGAGTATGGATCATACGATTTGTTATCTGCAACCATTAATTTTATTATTCCCCTATTGACAGTAAATGCAGCAGCCTCATTGATGCGATTCTCCCTTGATAAAGATACGGATCCGTCAAATGTAATCACAACCGGCTTTTTTATTGTATTGAAGGGTTTAGCAGTATTTTTATGCTTTGTTATTATTAACAGGGCTTTTGGCTTATTTGATATTGTAAATCAATATTTGTTATATTTTGTATTGCTATATATCCTGTCTGTAAGTTCGCAGATTTTAGGATCCATTGCAAAGGGCCTGGAAGATCTTACAGGAATGGCAATTAACGGAGTTGTACACACCCTGTTTTTACTGCTGTTGAATATTCTTTTTTTGGTTCAGTTGGATATGAAACTGGACGGGTATTTTCTTGCTAATATTATTAGTTTAGTAATATCTTCCCTGTATTTAGTGCTGCGTTTGCGGATATGGAACTATATATCATTTCAATCATTTTCGTATTCAACCGAAAAGAAAATGTTAAAATATGGCGGACCACTGATTGCAACCTCTATTGGCTGGTGGATCAATAACATGTCAGATCGATATGTTATAACTTGGCTATGTGGGATAGGAGCCAATGGCGTTTATTCTGTTGCATATAAAATACCTTCTATTTTAATGACATTACAATCGATCTTTAATCAGGCTTGGCAAATATCGACTGTAGGTGAATACAATAAAAATGATAGTAATGGATTTTTTAGCAACATTTATAACCTTTTTAACATGCTGAATGTTCTGGGATGTTCTGTGTTCATTGTATTAACGAAGGTATTTGCCCGTTTACTGTTTGCGAAAGAATTTTATACTGCATGGCAATACGCTCCATTTTTGATGATTTCTGTGGTTTTCGGTTCGCTAATCGGTGTTATTGACGGGATTTTTCAAGCAGTCAAAGACTCTAAAATTCAGAGTAAATCAGTAGCATTTGGTGCGATTGTTAATTTGGTTTTAAATATTGCATTCGTATATTTGTGGGGGCCAATTGGCGCGGCTGTTTCAACTGCAATCGCCTACTTTGTAACTTGGATCATTTCATTTATAAATGTTAAAAAGTATATTGTACTTAAAATTAAAATAAAAAAACATATGTGGTCTTATATCATTCTATTAATTCAATCCATAGACTTTGTTTTTGGGGGAAGCGATATCACACGATATATCGTTCAGATTTGTTTTGTTCTTGTTCTTATATTGCTTTATGCCGGGGAGATTAGAAGTATCATTGATGTTGTTACGAAACAAAAAAGTAAAAATCTCATATCCGATTGAAAATGCAGTTTTATGGATCCGAAGTACAGGAAAGAATAATGAAATATTAGAAATTTGATGAGATACCTGAAGGGGAAACGTACATAAATGATAGATAACATTTTGTACGTGAAGGAGGTTTTATGGCGGTATATGTAGAAATGGGCGGAAGATGTGGAAACCAACTGTTTCATTATGCTACTGCAAGATACATTCAGATTAAAAATAATGATGATAAACTTATTTTAAATTTTAATAGTATATTCGCTCAAAATAAAAAGAATCGGGGATGGTATGATGTACTTGAGGATTTTAATACGGTTCCTTATGAATACTACGATAAGCCTGGCACTGTACTGAAAAATGAAACAACGTTGGTGGAAAAAATTCCTGTAATGCTTAAATCGATTGATATTTGGCTATACAAAAATAAACCGAGAGAAGAACGTGCAGTAAAAGCACAACGGTTTCAGAAATTACTGAACAAGTTCAATGTTTACTGGGTCCGTGAAGGAGTAACAAAGATTTATCCCACAGGTGACAAATCAATCGTTACCGGAGTTTGTGAATCATATGAAATTTTCGATGAAATTGGAGATATTCTCAGAGAGGAATTACAGCCGATTCATGAGGTGGAGGATAGAAATATTACTCTTATCAGAAGAATAATCAATTCAAATTCCATTTGCGTAAGCGTTAGAAGAGGAGATTTTTTTAATACACAGTTTGAAAAGTCCTTTGGCGTTTGTACAGTTCAGTATTATTATAATGCTGTGGATACCATGAAAAAGCTGATGAAAGATTCAACATTCTTTGTGTTCTCTGATGATATTAATTGGTGTAAAGAAAACTTACGCTTTAACGCTGATACTGTATATGTACCACATGATATGCCAGTTTATGAAACATTAAGACTTATGTATACTTGCAAGCATTTTATTATTAGCAACTCTACCTATAGCTGGTGGGGACAGTATCTTTCAAGGAATAAAGAAAAAATTGTTATTTCACCATCAAGATGGAATAATGATGGATATCATTCAAGACTGATCGATAAAAGCTGGATACTGATAGATACCTGATTATTTATGTGTCAGATTAGGAAGATTCTGTCAATCATCAGACAAACATTTACACAAGGGCAGTTAAGTAAAAAGGGGCTGTCGCACTAAGTAAAACATATACAAGATATAGTATGGAAGGATATTTCAAACTAGCTTATCTTGTATCATCTTTCTTAATGGGACAGCCCCGACCGATACATAAATAACACGCTATATAAATATTCTCTTTTATTAGAATCGATTCATTCCCGCTTTACAGCAGCATAATCCCATGTTCTTTACAGGTTTTTTTCATATCTTCCGGCCATATGCTAGCCTGAACTTCCCCGATATGGGCCCGATCTAAAAGGAGCATACAAAGGCGGGACTGTCCGATGCCGCCTCCGATGGTAAACGGCAGTTCCCCATTTAACAGCATCTTATGGTAAGGCAGTTTTTTCCGATCTTCACAGCCAGCTTTTTTAAGCTGCTCATCTAACGATACTTCGTCTACCCGAATCCCCATACTGGAAATTTCCAAAGCACAGTTTAAGGTATCAAACCAGAATAAGATATCTCCGTTTAATTTCCAATCATCATAATCCGGGGCACGGCCGTCATGAGGTTTGCCGCTGGCAAGTGCATCGCCGATCTGCATCAGAAAAACGCATCCGTGCTCTTTTGCAATTAAATTTTCACGTTCCTTAGGAGTGTGATCCGGATAAAGATCCTCCAGTTCCTGGGAAGTAATAAAGAAGATATCATCTGGCAGATGCTTGACTGCCTGGGGATATTTGTACCAGACTTCATGTTCCATGTGCTTGATCATCTGGAATATAGTCTTTACTACCTGTTTTAAGGTATCAACAGTCCGCTGCTCTCTGGTAATCACCATTTCCCAGTCCCACTGGTCTACATAGCAGGAGTGCAGATTATCCAATACTTCATCCCGGCGGATGGCGTTCATATTGGTATAAAGGCCTTCTCCCGGCTGGAATCCATATTCCTTCAGCGCCATACGCTTCCATTTTGCCAGAGAATGAACAACTTCCACCGTTTCTTCAGGCATAGCAGCCATATCAAACTGGACGGGGCGTTCTACTCCGTTTAAATCATCATTTAAGCCGCTGCTTTTTTCTACAAATAAAGGCGCGGATATCCGTTCGAAATTCATCTTCCGTCCCAATTCTTTCTGAAAGGTGTCACGTATGTACTTAATAGCGTCCTGGGTTTCCCGGACAGTGAGGCGGGGATCGTAGTTCTCTGGTATGATCAAATTCATCATAATACCTCCTATTTTTATGCCAAACCGTAAGGATTGGCGTTTTGCCATCTTTTATCCTACCATTTGAACGTCTAAGGTGCAACTGTTTTAGCAGGATTCTTGCAAAAAAGTCCGTTTTTGTGCTATACTTTTTGTATCACAGAAAAGGGTTCGGCATTTATTTTGCAGGCTATGAGCGAAAGACTTAAGCTGGGATGGGGATTTGGCGGATAATGATAGGAAGGCAAAACATGAACACATTATCCCATTGGGCAAAGGCTTGACGGCTGCCTGCAGGGGTACTGAATAAAGACCAGAAAAAGGAGAATGGGATACAGATGCAGCAATCAATGACACAGGAAGAACGATACCAAATGATGATGGATACGCCCATCCCAAGACTGATTTCAAAACTTGCAGTGCCTACTATTGTCAGTATGCTGATCACTGCAATTTATAATATGGCAGATACTTTTTTTGTAAGCCGGATTGGAACCAGCGCTTCGGGGGCAGTGGGGATTATTGCTTCTTTCATGTTTCTGATTCAGGCAATCGGTTTTACCTTTGGCATGGGGAGCGGAAACTATATTTCGCGTTCACTGGGGGATCAGAATGGGGGAGAAGCAGGAAAGGCAGCGTCAACTGCATTTTTCAGCGTATTTTTTATTGGGATTTTTATGATGATTTTCGGAATCATTTATATGGAAAAGGTTGTTTATCTTTTAGGGGCTACATCAACCATTGCGCCTTTTGCCATGAGCTACATGCGGTACATCCTGTATGCGGCACCGTTTATGCTCTGCTCCTATGTAATGAATAATATTCTCCGCGCCCAGGGGATTGCCATGTATGCCATGTTTGGAATTGCAGCAGGCGGAATTTTAAATATTATTTTGGATCCGGTTCTGATTTTTGGATTTCACATGGGAATTGCCGGGGCAGCGATAGCCACTATGATTAGCCAGATCGTCAGTTTCGGGATTCTGCTGTGTCAGTGTAATTTCAGAAAAGACAGCATTAAAATTCAGCTTTCTAAATTTAGCCCCACTTTAAGGATGTATGGGATTATCCTTCATGGAGGGCTTCCTTCCCTGTGCCGGCAGGGAATGATGAGCATTTCCTCTGTAGTATTAAATGTAACGGCAGGCCCCTACGGAGATGCGGCGATTGCCGCCATGTCGATTGTATCACGGTTTATGATGTTTATTAATTCCGGCCTGATTGGATTTGGCCAGGGGTTTCAGCCAGTTTGCGGCTTTAACTTTGGGGCCAAGCGCTATGATCGGGTTTTGGAATCCTTCTGGTTCTGTTTTAAGGTGTCAACAGTAGTATTAACGGGCCTTGGCCTGATAAGCTTTGGCCTTGCGCGCCCCATTATTGCCTTATTCCGCCGGGAAGATTTGAAAGTAATTGAAATCGGTTCCAGAGCCTTACGGCTTCAGCTTTTAACCATGCCAATTCAGGGATGGATTATTATGTGCAACATGATGACTCAGTCCATCGGCTATGGATTTCGGGCATCGTTAGTAGCTATGGGACGCCAGGGGCTGTTTCTGGTTCCTGCACTCTGGATTCTTTCCGGAGTATTTGGGCTTTTGGGAGTGCAGATGGCACAGGCGGTTGCAGATGTGTTTACATTTGCCCTGGCAAGTGCAATTATTGCAGGGATATTAAAGGATTTTAAGCAGAAGGCACTTTACAACAAAGAAGGTTTTGGTATATAATCATTTGGAAGCTACCGGACAGGCAGTGCCGGATAAGAATATGAAAGATAAAGGATGGAATTAAGATGGCGATTTTACAGACTTGGAGAGATTTGGCATATGGCGAGGGTCTTAATGATAAAGAAAGAGAAAATCTGTGGACCGGATATTTTACCATTGAGAAGGGTATTTACGAACAGATTTTATCCGACCCCACCCAGGTAATTACCGGAACCGTCAAGGAGCTGGCAGAAAAGTATCAGACAGAAGTTTTGATTATGACCGGTTTTCTGGATGGTATTAACGAAAGCTTAAAAGGGTATGAAAATCCCATTGATACTATGGAAGAAGATACCCAGGTGCGGATTGAGATTGATCCGGAAAAGCTGTATTACAACATGGTAGAGGCGAAGGCAAACTGGCTGTATGAACTGCCCCAGTGGGACAGCATTTTAACAGAGGAACGCAGGAAGGAACTGTATAAAGAGCAGAAAGCATCTGGTACAGTCCGCAAACCGAAAAAGGTGGGAAGGAATGATCCGTGCCCATGCGGAAGCGGCAAGAAATATAAAAAGTGCTGCGGTAAGAATGCGTAAAGCCAAAAGAAGCCGTTGTGCTGTAGATACAGCCGGCGGCTTTTTCCTATGGAGGTTTTGGACGGCAGCCAGGATAAGGGCTGGGGCATCCCCGCTCACTTGTGGCTCTATGGAGGCTGGCAGGAGATAGGAAAGGAAGAGGGAAACATGGAAGCATATACCAGCTTTGCCAGAGTTTACGATATGTTTATGGATAATATCCCATATCAGGAATGGTGCCGCTATCTTACAGAGGTGCTTGCCCAATATAAAATCTGTGACGGACTGATTTTGGATTTGGGATGCGGAACAGGTTCCATGACAGAACTTTTGGCCAGGGAAGGTTATGATATGATTGGCGTGGACAATTCCCCGGAGATGCTGGAAATTGCCATGGAAAAGCAACAGGCATCTGGTCTGGATATTTTGTATTTGATGCAGGACATGGAGGAATTTGAACTGTACGGCACAGTAAGGGCAGTAATCAGTGTCTGTGATTCCTTTAATTACCTTCCGGACTATGAGGCGCTGCTTCAAACCTTCCGTCAGATTAACAATTATCTGGATCCAGGCGGTATTCTGATTTTTGATTTAAACACAGAGTATAAATACCGTGTCGTTTTAGCAGATAAGACTATTGCAGAAAACCGCCTGGAAGGAAGCTTTATCTGGGATAATTATTTTGATGAAGAAAGCCGTATAAATGAATACGAATTGGCTTTGTTTATTCCGGAGAACGAAGGGGGTTATAAAGAAGCATACCCTGGAGGACAGCCCTACCGGAAATATCAGGAAACCCATTACCAGAGAGCTTTTTCACTGGAGGAGGTTTTTTCAGCCATAAAAGAATCCGGAATGGAATTACTTGGCTGCTATGAGGCTTTTACGAAAGATGCTCCAAAGCCAGACAGCCAGAGGGTTTCCGTTATTGCCAAAGAAAAAGGGAAAAGCGGAAATGAAAAAGAAACGGATTGTAATGGGAAATTTTGAAAGAGAGCAGGAATTTGATATGGCAGATTATATATTGCGTGCAACGGCTGCAGAAGGGCAGATCCGCGCTTTTGCAGCTACTACAAGGGATCTGGTGGAACAAGCCAGATCTGCTCATAATACAAGCCCGGTTGCTACTGCAGCCCTGGGGCGGCTGATGACAGCAGCCGCGATGATGGGAATTATGATGAAGGGTGACCAGGATCTCCTTACAGTAAAAATACAGGGAGATGGCCCAATCAAGGGGCTGACGGTAACGGCAGATTCAAAAGGAGATGTAAAAGGGTACGCGTTTAACCCTTCTGTCCTTCTTCCGCCTAATGATAAGGGGAAGCTGGATGTAGGCGGCGCATTAGGAGTAGGCGTATTAAGTGTGATCAAAGACATCGGATTAAAAGAACCTTATATCGGTCAGACAATATTGGTAACCGGAGAAATTGCAGAAGACTTAACGTACTATTTTGCAACTTCTGAGCAGACGCCTTCTTCTGTGGCATTAGGCGTTTTAATGAATCCGGAAAATACTGTACGTCAGGCAGGGGGATTTATCCTGCAGATGATGCCGGGAGCTTCTGAGCGCATCATAACCCGGCTGGAGGAAAAACTTGGGGAAATTACTTCCATCACTACGCTCCTCGATGTGGGGAATACGCCGGAAATGATTTTGGAATATATTTTGGGAGAATTTGGACTGGAAATAAATGATAAAATTCCTGCCAGATTTCACTGCAATTGTACCAAAAAAAGGGTGGAAAAAGCATTGATTAGTGTTGGGAAAAAGGAAATCCAGGAGATGATTCAGGAAGGGAAACCGATTGAAGTAAATTGCCATTTCTGCAACCAGAATTACCAGTTTTCTGTAGATGAATTAAAGGAAATTTTTAACAAGGCAGTCAGGTAAGGTTAGGATACGTTAGGATACAAAAAGAGCCATCTCATTTTAAGATGGCTCTTGTTTGTAATCATAACTAACAAATATATCTTACTTCAACTAATTATCACAGATGCCTGATATATATTGAAAAAGGTACACTGTATTCTGATGATTATAATTTGGTAACGTTGGTTGCCTGAGGTCCTTTTGCTCCGTTAACCACATCGAATTCAACCTGAGCGCCTTCGTCTAAAGACTTAAAGCCCTCCATGTTTAATCCAGAGTAGTGAACGAATACATCGTTCCCCTGTTCGTCGGAAATAAATCCGTACCCTTTTTGGTTGTTAAACCACTTAACTGTACCTTTCATATAATACCTCCAAAAGATATAAAAAAAATAAAATATAAGCAACGTTGTGAACGCATCACAACTTAGTTTAGAATACCATAGTTTTCCTGCTAAGTCAAATCTTTTTGACGAAATATCATAAAAAAAATCATTTTTTAAATTATTCGAATGCCGGAAAAAAGAGATTGTGCATCAATGTTTTCCTATGCTATACTTATTGATTAATGAAAGAAAAATAAAGAAGGTTTTGCTATGAAAATTAAAAATATTGGAAAACATTTTCGCACGATCACCCAGCATAAGATTCTGGTCATGAACGAGTGCTTTAAACTTGGCCTGTACAGGCAGGGACTGCTTCATGATTTGTCGAAATACAGCTTATCGGAGTTCTGGACAGGAGTAAAATATTACCAGGGAACCAGAAGTCCGAATGCGGCTGAAAGGGAAAAAATCGGATATTCAGCAGCCTGGCTTCATCACAAAGGAAGGAACAAACATCACTTTGAATATTGGATTGATTTTTCAAGTGATCGTTCAAAAGGCCTGGTTGGAAATAAAATGCCTCTACGGTATGTAATCGAAATGGTATGTGACAGAATTGCTGCTTGTAAAGTGTACCGGGGAGCTAATTATACCAGCGGTTCTGCCTGGGAATATTATGAATTTACGCGTCTTTACGTTACCCCGGTTCTTCATCCCGAAACCAGGGCGCTTTTAGAAAAACTGCTGTTAATGCTGCGGGATGAAGGAGAGGAGAAAACGTTTCAGTATATTCGAACGCTTTTAAGAAAAGGGCGGTATTAATATCCAAAGAGAAGCTGGCGCAAAAAGGCGTTTCCAAGTTTGGCGTCAAGGAGCAGGGATTTATCATAAAGTAAATAACTTATGCTGCTATTGTATTCTTCCCGAAAAACAGGCTGGCTTAAAGGTGTTTTCTGAGGCAGGAACAGGCCTGATTTTTTTGTGTAGCAAGTTTTGGCAGTGGCTTTTTTTCTGGCATTTCCGGATACATAAGTTCCCACGCTTTTATGAATTGCAGTATCTTCACAGGGAAGATAGTAATAGTCCTTGTAATTAGGATAGAAATATTTCAGCTCTCCCTGAAACAAAAGGATCCGGCAGAACAGGCTGGAGCCGCTGCCAAGAATCTGGGAATGCAGAAACGTTCCTGGTATTTGGAACGGAACTGGAAGCGTGCAGGGGCTTTCATAGACCAGGTCTAAAAATGGCGGCTCTTCCGGGCTTGGTCTGCTGACTGTTTGGCTTGCCAGGAAAAGTTGCTGCTCAAACATATCAGGATAATTCAGCACAGGAAGGATTTGAAACAGTCCATTCAGATCATCTCTATTGTGCAGGATCAGCAGTTTATACAAAGGCTGGCTTTTGGTCAGCAGATACGTTTCATATACGGAAATAAGCTGTCCGCCTGAGGCGGTATCTTTCCGATTAATATTCAGGAATTCTTCAATTGATTTCTGTTTCATAGAACTTAATCCCAAAAGAGATTGATAAGGGCGGATTTTCCGGTAAATATCCAGGCTGTCAGGCTGGATGCTGATCCAGGGAAGCCCATGTTTCAGGCAGCGTTTCAGCAGAAAAGGGATATCAAAAGAATCTCCGTTAAAATGGATTGCAGTTTGATAGCCGGAGGAAAATCTAAAAAAAGTATTTAGTAAATCGATTTCAGATTCCGGAGTATCTGCAAACCATTGAATCAGATTCCATCGGGCAGTACTGGCATTGTAAAAAATGCAGCCGATCAGGTAGACCTGGCTGGTTTCAGCAGAAAAACCGGTGGTTTCAATATCAAAAAATAGCAGGCTTTCATAAGGGCCAAGCCGTTTTAAAGGATAGGCGCAGGGAAAGTCTATGGGGGATTGCAGAGTAGTCATAAAGAAGCCTCACTTTAATTATTTTTAACATTCGTTACCCTCATCCGTCAGGGAAAGGAAATAATAAATAAAACTGCTGTTTTCAATCGAATTATAATAGAATAGTATAGTAGAAATGGCAGAATCCGTCAATATTGGCTGTCTTAGAGTCACTGTTCCCATCGTGATGAATCACCCCGCTGATTGGTCACGAGCCAATCTCGTTATGGGAGCAAAGCATATGCCCCATGGCCGCAGGCGATGCTAAATGGGCATATGGGGTTCCGTTTACAGGGCGCCTGTGAACAGTAACGACTTAGAGTGTGTCTGAACACTGCGGTTTGCAGAAGCGGGTTTTCTGCTGCAATGAATCGGGAAGGAATTATTTAAGAAACGAAAGGATAGAATATTTGTTCGGTTTAGGCTTGCGCAGGGCATTGGCCTGTGCTATGATGAGTGACAGGATAAGTGGAAGGCGGTTGTGTTATGATTTCATTTGTAAGAGGGCCTTTGATTCAGATAGAAGAAGACAGTATTGTGGTAGAAGCCGGAGGGATCGGGCTGGAAATTCGGGTTCCGTTATCCGTTTTAGAACAGCTTCCGCCAGTGGGAGAAGAAGTAAACGTACATACGTATTTCCAAGTTCGGGAAGATGGCATGAGCTTATATGGATTTTTAAACCGGCAGGATAAGACCATGTTCCGCCAGCTTTTAAGCGTAAACGGCATAGGCCCTAAGGGAGCCTTAGGAATTTTATCGGCCCTTGACCCGGATGCCTTGCGGGCAGCAGTGGTTTTTGGAGATGCAAAAGCCATATCCAGGGCGCCGGGAATTGGCATGAAGACGGCCCAGAGGGTAATTTTGGATTTAAAGGATAAAATTACCATGGAGCAGCCTGCAGAAATTATGGAAATATCCGGAGATAGCAGAAAAGGAAAAAATGGAAACCAAAATCCGGAGAGTCAGTTGTTCGGGGCAGCCAGGGAAGCGGTTTTGGCATTAACTGCACTGGGATATTCGAATATGGAAGCTTCAAAAGCCGTAAAGAAGGTGGAGCTTACAGAAGGTATGACCACAGAGGCAGTGCTAAAGGAATCGTTAAAGTATTTGTAAAAGTTTGAAAATAGAAACTGCCGGCATGGCAAAGGACAGGGATAGATATGGAGCGACGGATTATAACGACAGATGTGATTCCTGAGGAGAAGAAGCTGGAGGGGAGCCTTCGGCCTCAGTTGCTTAAGGATTATATCGGCCAGGAAAAAATCAAAGCCAATTTAAAAATTTATATTGATGCAGCCAAATCCAGAGGGGAACCTTTGGATCATGTGCTGTTTTATGGACCGCCAGGACTGGGAAAAACCACCCTTTCCGGGATTATTGCAAATGAAATGGGAGTGAATGTGAAAGTAACCTCTGGCCCTGCCATTGAAAAGCCGGGAGAGATGGCGGCAATTTTAAATAATTTAAAAGAGGGGGATGTGCTGTTTGTAGACGAAATCCATCGGCTGAATCGGCAGGTGGAGGAAGTTTTGTATCCGGCTATGGAAGACTATGCCATCGATATTATGTTGGGAAAGGATTCCTCTGCCCGTTCTATCCGCCTGGAGCTTCCGAAGTTTACTTTAGTTGGAGCAACTACCAGGGCAGGGCTTTTAACTGCTCCTTTGCGGGATCGGTTTGGCGTAGTGCAGAAACTGGAATTTTATACGCCCCATGAGTTACAGACTATTATCATCCGTTCTGCCAAGGTTTTAAACGTGGAGATTGACGATGAAGGGGCCATGGAGCTTGCCAAGCGTTCCAGAGGCACGCCTCGTCTGGCAAATCGCCTTTTAAGACGGGTAAGGGATTTTGCCCAGGTAAAATATGACGGTTCCATCACAAAGAAAGTAGCAGATTTTGCGCTGGATATTCTGGATGTGGATAAGTTAGGACTGGATCAAAATGACCGGAATATCCTTTTGGCTGTAATTGAGAAATTTTCCGGCGGCCCCGTTGGCCTGGATACACTGGCAGCGGCATTGGGAGAAGACTCGGGGACTCTGGAAGATGTGTATGAGCCGTATCTGCTGATGAACGGGCTGATTATGCGCACACCCAGGGGAAGAGTGGCTACGGAACTGGCTTATCGGCACTTAGGGCTGGAAATTCACTAGTGTTCTGACACATTTACTTTCAGCTAAATTACGCAGAATGAATGTTCCGTCTGCAAGGCGGCGGAGGGAAGCGATGCGGTGGCATCGCCTTCCGACAACAACGCAGCAGATGGAAATTCAGGCAAGTCATTTGGCGAAGTGAAAACGTGTCGGAACACTAGTGTTCTGTCTGGCTCATAGATAGGCAAACTTCCTTGCCTATTTTCCTGACAGCGCCACTCCCCAAGCCTCGACGTAGCAACCGCTACGCC
>JAAWIS010000053.1 GCA_022796475.1 Lachnospiraceae bacterium | reverse complement strand
TGTCAAATGTGTGCACAAATACATAAAGGAGAACATTTATTATGGAACAGACAGGAATGAAGGCATTCTTAAAGAAAAAGAATGTCAATATTACCGTCCAGACCTATCTCATTGATGCATTAGGCGCCATGGCTTTTGGTTTGTTTGCATCTTTGTTAATCGGGACGATCTTTGCCACACTCGGCGAAAAATCAGGAATTGCACTATTTCAGGTAATTGCAGACTATGCAAAAAGCGCCACTGGAGCAGCACTGGGCGTTGCCATTGCCTATGCCTTAAAAGCTCCCCAGTTGGTTCTGTTTTCTGCGGCAACCGTAGGAATCGCCGGCAATGCCTTAGGCGGCCCTGTAGGCGCTCTTGTTTCTACCATCATTGCAGCGGAACTTGGAAAAATTGTATCAAAAGAAACCCGGGTGGATATTTTAGTTACCCCTGGTCTTACCATTATCTCTGGCGTACTGGTTGCACAGTTTGCAGGGCCAGGCATTGCCAAATTTATGGACGCTTTCGGTATGATGGTAAAAACTGCCACAGAAATGCAGCCATTCTTTATGGGAATTCTGGTTTCTGCATTAATCGGCATTGCCTTAACCCTTCCCATATCAAGCGCTGCTATCTGTATTGCCCTCACCTTAGATGGTCTGGCAGGCGGAGCTGCTGTGGCCGGATGCTGCGCCCAAATGGTAGGATTTGCCGTCCTTTCCTTCCGCGAAAACGGAGTAGGCGGTCTTTTGGCCCAGGGGCTTGGAACTTCCATGCTTCAAATGGGTAATATTGTAAAAAATCCCAAAATATGGATTGCGCCAACCTTGGCCTCAATGATTACAGGACCTGTGGCTACGGTAATATTCGGCATGACCTGTATCCATACCGCTTCCGGCATGGGAACCTGCGGCCTTGTAGGCCCAATCGGCGTATATACCAGTATGGGAGGCGGGAGCAAGATGTGGCTGGGCATCCTTTTTGTCTGCTTCCTTCTTCCGGCAGTCTTAACCTGGATATTAGGGGAAGGGCTGCGAAGAATCGGATGGATCAAAACGGGAGATTTGAAATTAGATCTGTAAGTGAAATCAGAATCAAACTGCTTTTGCTGCCAGCAGCGTAATAGAAAACAAAATTGATATATAAATTAAGAACCAGCCCATGCTTCCAAATGGCTGATGGAAGCATGGGCTGGTTTAAAAAACTCTTTTTAAAAACCCTGGTTTAAAACTCTTATTAAAAACTATGAAAGTTTCCTCATATCCCGGACTGTTTCTAATGACGCTAATATTTCCTCAAACTTCATTCCGCCTGCTGCATTTACAGTGGCCACTACCGCCCCTTCTACCAGCGGACAGTCGGCCATGGCGATTTTCTTATCTCCCATCATTTCCAGAACCATTTCAGTTGTCATAACCGCACTTCCTAAATCCATCAGCACGATAACACCTTCATCTGAATACACCTGTTCAATGGCTTCCTGAATCCGTTCAAAGCTGGTTCCAAAGCTGCCGTCCTCCAGCCCTCCTGCCGGAGCAATCCGGGCATCCTTTGCCATCATGGAAGTCAGCTCAATCACGCTTTTTGCAAGATTTTCACTGTGGGACACAATTACCAATCCTACCATCACAGACACTCCTTTACTGCATCAAGCATAAATGAGAAGGAAGTTGCACCTGGATCCTGATGCCCGATGCCCCGCTCTCCCACATAGCTGGCACGGCCTTTTGTTGCCACCAGATCTTTTGTATGCTCTGCTCCGGCCCAGGCCGCCTGACAGCCAGCTTCTAAAATTCCTTTTGGATCCATTCCCTCTGCTGCTGCCTTTTCCATGGCAGCCAAGGCAGGAACCATGGCATCCAGCATCGTTGCTTCTTCCACAGCGGACTTTCCACGCTGCTTCACAGCTTCCACTGCCGCGTCCATTCCTTTTAAGAAATCTTCTGTATTAAGCTGGTTTTTCCCTGCAAGGGCCATTCCCATTTTCATGAAAGCGGAACCGTACAGAGGCCCCGATGCGCCTCCTACTGTAGATACCAGCGTCATACCCACCGTCTTTAAGATGGCTCCCATATCCTGATCTGTCAGGGCAGGAAGCTTTTTATCCACTTCCTGAAATCCCCTGGCCAGATTAATTCCATGGTCGCTGTCGCCGATAGGCTGATCAAGCTCTGTCAAATAATCTTTCTGTTCTCCGATTTTTTCTCCTATTTTCTGCAAAACGGAGATTACCATTTTACTGTCTGCCATTTTCTGCTCTCTCCTTACAGTCTGCTACTCTTTCCACGCCGGAGTATCTGCCTTAGCGTCTAACAGCGCTTTCATCTCATCATCCAGTTTCAGAAGAGAAATCGAAAATCCTTCCATTTCAATAGAGGTCATATATTCCCCAACCAATGTGCGGTAAACTCCAATTCCTTTTTCCTTTAAAACATCCGCTACCCGGTTATTAATAATAAACAATTCCATTAACGGAGTCGCGCCAGAACTGTTTACCATAACCGCCACTTCGCTTCCGGAATAATCCAGATCTGCTAAAATCTTATCCAAAAGCAAGTCCGTAATCTCATCAGCCGTTTTCATGGTTTCTTTGTGGGTTCCCGGCTCGCCGTGGATTCCGATTCCTACTTCCATCTCATCCTCTGCCAGCTCAAAACCAGGCTTTCCTGCTGCCGGAACAGTACAGGGAGCAATGGCAGCGCCCATGGTACGCACATTGTCAATTACCTTTTGGGCTACAGCCTGTACCTCATCTAAGGAACCGCCTTTTTCCGCCAGGGCGCCTGCAATCTTATGAACAAATACCGTTCCCGCAACGCCTCTGCGGCCTACAGTATAAAGGCTTCCATCCACAGCCACATCGTCATTGGTCACTACCTGCTTTACCTGGATTCCTTCCATCCCAGCCATCTCAGCCGCCATTTCGAAATTCATAACATCTCCGGTGTAATTTTTAACTACCATCAGCACACCCTGATCCGTAGCAATGGCTTTGATTCCTTCTAAAATCTGATCTGGGGTTGGAGAGGTAAATACAGGGCCTGCAACTGCCGCATCCAGCATGCCTTCTCCTACAAAGCCGCCGTGAGCCGGCTCATGTCCGCTTCCGCCGCCGCTGATTAAGGCTACTTTCCCTTCCTTTTTTTCAGCCCGCACTACCACATTTCCGCAGTCTAATTTCCTTAAATGCTTTGGATAAGCTTTTACCATACCCTGAATCATTTGGTTCTCCACCTGATCAACTGCGTTAATAAATTTCTTCATCCTGAAACCTCCCTCTTTTTAAAAGTTTCTACTGATACGGTTTGGATCCATAAAACCGGTTCCCGGTTATTTATCCTCTCCAAGACAGTTCATATCATTTAAGCCGCAGGTATTTTCTTCCTTTCCGGTTAAGCAGTTCATATCGTTTAAACCACAGCTTGAATCGTCCTCATCGCCTAAGCAGTTCATATCATTTAAACCGCAGGTTTTATCATCTTCACTGATCCCGTTTAAATTTGCCCAACCTGATGCTTTTTTCTTATTCTCCATATTGTTCTCCATTCTGTGCAGTTGTTTCGGTGCCAAGAGGTTTTTACTGCTTGTTACTGCTTGTTCTACTTATTATGCTAACTCCTTTGAATCTGTCTGTCAATGGCATTTTTATCCCTGCAATTCATCACCTTGCAGCCACATTAGCTGTTGCAATTATGTCCACTCCCGTTCCTGCAGCATTCTCTACAATCACGTCGCCAATTTTAACCGGAGCCTCTACAACAATTCCTTTTAATGATTTTACACAGTCGAAAATCTTTCCCTTCGGAACATCGGATCGGGTTTTAACTGAAACCGTCACATCCATGCCGCCTTCTACCATTACTGTGCTGGTAACGATTCTGGTAGGATTGGTTACTTCTTTTCTGGCATAGTCGTCACCCCTCTTGCAGGTATTTCCTTCCACTTTTACCACTTCACCGGCTTCCATGGATACTGTCACCGGACAGCCCAGAGGACATCCTATGCAGATCAATTCTCTTTTTTCCATGCCTATGCCTCCTCGATTTTAATGGTTATGGTCTTCAGATCCGGGTATTCCAGAAGTTTTGCTTTCTCTAACTTAATCTCCTCCATCTCACCGGGAGCTACTACTGGACGTTTGCGGCGCATTACCCTTTCATCGTTAAAGTATACGCTGATATAGCAATTTTTATAAACGCCGCCTACCCGGAACCGAACTGTCAGCTTATCCTCCATCTGATCCGGCCGGATAGAGGATGGCACCGTATAGCGAACCCCTTCTGTCGGATTCATCTGGATTTCCCTTCCGGAAACTTCCCTTCTCTGGCCCAATACATAAGATGCCGCATTTTTCCCTGCTGCCCCTGCCTCCTCTGATACGAAATCCACCAGATCATGAACGTGGAGCACATTTCCGCAGGCAAATACACCTTCAATATTCGTTTCCAGGCTTTCATTTACCACCGGTCCGGAAGTAACCGGGCTGATGGCAACCCCTGCCCCTCTGGAAAGCTCATTCTCTGGTATCAGTCCCACAGAGAGAAGCAGTGTATCACAGTCGTAGTCTTCTTCCGTTCCCGGGATCGGTTTTCCCCTGCCGTCTACCTGGGCAATGGTAATTCCGGTCAGACGTTCTTTGCCCCGTATTTCCACTACCGTATGACTTAACTTTAAGGGAATCCCATAGTCATCCAAACACTGCACAATATTTCTCTTTAATCCGCCGGAATAAGGCATCAGTTCTGCCACCACTTTTACCTTGGCGCCTTCAAACGTCATACGCCGGGCCATAATCAGCCCGATGTCGCCGGATCCTAAAATTACGACCTGACGCCCCGGCAGAAATCCTTCCCGGTTTACCAGGCGCTGAGCTGTTCCAGCCGAATAAATGCCGGCAGGACGGTATCCCGGAATATTTAAGGCTCCTCTTGACCGCTCTCTGCAGCCCATAGCTAAAATCACTGCCTTAGCCTTAACCGTAAACATCCCTTCTTCCCGGTTCATGGCAGTTACCACCTTTTCATGGCTGATATCCATGACCATGGTATTAAGCTGGTACTCAATTCCAAGCTCCTTCACCTGTTCAATAAATCTTGCCGCATATTCCGGCCCGGTCAGTTCTTCTTTGAATGTATGAAGTCCAAAGCCATTATGGATGCACTGGTTTAAGATTCCTCCCAGCTCTTTATCCCGCTCTAAAATCAAAATAGACGTTACTCCGTTTTTTCTTGCGCTAGCTGCGGCTGCAAGCCCTGCAGGGCCGCCGCCAATGATTACGATATCATATGCTTTCATTTTTTGACGCCCTTTCCTATATCTTGTCCTTATTGGTTCCCACTACAATTTTTGATTCCCCTCCGCATTTGGTAATTTCCATCCGGTCTAGAGAAAGCTCTCTCGATAAAATTTCCATGGTGCGCGGAGAACAAAAACCGGCCTGGCACCGGCCCATTCCGGCACGGGTTCTTCTTTTAACTCCGTCCAGAGATTTTGCTCCAAGCGGACGATGAATCGCATCCAGAATTTCCCCTTCTGTTATCATCTCGCAGCGGCAGATAATATTGCCATAAGCCGGCTGCTTTTTGATCAGTTCATTTTGCTCATCCATAGAAAGGGTTCCTGGCTTTAAGATGCCTTTCCGTGTTCCGACAAAATCCGGATTTTCCTTTAAATCTAAAATCCCCTTAACAATATCTGCTACCATGCATCCGATAGCCGGGCTGCTGCTTAATCCGGGAGATTCAATTCCGGCACAGTCTATAAAACCCGGTGCCTCCGGAAGCTCTTTAATAATAAACTCATGGCCTTCCTCATGGGCACGCAGACCAGCAAAAGAGGTAATCACCTGACGCATCGGTACATTTTTTACTGTATTAGCGCATTTATCAATTACTTCGTCCAGTCCTGCCCGTGTGGTATTGGTTCCTTCCTTATCTTCAATATCAATGGCTGTCGGGCCTACAATCAAATTCCCGTGAACAGTAGGCGATATCAGAACTCCTTTTCCATACTTTCCAGGCAATGCAAATATGGTTCTTGTTACATGCTTCCCGGCTGTCTGGTCTAACAGGCAGTAGTCGCCTCTCCTGGGGATAATGGTAATGGGCTCATCTGCCACCATATTGTGGATCTGGTCAGCATAAACGCCGGCTGCGTTTACCACACATTTCGTTTCCACATCTCCTTTATTTGTTTTAAGCCGGAAACCGCCTTCAGTCCGTTCAATCCCTTCTACTTTTGTATTGAAGCAAAACTCCACGCCGTTCATGAAGGCATTCTCTGCCAGTGCGATATTTAAGTTAAAGGGACACACAATTCCGCCTGTTGGCGCATAAAGGGCAGCTACTGCCTCATCAGAAATATTCGGTTCCATGGAAACCAGTTCTTCCCGTTCAACAATCCTCAGCCCTTCTACTCCATTTTTCACACCACGGTCCAAAAGCTCTTCCAGGCCAACCCGGTTTTCCTCGTCTGTGCACACTACCAGAGAACCATTTTGAATGAATTCAAAATCCAGCTCTTCTGAAAGCCTGGACATCATTTTATTTCCCTCTACATTCAGCTTTGCCATCAGGGAACCATTTGCCGCATCATAACCAGCATGGACAATTGCGCTGTTGGCTTTGGATGTACCACAGCAAACATCCTCTTCCTTTTCCAATACACAGGCTTTTACCTGATAGCGTGACAGCTCTCTGGCAGCGGCTGCCCCGGACACGCCTGCTCCGATAATGACCACATCATACATAGTAATCCGTCCTCTCTTCCTGCAAAGAAAGCCTGACAAAAAACGTGTTTTCATACGATTGATTGCCAGGCTCTGCTCTCATGCTACATTATTAAATTAAACGTAACTGTTTGGTAGTTTACAGTCACTGACAAACGATTTTACCACGGAATAGCTCCGTATAATAAAACTGCTATTATCGCACCAATTACCGGACCTGCAATTACAACCGGAGCGTAACCCCAATTGGAATCTCCTTTTCCTTTAATCGGCAGAAGGGTATGGGCAATACGAGGTCCCAAGTCACGGGCTGGGTTTAATGCATAGCCTGTCAGACCGCCTAAGGACATACCGATGGATACGATAATTCCAAATACCATAAATTTCTCTACGCCAGGAGCTGCTGTAGCTGGGATTCCCTTAATGGCAAATACTAAAACAAAGGTTCCAACTGCTTCGCTTAAAATGTTTAACGGCATATTAGGAACCGATGGGCCTGTAGAGAAAACGCCTAACTTGGTTCCCGGATCATCTGTTGCATCAAACTGATCTTTAAACATGGCATATACCAGACATGCACCTAATATTGCGCCTGCAAACTGGGCGATAATATAGCCGGGAACCAATCCCCATGATAAGCTTCCGTCTATTGCCAGTGCAATGGTTAAAGCCGGGTTAAAGTGAGCCCCGGATGCCGCGCCAAAGATAAATGCCGGAATCATAACTGCAAGGCCCCAGGCAAAGGTAATTTGGATAGAACCTGCTCCTTTCATTCCTGATTTGTTTAAGGTTACGTTTGCCACTACGCCGTCACCTAATATGATTAACAGCATGGTTCCAATTAATTCCGCTATATATGGCAACATATTATAATTTCCCCCTTCTCATTCGCTTATTTTAACAAATTGCAGTAATTTCCAGTTTCTTTTTTGGCTGCAGTTAATTTTCTTTTGCCCAGCCATAGGAATACTTCACTGCCTTATTCCATCCGGCTACCTTCTCTGTCCTCTCTTCATCGCTGATGCCAGGAGTAAATACTTGATCGATCGCCCAGTTTTTAATAACGTCTTCTTTGCTTGACCAGTACCCGACTGCCAAACCAGCCAGATAAGCTGCACCCATTGCTGTTGTTTCCACACATCTTGGCCTTTGAACCGGTGCATTAATGATATCAGACTGGGTCTGCATTAAGAAATTATTTGCACTGGCGCCGCCGTCTACCTTAAGAGCTGCTAAATTGATCCCTGAGTCTGCCTTCATTGCCTGAAGCACATCATTGGTCTGATATGCCAGGGACTCTAATGTGGCGCGGATAATATGGTATTTATTTACACCTCTGGTAATTCCTACAATCGTTCCTCTTGCATACTGATCCCAGTGGGGAGCGCCAAGGCCTGTAAAGGCGGGAACTACATAACAGCCATTGGTATCCTTTACCTTTTTTGCCATGTACTCAGAATCCGGTGCGGAATCGATAATCCGCATTTCATCCCGAAGCCACTGGATTGCAGCGCCTGCTACAAAGATGGAGCCTTCCAGAGCATAGTTTACTTTCCCGTCTAATCCCCATGCAATCGTAGTAACTAAGCCGTTTTTCGAGAAAATTGGCTTTTCGCCAGTATTCATCAAAAGGAAGCAGCCAGTTCCGTATGTATTCTTTGCTTCACCTGGATTAAAGCAGGTTTGTCCAAATAATGCAGCCTGCTGATCTCCGGCAGCTCCGGCAATGGGGATGGGGCCTCCGAGGAAGGAGGGATCCGCTTCGCCGTAAACACAGCTTGAAGGCTTTGCTTCCGGAAGCATGCACTTAGGAATATTCAGCTCTGCTAAAATCTCATCATCCCACTCCAGCTTCTGAATATTAAACAGCAGGGTTCTTGCAGCATTGGAGTAATCTGTTACATGAACCTTTCCTTTGGTCAGTTTCCAGATCAGCCAGGTTTCTACCGTACCAAACAGCAATTCCCCTTTTTCTGCACGCTCTCTTACGCCCTCTACATTGTCTAAAATCCATTTTAACTTAGTCCCGGAAAAATAGGCATCGATTACAAGGCCGGTTTTCTCACGGAACGCATCCACCAATCCTTTTTCCTTTAAGGTATCACAGTATTCGGAAGTACGGCGGCACTGCCATACAATCGCATGATACACAGGCTCTCCTGTGGCCTTGTCCCAAACAATAGTAGTTTCACGCTGATTTGTAATTCCGATAGCCGCAATATCACTTGCCACAGCCCCGATCTTTGACATGGCTTCAACTGCTACGCCCAGTTGGGAGGACCAGATTTCGTTGGCATCATGCTCTACCCAGCCTGGTTTTGGAAAATACTGGGTAAATTCTTTCTGAGCCACACTGCACATCTCACCTTTCTCATTAAAAAGGATACACCGATTACTGGTGGTTCCTGCATCCAGCGCCATTACGTACTTTGCCATAAAAATACCTCCTCTTAAAATAATATGGAATAAAAAGTTTCATCTATACGCACTGCCGAACCCCCTCCGGCAGGTGAGTATCTTACTGTTCTTCTGATATTGCCCTGAATTTCCTACATCATCCACACCTTCTGATTAGTGGAGGATACGGAAATCGCGCCTGCATCCAGCGCTGCCATAATATCTTCTTTATCTGTAATCAGCCCGCCGGCGATTACCTGGGTTTTCACCCGCTTACAGACCTTGCGGATAATTTTAGGCATAACGCCGGGCAGAAGCTCAACAAAGTCCGGCCGTACCATAGTAAGCTGCTTTTCAATGTTTTCAAACGCCATGGAATCCAGAAGGAAAAACCGCATAACCGTATACATTTCCAGTTCCTTGGCCCGGCGGATCATAGTTGGCTTTGTAGAGATAATCCCGTCTGCCCCTGTCTGCTGACGGATAAAATCCACTGCAATTTCTTTAGAACCAAGACCGGTAATCAAATCTACATGGACAATGGCCAATTTTTCGGATTTTCGGATCCGGCTTACGATCTCTTTAATATTGCAGATATCTCCGAATAAAACAAATACCACTTTTACATCCTGAAGACAGCAGCACTTCTCCAAACCATCCATGTCCTTAATCGCTGCAATCACAGGATTGGCTTCCACCATATCGTAAAATTTCTGTTCCATGTATCTCTTCCTTTCCCCTTCTTGCAAGCAAACATTTTAAATCAAAATGAGCGTATCACAGAAGCCATTTTCCAAGTTCCTATAAAGGAAAAAAAAGAGCACGGCATCAAACAACATTTCTGTTGTAATGCTATGCTCTCATCTCTCAGCATGTTATTTGTTTTCTTTATCTGAAACCAATATAGCATACTGCACAGAATAATGCAAGTTATATTTGTAATTTCTTGTAAATTATACATATTTTAAAGGATATTTTTTCTAATTCCTGTGAATTTTTAACAATTTTTTCGTTATTTTTTTATCAAAATCATGCATTATTCTTTTATTTTTCACATCAGCGGGCATCCCGGAAAAGCTGCGTAAAGTCTTCTATAGTTCTGGGCCCTGCATACGTATCCCGGTCATTTAAAATCACTAACGGCACCCGTTCAATTTGGTAGTCTTTTACCAGATCCGGATATAAATTTGCATCATACATCTCAGCTTTTACGAGAGGATTCAGCATAGCAATCCTTTGGCAGGCAATCACTACGCCGGGGCAATGATGGCAGGCCAGGGAAACACAGATCTTAACTGATACCGGGTGTTTAATCTTTTCAATTTTTTTCACAGTGCTTTTTGAAAGCTCCTGCCCTGGCCCTGCCAGATTATAAATGCCGATAACAAAGGAATTGATTTCTTTGCCGCCGGGAACTCCATGAAAGGCGGCTCCGGAATAGGAAGAACCAATGTAAAAACCTGTGGCAGGAAGATGGCTGGTATCCATTTCAAGTCCGGCTCCTTCTGATACTTCATAAAGCTCCAGGCAAATCCGATTGCTGAATGACGCGATCCCTTTTAAGAAAGAAGCCATCTCTGCCGACTTTTCCTCCTGTAAATCCACAATGCTCTTTATTACAATATCCTTATCCAGCTTTGCAAATACTCCCTTTAACGTTTCCTTTGTGTTTTCATCCAGCAAAGGGCTTTCCTCCGAAATCCTGGACAAATCAATCATATGTGCCTCCGTTCTATAAAAGACCTACCAGATCCAGGCTGGGTGTTAAGGTTTTTTCTCCAGGTTTCCACTTGGCAGGACATACTTGATCTCCATGTTCCTCCACAAACTGGGCTGCCTGGACTTTTCTGAGAAGCTCTGCCCCATTTCGTCCGATGCCCATATCATGAATTTCGTATGCTTTTACCTTTCCCTCTGGATTCAGAATAAAAGTCCCCCGAAACGCCTGTCCCTCTTCTTCTGACAAAACTCCAAACTGCCTTGCCAGCACGCCTGCCGGATCCCCTAACATCGTGTACTGGATGCGCCCAATGGTTTCCGAAGCATCCGCCCAGGCTTTATGAACAAAATGGGTATCTTCTGATACGGAATAAATCTGACAGCCAATTTCCTCAAATTCTTCATAAAAATCCTGCAGATCCCCTAATTCAGTAGGACAAACAAAGGTAAAATCCGCCGGATAAAAAAACAGAACCGACCAGTGGCCTAACAGATCTTCTTTTGCAACCTCATAAAACTTCCCCATACGGTACGCCCAAACCTTAAACGCCTCTACTTCTTTTCCAATTAAGTTCCCCATAACTATCCTTCTCCTTTCTTAAAAGCCCCTTATCTGCACACAAAACCTGCACTGTGAAGGAAACGACCAAATGCTTTACGGCCATTTTCATCACACTTATAAACACCTGCATCCTCCAGTACCCGGGCAAATACATGGCCTACCTCTTCCTGGAGAATCCGGGTTACATTTTCTTTCGTAATGCTGTCGTATTTCGTGCGGAATTCATCCACCCAGTCAGCATGCTTTTCTAATTCTTTATCTGCCCGGATATCTCTGCCTTCCACTATAGCATCGCCTAAAGCAGCCAGCTCTGCCTTTAACCTGGAAGGCAGTACAGCCAGTCCCATCACTTCTATCAAGCCGATATTTTCTTTTTTAATGTGATGCAGTTCCTGATGAGGATGATACACACCCATAGGGAATTCTTCTGTGGTAATATTATTCCGCAGCACCAGATCAAGCTCGAACAGCTCTCCATTCTTCCGTGCAATAGGGGTTATGGTATTGTGAAGTTCCCCGTCTGTTTCTGCAAACACGAAGGCCTCTTCATCTGTGTAGCCTCTCCATGTCTTAAGTACCTCATCGGCAAGTTCAATTAGGCGGCTGCTGTCTTTCCCCCGAAGGCGAAGAACTGACATGGGCCAGAAAACAATCCCGGCTTCCACATCTTCAAACCCTGGCTTCTGATAAAATTTTTCAATGGGCGCTTTTGCCATAGCAAAGGCATAATTTCCGCCCTGGAAATGGTCATGGCTTAAAATCGATCCGCCTACAATCGGAAGATCTGCATTGGAACCCAAAAAATAATGTGGAAACAGCGTTACAAAATCAAACAGCTTGATAAATGTAGCCCGTTCAATTTTCATAGGTACATGCTGACCGTTAAAAACGATACAGTGTTCGTTATAATACACATAGGGCGAGTACTGGAATCCCCACTTGCAGTCATTAATGGTGATGGGAATAATCCGGTGATTATTTCTGGCAGGATGATTGACACGTCCAGCATATCCCACATTTTCCATACACAGAAGACATTTGGGATATCCGCTCTGCTTCGCCAGCTTTGCAGCAGCAATCGCCTTGGGATCCTTTTCCGGCTTTGATAAGTTTACTGTAATATCCAAATCCCCATACCGGGTTTGGGTTTTCCATTTTAAATCTTTGCAGACACGATACCGGCGGATATAGTCAGAATCCTGGCTCAGCTTATAAAAATAGTCGGTAGCAGCTTCAGGGGATTCCTGATAGTGCTTCCAGAAGGCTTCTACTACCTGGCTTGGCCTGGGCATCAGGCAGTTCATCAGCCTGGTATCAAATAAGTCACGGTATACCACGCTGTCCTCAGGAAGAATTCCCTGTTTATGGGCATAGTCCATTAATTCCTTTAATATGCTCTCCAGGTCTTCACATTCTTCCCTTTCATCTGGTTCCTCATATTCATCCAGCTTCAGTACATCTAAAATCTGGTTGGTGGCATAAATCCGATCCTCTTCCTTTAAAAGGCCGGAATTAAGCCCATACTGCACCAATCCTTTCACTGCTTTGTAAACCATACCACATTCCTCCTAATCGCTTATAACGCTCTGCCCCTTGATTTCGGGGCATTTGCTTTTCTCTTAATTATAATGGAAAACTTCTGAAAAGAACATGGAAAAATGTTTCTCAAATCTATATTTTTGTTTTAAAAGTTACGGTTCACAGGCACCCTGTTAACAGCAACCCCCATGCCCCGCTTCGGGCACCACCATAAATGAAAGGGGTTCCTGTGAACCCTCCGGGAGGATGTGCAGAAAACGGGAGTGGAAGTTGCCGCGTTGCGGCCCCGTTTTCGCACAGCTTGGCAACGGGGCGCCAAGCTTTCACAGTAACATTTAATACAGATTGCCTTCATTGACCAAATCCCATTAAAGCCTCTTCACATACCCTTGGATCCGCTCCACAACCATGCCGCCTAACAGCCCGATGAACGCCCCTGCTATAGTTCCGGCAGCCAGCAAAACAGGAAGATAGGAAAATACCCCTGCTGTCTGGACCACAAAAGCTGCAATGAAAAGCTGGCCGATATTATGTCCAATCCCGCCGATCACACTAATTCCCACGATGCTAAACCACCCTCTTTTTTTGCACACTATCATCAAAAGCATGCTGAGAGCAGCTCCTGCCCCGCCGTACAGCATACCGAACAGATTGCCAAAGGTGATGTTAGCCAATAAGATTCTTACGCCGTTAATCAGGGCTGTTCCCATATTCCCAACCGTGTACAGGCCTACTATTGTAACCAGATTTGCCAGCCCAAGTTTGATTCCCGGGGCGCCTAAATAAATTGGAAATAAGGTTTCAATATAACTAAATAAAAAAGCCAGTGAAATGAAAAGGCCATATCTGGCCGCCGTCACAGCAGGCGGCTGTTCGTTCTTTTGCTTCTGCTTCATAATTTTATTCCGCGTTTAATCTTAAGACTGGCTTCCTTCCCCTTCACTCTCCAAGCCTTCCGCTTGCAGGCTCTGCATATACTGGTGCATGGATTCTGCTACTATTTTACTGTGTGCCACAGCCTCCACCACTGTCCGCGCTCCGTTTACCACATCACCGGAGGCAAAGATGCCGGGCCTTGAAGTATGTCCCGTTTCGTCTGCTACCAAAAGCCCTCTGTCATTGGCTTTCAGTCCTTCTGTGGTGCTGACGATCCGGTTTCTTGGCCCCTGGCTGATGGAAATAATCACACTGTCAGATTCATAAAACTGTTCAGAACCTGGCACTTCAGTAAGATTCCCTTCCTCATCCTCTTCCATATCCCGAAAAATCACACCTTCGTCTTTAATTTCCACTGGCATTTTATTATACTCAAACTTTACCCCTTCCAGCTTTGCATAACTAAATTCATAGTCGCTGGCTGCCACTTTTTTTGTCAGTGAGAAGCAGGTAAGCTGCTGCACGCCTTTTCGGACAGCCGTTCTGGCCACATCCATAGCAGCATTGCCTGCGCCGATTACAATAACCTTTTCTCCCAGTTTATAGCTGTCCGGATTATTCAGATAATTGATCCCAAAATGAACATTGCCAAAGGTTTCCCCTTTAATGTGAAGAGAATTGGGATTCCATACTCCAGTGCCGATAAAAATAGCCTTATATCCGTCACGGAACAGATCTTCAATGCCAATGGCGCCTCCTCCTATGGTGGTATTGGGACGAATCTTAATCCCTTTCATCTCCAGATGGCGGTACTGAATATCATCCAATACTGATTTGGGAAGGCGGAATTCCGGAATCCCATACCGAAGCACGCCGCCGATTTTATCCTTTCCCTCAAATATGGTAACCTGATACCCATATCTGGCTAATATAATCGCAATGGTAATGCCTGCAGGACCAGATCCGATAATCGCAACCCGCATTCCATTGGATGGAGCCGGACCTTTCGTCATCTTATTCGCATAGGTAGAAGAGATATAATTTTCGATGGTAGAAAAATGAACCGGAGCTCCTTTCCTTCCCAAAACACAATTGCCTTCACACTGCTTTTCGTGGTTGCAGACTAAGCTGCACACCGTAGTCAGCGGATTATTCTCAAACAGCATCCTTCCGGCCTCGTCTAACTGATTTTCTTTTAACAGACGAATCGCTTCCGGAATATTGGTATTAATCGGACATCCCTTCTGACACTGGGGAACCTTGCACTGCAGACATCGGTTCGCTTCATCCATAACATGTAATGCCATATCACATCCTCCTTCAAAGATCTGCTGCTTTTATTTTCTGCTTTCATGAAACAAGCAGGTTTCAGAACTTAACAAACTTCTTTACCCGTTTTTTGTAAATCGGCAGTCCGGAAAATTGCTGCATCCGAAAAATGCCCCAAACCGTCCGTTCCGCTTCACCAGCCCGCTTCCGCACCTTGGGCAAAGCCCTATGTCAGGATCGGTTTTTCTTGCCTTTAACTGTTTTCCCATTTCTTCGTAGCATTTCTGGTTGATCATACAGTCCTTTAATGCCCTGTGAGCCCCTTCTGTACTGATATGGAAATACTCTGCCAAATCCGTTAATCGGTGCCGCGGCAGCTCTTTCAAGCAGTTTCTGGCCATAAACAGTGTGTCAATATAGTCATTTTCCACTTTATTTTTTCCGCATTTTGAAACTGCGCTGTCCAAAAACTTCAGATCAAAACTTTGGATATTATGGCCTATCAAAACACCGTCCCCAATAAATTCCAAAAAACTGCTTAAGGCTTGGGAAAGTTTTGGGGCATTCTCCACCATATCGTCGGTAATCCCATTTACTGCTGATGCTGCTTTTGGTATGGGGCGCCCCGGATTCACCAGGGCAGAAAAAGTGGCAGTTACATTCCCGTCTTTTGCCTTTACTGCTGAAATTTCAATAATGTCATCAGCAGCCGGACTTAGCCCTGTGGTTTCAAAATCAAATACCACATAATCCGGCACATAACCTGTCAGCCGTTTTCTTCCTTTGGCTTCCATCCCATCATCCTCCGTATTCTTTAAGTTCCCTCTGTTATCTTTTGACTTTGCTGCCTGCGTTTTTTATATTACAGTTAATTTTTCATCCTTCACTGACAGCGTGCAGATTCCGCCCCGCTTCAGCCTTCCAAAAAGCAGAAGTTCCGCCAAAAGAGGCTTCACTTCCCCGGCAATTACCCTGTCAATTTCCCTGGCGCCGTATTCCCTGGTGATCCCGGCCTTTCTTACGTATTCGGCAGCTTCCGGCTGAATATGAAGCTCCACTTTTCTGGCTCTTAACTTATTTGCCAGTTCATTCAGCTTCTTATGTGTAATCTGCCCCGCCATCTCATCATCTATACTGTGAAACAGCACCATACGGCTTAGTCTGTTTCTAAATTCCGGCTGGAATGTCCGGTTTACAGCCTCTTTCAACGCATCCATATTTACTGCTCCGCTTCCGAAGCCAATCCTGCTTTTTCCTACTTGTCCTGCCCCTGCATTGCTGGTCATAATCAATATAATATTTCTGAAATCTGCCTTTCTTCCCTGGTTGTCTGTCAGGGTAGCATAATCCATTACCTGCAGAAGCACATTAAAGATATCCGGATGTGCCTTTTCAATCTCATCCAGCAAAAGGACACCATGAGGATGACGGCGGATTTCTTCTGTAAGAAGCCCTCCTTCTTCATATCCTACGTACCCGGCAGGGGCTCCAATCAGTTTTGCTACTGTATGCTTTTCTGCATATTCGCTCATGTCAAAGCGAAGGAAGGAAATCCCCATCTCTTCTGCCAGGGATTTTGCCAGCTCAGTCTTTCCGACTCCTGTAGCCCCTACAAAAAGAAAGCTGGCTATCGGCTTGTTCTCATCATTTAATCCGGCCTTTGAAAACTTCACTGCATTGCAGACTTGTTCCACTGCCTCATCCTGGCCGAAAATCCTGTCCTTTAACTGCTGCTCCAGCAAAGCCAGCTTTTCTGTATCTCCCTTTTCCACTGTCTTCATGGGAATTTTGCAGGTTTTCGACAAAACTTCATCAATCAGCCCTTTCCCTACTGTCTGGCTTTTCTGCTGCAGAGGATGAAGGCGGCGGTAAGCTCCGGCTTCATCAATCAAATCAATTGCCTTATCCGGAAGAAACCGCTCATTAATAAAACGGCTGCTGACATCTACAGCGTGTTCCAGCACTCCTTTCCCAAACTTTACCCCATGAAACCGTTCATAGCCGGATTTTAAGCCTTTCAGGATTTGAACTGCCTCCTCCTTGGAAGGCTCTTTCAGATCTACATTTTGAAACCGGCGAACCAGGCTTTTGCTTCCGGAAACGTGTTTTTTATATTCCTCATAAGTTGTAGCTCCTATAAACCGGATATGCCCCGCTGCCAGGTAAGGCTTTAACAAATTTGCCACATCTAAGCTGCCTCCGTTTACTGCTCCGGCCCCTACGATATTGTGGATTTCATCCAGATAGAGAATGGGTTTCTCCTCTCTGGACAGTCCTGCCATAATGGCCTGGAACCGCTTTTCAAAATCTCCCCGGTACTGGGTTCCGGCCAGCAGGCTTCCCAGATCCAGCCCATACAGCTTAGCGCCTGATAAAAGAGGCGGAACCTGATTTTGAATAATTTTTTGGGCAAGGCCGTAGGCCATAGCTGTTTTCCCTACTCCCGGCTCTCCGATGTGGAGTACATTATTCTTATCTTTCCGGCAAAGGATCTGGATGGTTCGTTCCAGCTCCTCCTCTCTTCCGATCAAAGGGTTCTGCTTTCTGCAGGTTTCGTTCATATCTTCCAAATATTGTTTCCAGTTTCCCTTTGAGGAGCGGGGCTTTATTTCGCTGTCTTCCTCCGGCCTCTCTCCCTCCGCTTCTTTTGAAAATTTTCCTTTTGTATCCTTAAGGTCAGCACTTTTGCCCGATGGCTTTCGGTCATCTGCTTCATATCCTTTTCCATCTTCCGGACGTTCCTCTGCAAGGCTGAGCCGTGACATAGCTCCCAGCACTTCTACCAAATCTACTTCCTGGACTGTGAGATAATACAGCCCGTAACTGTCTTTCAGCTTAAGAATAGCAGACAGCAAATGCCCTGTATCCACTGTTTTTCTGCCGCTGGTTCTGGCCTGTCCCTCTGCCATGTAAAGAACCTTCTCCGTATCTGCAGTCAGCCTTACATTGTCTTCCTGTCCGGCCTTTTCTCCGTGTTCTTTCACATACTCAAGAATCTGCTCCCTGAGCTTTTTCACATCTCCGCCTCCGGCTTCATATTCCTGAGAAAAGTCTTCATCAAAGGTTAACCCGTATATCATATGTTCCGGCATAAAATACCGGTGCTTTTCCTCCCTGGCAAGTCCAACCGCACACTCCATTACCTTCTGCATGTTTTTACTGAATTCCATTGTTTTTCTGCCTCATTTTCCTGGTGTTTAGGCGGCATCCCGCCTTTGCTATCTGCATACTGCTTCCACCTTTAAAGGATACCCCTCTTCTCTGGCCCATTGAACCGAATCCATAGCCTTAGTCATTGCAATATCTCTTGGATACGTTCCTGCCACTGCATAGCTTCCTTTATGAATACTCATCATCAGAGCGAATGCGCTGTCTGGATCCTTATCAAAAATCTGTATTAATAATTCTACCACAAAATCCATGGGTGTAAAATCGTCGTTATAAATCAAAACCTGATACTGCCTTGGTGTCCTGATCCTTTCTTTTGTTTGTTCTCTTACCTGTTCTTTCGCAGCCATTTTTTCTCCTTTTATTTCCCTGGCCCCTAAGCCTTCCATGCCTTTTATAGCATCTGCAAAATACATTCGCTTGCCCTTTTCTCCCTTTTTAAGCCAAAGGAAAACGCCTTCTTTCGATAAAGGTATTATACTTCCCGCCAGCCAGATTGGCAAGAAAAAAATCGTCAGCAAGCGGGGCAGCGCGCCAGGCAATTCCCCACTTTTTTGCAGGAAATAAAGAGGGCGCCTGAGGGATTCTCGGTTGACAAAACTCTGCAATGTGATATACTTTTATTTAAGTCCCCATGGATTAAATTAAAATTAAAAAATCAATTGAATGCTGCCGGGAATACGTAGGGCGTTCCAAGCAGGAACCTGCCCTGAATGTAATTTTTTGCATTTGTTCCATGGAGCAATGGAAACCGTCTTTTGCAAAGGCGGCTGCTTAGAAAGAAATGATTACTCCATTTCATCTGTGCACAGAATATTATGTAAGGAGCATCTGCATGGAGAAAATATTAATTATTGATGACAGCATCGTACATGCCAAATATTTAAAAACCATTTTAGAGGATACCTATGAGATTACTCTTGCCCATACAGCCAATGACGGGCTTACATATGCAAAAACCGGATTATATTCTCTAATCCTTCTGGATGTAATCATGCCAGACGTAGATGGTTTTATGTTGTTAAAAACGCTTCAGGAAGAGTTGATTACAGAACATATCCCAGTCATTCTGATTACCAGCCTTTCCGACATTCACAGTGAAGAACACGGACTGGTACTGGGAGCAGTAGATTATATTGTGAAACCGTTTAACCCGCTGATTGTCAAAGCCAGGGTAAATACCCATATCAAACTCCATCAGTACCGGATACGGTATGAGCAGCAGGCCATGGAAGATGAACTGACCAAGGTTGCTAACCGCAGGCATTATGAACAGTACAGCATACTAAAATGGCAGGAAGCAATCCGTCTGAACACATCTTTTTCGGTCTGCATGTTTGATATTGATAAATTTAAATTGTACAACGACACATATGGGCATCCTGCCGGAGATAAAGTAATTATAGCCGTGGCTCAGACTGTAAATTCCTACCTGCAGAGGGGTACAGACTTTTTTGCCCGTTACGGCGGAGAGGAATTTGTTGCTGTAGTGTTAGGCGGGGAAGCAGATAAAATATTTAATCATTTTAAAAAAATCCGCCAGGCAGTGGAGGATCTGCATATTCAGCACAGCGGTTCCGTTTCTCCATGGGTTACGATCAGTATCGGCGGAATTACCATGTTCCCAAAATTAAATGACAAATATGAAGTCTGCTTAAAGCTTGCAGACGGAATGCTCTACGATGCCAAACACTTTGGACGAAATCAGGTGGTATGGGCAAATGATAAAATGATTCAGTGGAAAGAGCGGGGATAGCAAATAAAACACTGCCCGGCCTGTGACGAAATCGCCAGAGGCCGGACAGTGTTTTTTGTTTGCTATTTCTTTTGATCTGCCTTTCTCTTTCCAGGCATTCTATTCAGGCAGTTTCTTTATGATTCATCCTCTTCATTCACATAAATATAAATTGCAATCAGCGTCTTTCCTTTTCTGCTTTCAAACTCTGCAAGGCTGCTGCCATGAAAATAATAGTAGCTGCTGTAATTGTAATAGTCATCGTCGCCATAACGGTATGTATTCAATTCTTTTGTTACAGACCACAGATTATTTTCCAGGGCAATCATTTGCTCCAGAAAATCACTTCCCTCTTCTGATGTCCGCGCCTTTCCGGAAGAACGGGCATCCTCCAGCATAGCGGTTAAGCGCTGCTTCTCTTCTTCCAGCGATGCTATCCTGCCAGTTAAATTCTGATATTGGACTGTATAATCTTCTATAGAATCCGAGCGATCGGTTACCTTTAACCCTTCTGTTAACTGCTGTATGATTTCATCTGCCTGTTCCTCTGGCGCTATAATATTTGCCCTGGTCCAAAGAGTGCCGGAATTCCTGTCATAATAATCATAGTAGCTGTCATCATAATAGTCATCGTAATAATCATCATCGTCGTAATAGCTGTCTGATCCTGCATCACCTGCTGTTTCTTCTGCCTCTTCTGTTTCATCGGCTCCCTTTGTATCCCTGTTTTCTTCTGTTCCTTCCGTTTCTTCCTGTGTTTCCTCTTCCTCCATTTCATACATATAGGTTGCCAGGGATGATATGCGGCCGCCGTGATCCTCTGTTATGTTTTTTAACTTGTCCACCATCCCCTGGGTATCTTGGGGTTTGATTTCGATTTCCAATTCTACCTCCGAAATCGTTACCCGCTCTCCTGCTTCCCCGCCTTGAACGCCTTGTTCAGAGCTTTGGGAGATAACCGTTTCACTGCCATCGGAGGCAGAATCTTGTGCCGCCTGTGCAGAACTTTCTGCTGTTCCTGTACCAGTTCCTCCCGCACAGCCAGAAAGCGGCATTGCCAAAACTACAGCACCCATAAAAGCAACAAACTTTTTCTTCATAATAGAATCCCTCTTTTCTGTACTCTTTTACAAAATCCTAAAACACCTCTAATTCTGCGTCCTCTTTTCCAGGCCCTTCCATCTAAAATCCGGAATCACGTCATACCAGTGTTCAATCCCCAAAATCTCCTTTGCAAATTTTGTGGCTTCCAGCGTTTTTGTGCTTTTATCAATATTCCGGTATACCTCATAGCTTTTTTTCATAGTAGTAGGCACAATCCGGTCTGGCTGATTCATATCACACCGATACAATCCAAAGCTGGCAGAAAGCATCGCCTCTGAAGGAGCATCAATCTGACGGCTCATAATAAATGCGTCAATATAAGGATTGCTGTCTACAATATAATAGGCATAGGCGATGGCGGCTGCCTGTAAATCTTCACATTCTCCTCTGGTTGCACTGGTTGAGGTAAAACCTTGTTCCGACAAAATAATATGGCGAACCTGTCCGGAGGCTGTTAACATTTCTGGTTTCTGGAAATAGTCAGTAAGCACCGATAAATTTCCGATATTCACAATGGGTGATGTTTCTGACCAGGTTACAAGGCCAGTAGCTCCGTCGTCCCAGAATTCCGGTTCTGTTAAAGGAACTGAATAGGGGTGATATGCCAAGTTCCAGTCAATCGGTCCTCCTGCCTGGATTCTGGCCTGAAACGTATCAATAATATCTTTCGCATTATACTTGGTTGTACCGTTTGCTTCATGGTTCCAGTTATAATCGGTAGAAAAATATACCCTGTCATTGGCACTGGTACTCTTGATTGCCGTGTAAAATACCCGGAATGCCCGCTCATATTCCTGTACATACCGGTTAATATCCATGGGGCCGATATAATTCCACTCCTGATTGTTAATCTCATTTCCAATAATCCAGTTGGAAACCTTGCCATTACCCGTTCCGCCGTAATGCTCCGCTAAAAAGGATGCAATAGCTTTTATATCTTCGAAACCCGCCTGAGTAGAAGCATTAAACATATAATAATTGATTCCAGCCGTCTGCTGTACCCCCGGATAATATAAATCCGGTGTGGCATCATTCCAGCTGTTTAGAATCACTGCTGTTACAGACAAATCTTTCGCGGTCAGATTTTTTACAATTTTATCGTATTCATCTAAAAGAGCTTTGTTAAAATGATACGTTTTCCCTTCGTATTCGTAGTCAATTCCAGTACCTAAAATAAATTGAAACGGAAAATTTACAATCACATGCTTCACGCCTAAATGAAAGGCATCATCCAGCATTGAGGTTTCAATTAAAAGCCCCTTTTTCGTCAGAGGCGTCTTAAAGGGGGCCTGATTTTTGGCCACCGCCTCTGGATTCGTAATATAAACAGGCTGGCTTACCTGCGTATACTGTTCTCCGTCCCAAACGGCAACTGCAAATTTTGAATACAGCCGGCTGGAAGCAGTCCCATAGTTTAAGGGAACGGAAAATACCGCTTCCGTTCCTTTCAAAGCGGCAGCGGCATAGTCTGTCCGCTGTCCGATACTGTCCTCATAAGGCAGAAGCTCAAATAAATAAAACTGGCTGTCATTGGCCAAGGCGCCTCCATAGTTTACAGCAGTAACCTGCACCTGGTCGCCCTGAATCATGCAGGAAGTAATCTGAACATTTTCTGCCGGCGTAATCCTTTCTGCATGAGCTGTCTGCACCCCTAAATTTAAAATCATCAGCAAAACCGCCAGCATAATCCATAACAGCGGTCCCAGTTTTGCCCTTATTTTCCCTAACATTGGTTTCATAATTCCCTCCATTCTTAACGTTATGTACTCTCGGAGCTGCTCTTTTGAAAAAGATACAGTATTATCCGTTTTCCACTTCCATTATAGGCATGTTATGGAAAAATACAAGCCTCATTCCCCTTACATTGGTCTTACAGTTTCCTTAAATGAAGAAAATCCGCAACTTCCAAAGGCATATCTGCCACAAACTTGGGGTGAAATGCCTCCAGTTCCTCTCTGCCGCGAAATCCCCAGGCAGCCCCTACTGCATCCAGACCAGCATTCCATGCAGTCTGCATATCTGTGTTCGTATCACCCATGTACAGACATTCCTCCGCCTTTATGTTTAATGCTTCCAAAATCTGATAAGCTCCGGCAGGATCCGGTTTCTTCGGAAGTCCTTCCTGCTCTCCTAAAATATAGTCAAAATATCCCTTTCCATAAACCGCCTCCACGCTCTCTACGCCCCGGTCATGGGGCTTATTGGTTAAGACAGCCAGCATCATCCCCGCTTCCTTCATACCATCTAAAAGCTCTTTCATCCCATGATAAGGTTCTAACTGATACAGGCAATGTTCCCGGAACAAATTCTGGTATACCGGAAGGGATTCTTCAAAATACGCCAGCTCCTTATCGCCGCTGGCAATCAGGCTTCGCTTCATCTGCATCCGATAGCCGTCACCCACAATTTTTTTCATACACTCCTCTGTTAACGGGTCAAGGCCAAACTGGTTCAGCACAAGGTTTGTGGTGTAAGTTAATGCATGGATGGTATTAATAATCGTTCCATCCAGGTCAAATATACAGCAGCGATATGAGTTTTTCATATTCTCTCCCTTTCTTTTATCAAATATTCGGATCGGTTTCCAGTTTCTTCAGAACTATTAAAAATTTATGTTTTTTAACTGCGGCATATATTTTAGTAAGATTTTTTTCAGATAGTTTATAAATTTTAAATGATGCTGACATACTCCGGACATATTTGTCCCTTATACTAAAGTCAGTTACCAAGCAGGGTAACTGCCAAGCAAAACTTTTTCATATTCATACCGGACAGTACAAATACGATTGCTTTCCGGCCCCCTAAACATTTTCTTATTTATACCTACCATTCCCAAAATACACCGGCTTAAGCCGGTG
>JAAWIS010000004.1 GCA_022796475.1 Lachnospiraceae bacterium | reverse complement strand
TGATAGATTACATTGAGAAAAATTATGAAGGGGATAGCTTCCAACACAAATGTATGAATTATTTCTATGACCTTGGATTTACAGAAGATGAAATAAAGCGTTTTTGCAACAAAATGATTGAACCAAATTAGTACTTTTAGTAAAGGAAGAGAGGTGAAGAGGAGATTGAACTTTTTTACAGACAATAAAAACGAGATTGTTTCATCCAACCGCATCCTTTACACACCTTCCGCTTTCGCCAGAACATCCCTGCTCCATCTGCAGGAGATTGGGATCCTCACAGCTATCAAACCACACACCAGTCGCCGCTCGAACCTGTCATCTTATCTCTTCTTCATGATCAAATCTGGCTCTGGTACATTGGAGTATAACGGTGTAAGACACACTCTCACTCCCGGTTCCTGCGTATTCATCGACTGCAAGAAGCCTTATGCTCACACAACAGATTCAGACTATCTTTGGACTCTCCATTGGTGCCATTTCAACGGACCATCTATGGCCTCCATATACAACAAATACTGTGAACGGGGTGGAAGGCCGGTTTTCACGCCGGAGGATTCTGCCCCGTTTTTTTCTGTTCTATCCGAGCTTACTTCTGTGGCGAAAAGCACTGATTATATGCGTGACATGAGAATAAATGCCCTGTTATCTGAGCTGATGGTCTGCATCATGTCAGAATCCTGGCATCCAGAGGATAAGGCGCTGCCGAACAAGAGAGCTTCTGTTCTTGATGTAAAGACCTATATCGATGAGCATTATAACGAGCAGATTGTCCTAGACGAACTGGCCAGCCGTTCTTATATCTCTAAATACTACCTGACACACAGTTTTAAAGATCAGTTTGGCATGACAATTAATTCCTATTTACAGTCTGTACGGATTACACACGCAAAGCAATTGCTGCGATTCTCTGATAAGACACTTGAACAGATCTCTGTAGAAATCGGGATTAATGATCCGGCCTATTTTTCAAGGCTATTTAAAAACATAGAAGGTGTAAGTCCGTCTGTTTATCGCGAACAGTGGTAGAAAAAGCAATATTGTCCAAGTGGAAAGCAATCCAGTGAATTAAGAACTGCGGGGGTTATATGTAAAATATATGGTGTGGCTGATGACCACAGAAGCAACGTTAAGCGGAGGAAATAATGATTATGAAAAATGCATTGATTACAGGCGTGACAGGGCAGGACGGTTCCTACCTGTCCGAGTTTCTGATTGAAAAGGGATATGATGTCCATGGCATTATCCGCAGGAATTCTGTGGATTACCGTGAGCGTATTGCCCATCTGGAGGGGAATCCGCAGTTTCATCTCCACTATGGCGATCTCTCTGACATGAGTTCTCTCGTCAAGGTGATTGGCACAGTTCGTCCGGATGAAATTTATAATCTGGCCGCCCAGAGCCATGTGCAGGTGAGCTTTGATAGCCCGGAGTTTACCGCTGATATTGATGCGACAGGTGTTTTGCGTGTTTTGGAAACTGTGAGGATCACAGGACTGACTGGAACCTGTCGCATCTACCAGGCAAGTACAAGCGAATTGTATGGAAAGGTAGAGGAAGTTCCTCAGAATGAGAATACTCCTTTTCATCCGTATTCTCCTTATGCAGTAGCCAAGCAGTATGGCTTTTGGATAACAAAAGAGTATCGTGAAGCATATCAGATGTTTTGTTGTTCCGGAATTCTTTTCAACCATGAATCGGAGAGACGCGGCGAAACCTTTGTAACCCGCAAAATTACTCTTGCTGCCGCTCGAATTGCACAGGGCAAACAGGACAAGCTATATCTAGGTAATCTTGACTCTCTCCGTGACTGGGGCTATGCGAAGGACTATGTGGAGTGCATGTGGCTCATTCTCCAGAATGATAAGCCGGAGGACTTTGTTATCGCCACTGGCGTACAGCACAGCGTTCGTGAGTTTGCAACTTTAGCATTTCACCATGCGGGAATTGAACTGGAATGGAAAGGGACTGGTCTTGATGAAGTTGGTATCAACAAGGCGAATGGTCAGGAAGTAGTAGCTGTTTCGCCCGATTTCTACCGTCCCACCGATGTGGTTAATCTCTGGGGCGATCCGAGTAAAGCGAAGAAGGAGCTTGGCTGGAATCCGACAAAGACCAGCTTTGAGAAACTGGTAGAAATCATGGTAAAGCATGATATGGAGAAGGTTGCCGTGGAGTGTGCGGAAGAACATGTTAAGATGAACCTCGCTGAGTATCTGGAGAAAGGCGTGGTGAAATAAGGGTATGATGGAGAAAAACGCAAAAATCTATGTCGCAGGTCATCGCGGGATGGTAGGTTCTGCGATTGTAAGAGAATTGAGCAGACAAGGGTATGAAAACATCATCACTCGTACCCATAAGGAACTGGATCTGACCCGGCAGGACGCTGTGGAAGCCTTCTTCGCCTCTGAAAAGCCGGAGTATGTGTTTCTTGCCGCCGCTAAGGTCGGCGGCATCATGGGAAACGCTACTGCAAAAGCTGATTTTATGTACGACAACATGATTCTGGCGATGAATGTGATTCACTCTGCATGGCAGAACGGCTGCAAGAAGCTGGAGTTTCTTGGTTCTTCCTGCATCTATCCCCGTATGGCTCCCCAGCCGATGCCGGAATCATGTCTTTTAACATCTTCTCTGGAGCAGACGAACGAGGCGTATGCTCTGGCAAAGATCAGCGGATTGAAATACTGCGAATACCTGAACACACAGTACGGCACAGACTATATCAGCGTCATGCCCACAAACCTTTATGGTCCCAATGACAACTATCATTCCGAACACAGCCATGTGCTTCCTGCCCTGATCCGCCGTTTCCATGAGGCGAAAGTGGAAGACAAGAATAGTGTAACCTGCTGGGGAGATGGAAGCTCGCTCCGTGAATTCCTTTATGTGGATGATCTCGCCAATCTCTGTGTATTCCTCATGAATAACTATAGCAGCAATGAAACTGTGAACGCAGGCACCGGCAAAGAGTTGACTATTAAAGAACTGGCCGAGCTGGTGGCGAAAGTAGTAGGTTATGATGGGAAGATCGAGTGGGATACATCCAAGCCCAACGGCACACCGCGCAAGCTACTGGATGTGAGCAAGGCGACGAAACTGGGCTGGACATACAAAACAGAACTGGAAGACGGGATTCGGCTTGCCTACAAGGATTTTCTGGATAACCCGATGAGGACGGAGAGATGAATATAATCTTACTATCAGGTGGAAGCGGAAAGCGGCTCTGGCCATTGTCCAATGATATCCGCTCCAAGCAGTTTATAAAGATTTTCAAGAAGGATGATGGCAGCTACGAATCCATGGTGCAGCGTGTTTACCGACAGATCAAGAAGGTGGACACCGATGCAGCCGTGACCATTGCTACCAGCAAGGCACAGGTTTCTGCCATCCATAATCAGCTGGGAGAGGAAGTCGGCATTTCCGTGGAACCCTGCCGCAGAGATACCTTTCCGGCGATTGCATTGGCGACCGCCTATCTGGTGGATGTTAAACACACTGACCCAGAGGAAGTCGTGGTGGTCTGCCCAGTCGATCCTTATGTAGATGACGATTATTTTGAAGCACTAAAGAAACTGTCTGAGCAGGCGGAGAACGGCGAGGCAAACATTGTCCTCATGGGTATTGAGCCTACCTATCCCTCCGAAAAATACGGATATATTATCCCGGAAAGCCCAGAGCAGACCGCGCAGGTAAAAACGTTCAAGGAAAAGCCGACTGCGGCTATGGCGGAGCACTACATTACCCAGGGTGCGCTCTGGAACGGCGGCGTGTTCGCCTACAAGCTGCGCTATGTGCTGGAGATTGCCCACAGGATGATCGATTTCACGGACTACCATGATCTTTTCTTAAAATATGACACTCTGACGAAGATTTCTTTTGATTATGCTGTCGTGGAGAAGGAAGAAAAGATTCAGGTGCAGAGGTTTGCCGGTCGGTGGAAAGACTTGGGCACATGGAACACGCTTACAGAGGCAATGGAAGAAGCGGTTGTGGGCAAAGGCGTGTTGAATGATGCCTGCACCGGTGTCCACATCGTCAATGAGATGGATGTGCCAGTGTTGGCGATGGGTCTTCATGATGTGGTGATTTCCTCCTCGCCGGAGGGCATTCTGGTTTCCGACAAGGAGCAGAGCAGCTATATCAAGCCTTTCGTAGATAAATTTGAGCAGCAGATTATGTTTGCAGAGAAAAGCTGGGGCAGCTTTAAGGTGGTCGATGTGGAGAGTAATGCGCTCACCATCAAGGTGTCGCTCAATGCTGGACACAGCATGAACTATCACAGCCACAGGAACCGGGATGAAGTTTGGGTGGCGATCTCCGGCGAAGGGAGAACCATTGTGGACGGCATGGAGCAGAAGGTGAAGGCTGGGGATGTAGTTACCATGTCAGCTGGATGCCGCCATACGGTTTTCGCAGACACAGAGCTGAAGCTGGTCGAGGTGCAGCTGGGCGAGGACATCACCGTTTCAGACAAGCAGAAATATGAGCTGGAATATTAGCAACAGATCTATCATCATGCCACAGACCGCTTGCTGATTGAATAGTTATAAATATTGATGGCATCTATGCCCTGACAGTATGGACGAATAGAGTATGCAAAGGGATGGATAAAAGTTGATGTTGGAGGGTAAATATGAATACAGGCATTCTGCCCCTGCTGCTCCGTCCTTCCGGGAAGGATTATTTATGGGGTGGCAGGCGGCTGAACGACGAATTTGAAAAGAATATCGATATGAAGCCGCTGGCGGAAACGTGGGAATGCTCCACGCACCCAGATGGTCCATGCTTTGTAGTCGGCGGCGAGTTTGAGGGAAAAGGTCTGGAGGAGGTGCTGAAAGTGCACCCGGAATACCTGGGAAGAAGGCATGTGGGAAAAATATCTCTCCCCATTCTCATCAAATTCATAGACGCAAAGCAGGATCTTTCCGTTCAGGTGCATCCCACAGATGCGTATGCCGGGGAACATGAAAACGGGCAGTTTGGTAAAAGCGAAATGTGGTATGTGCTGGACGCCGGAAAGGACGCAAGTCTGGTTTATGGTCTGAATCAGACCTGTAGCAAAGAAGAAATGCGGGATGCAATTGCAGGTGGAACGCTGGGAAAATATCTGCAAAATGTTCCCATCCACAAGGACGATGTGTTCTTTATCCCCGCCGGAACGATCCACGCCATCGGCGCCGGGGCGCTGGTGGCGGAGATTCAGGAAAGCTCCAATTTGACCTATCGTCTGTACGATTATGGCCGAGTGGGGAAAGACGGGAAAAAGCGTGAACTTCATGTGGAGAAAGCCTTGGATGTTGCAAAACTGGAAAGCAGTGCCGAGCCAAAACAGCCTTTGAGGGTATTGAAATATCGGAGGGGCGTGGCATCGGAACTGCTGTGTCGCTGTAAATATTTTGAAGTTTATCGAATGCTGATAAATACAGAGCGGCGGCAGAAAGTCCACTACCGGACGGATGAAGTGGCGTTCCGTGTGCTACTCTGCGTGAACGGCTGTGGGACGATTTCCTATGATGGCGGTTCGATTACCTTCTACAAGGGAGACTGTATCTTCGTTCCTGCGGATTCCGTGACACTGACCATCCATGGGCAGGCTCAGTTTTTGGATGTAAGGGGATAATTCCGCATACGGAATATTGTGTGTGGTGCAGATGCTGAAATTGCTTTGATTGCATTTTGATGGAGAATAAATGATGGATTTTCAAAAAGAATACGAGCGGTGGCTTAAATTTGCCACAACAGATGAGGATATAGAAACTGAACTGAAAACGATGGATGAAAGTCAGATCGAGGATGCCTTTTACTGTGACCTTGCCTTCGGCACAGGCGGTCTGCGGGGCGTGATCGGCGCGGGCACCAATCGCATGAACGTATATACAGTGGCAAAAGCATCCCAGGGACTGGCAGATTATCTGAATAAATTCCATGAAAACTCATCAGTGGCGATTGGATACGACAGCCGCATTAAATCTGATATGTTTGCCAAGGTTGCCGCTGGAGTATTTGCTGCCAACGGTATTCAGGTCAATATTTGGCCTACTCTGATGCCAGTTCCGACCGTTTCTTTTGCCACACGCTATCTGGGTTATTCTGCCGGTGTGATGATTACTGCATCTCACAATCCCAGTAAGTACAACGGCTACAAAGTCTATGGTTCCGATGGCTGTCAGATTACCACGGAAGCCGCCTCTGAGATACTTGCTGAAATTGAGAAACTGGATATTTTCGCGGATGTAAAGAAAAGTGAGTTTGAAACAGGGGTAGCAGATGGAACTATCCGCTACATTCCAGACAAGGTGTATACGGCTTTCGTTGAAGAGGTCAAGAAGCAGTCTGTCCTGTTCGGAGAAACAGTCGATAAGAATGTGGCGATTGTCTACAGTCCCCTGAATGGAACAGGTTTGAAGCCGGTGACAAGAGTCTTGCGTGAAATGGGCTATACCAATATCATGGTGGTTAAAGAGCAGGCGCTGCCGGATGGCAATTTCTCGACCTGCCCCTATCCGAACCCAGAGATTAAAGAAGCGATGTCCCTCGGCATGGAGTATACAAAAAAATGTAATGCAGATCTGCTATTGGCGACTGATCCGGACTGCGATCGTGTGGGAATTGCGGTGAAGAATAGATCAGGAGAGTATAAGTTGCTGACCGGCAATCAGGTGGGGCTACTGTTGTTGGATTATATTTGCAGTCAGCGTATCAAACACGGCAGAATGCCCGCCGATCCGGTCATGGTCAAAACCATTGTCACCATGGATATGGGGGAGCAGATTGCGGCTCACTATGGTGTGAGAACCATTAACGTGCTCACCGGCTTTAAATTCATCGGCGAGCAGATTGGAAAGCTAGAAGCACAAGGCAAGGCAGACAGCTATATCTTTGGCTTTGAAGAGAGTTATGGATATCTCACGGGTTCTTATGTCCGGGACAAAGACGGCGTGGACGGTGCCTACATGATCTGTGAGATGTTCAGCTATTATAAAACCCATGGCATCAGCCTTCTGGAGAAACTGGATGAGCTGTACAGCACCTACGGCTATTGCATAAATACGCTCCATAGCTATGAATTTGAGGGAAGCGCAGGATTTGAGAAAATGCAGAATATTATGAAGATATTCCGAGGGGAGATAACTGAGTTCGGTAGCAAAAAGGTGGTGAAGTTACTGGACTATGCGGAAAGCTTTGACGGTCTGCCCAAGTCCGATGTGCTGAAATTTCTGCTGGAAGGCCACTGCTCTATTGTGGTGCGCCCCTCGGGCACGGAACCGAAACTGAAAATCTACGTTTCTGTCAGTGCAGTGGATAGGGAAGAGGCGGAGAAAATAGAAGCGGAGATTGTAAAGAGCGCAGAAAAGTGGTTTTGATTGTAAAAAATAGGCGAGGTTCAATTTCCGCCTTTTCTTTGACTTGTCAAAGTAGTAGAGGAAAGGATGAGAGGAAGTAGAGAATAAATTTTCTGCGAACAGTACAAATACCGTCTTGATATGAGGGCGATTTTGAGGTAAACTATAGAAGGAAAGGTAGACACACTAAGTGTAGCAGATAGATGTGGAGATGAGGGCGTGGCAATCAAACCGTTGAGTGAACAGACGCTGATGAACAACTATGTATTTTCCATGGTCATGAGGGAGCCAAGGCGGATTAAGCCATTGCTTGAATACACTCTTGGCAGGAAAATAAAGAAAATCCGCATGGTTGAGCCGGAAAAGACCATGAGAGAGAAGTTCGAATCCAAAGGAATCCGGCTGGATTTGTATGTGGAGGATGAAGACGGCATAGTCTATGATGTGGAAGTCCAGACCACGGCTCAGAAGAACCTACCCAGACGGATGAGGTATTATCAGGGGATGCTGGACATTGCCTTTTTCCCAGCGGGTGCGGATTATAACCAGATGCGTAAGTCCTACGTGATTTTCATATGTAATTTCGACCCATACTGCGAGGAGCGATATATTTACACATTCCAGAACCGTTGCGATCAGAACAACGAGATTCTGTTTGGCGATGATGCTATTAAGGTTGTGGTTAACACGAAAGGCTCAAAGGGCGATATCAGTCCTGAATTGAAAGAAGCAATTATCTATTTGGACCGTGAGGAAGTCACAGGTTCGTATAGCCAAGAATTGGATGACGCTGTGAACGAATTGAAGTCGAACGAAGAAAGGGGGCAGGAGTATATGATGCTTATGACTTATGGCGCAGAAGAGCGTGCAGCTGGGAAGTATATGGGCAAGGTTGAACAGATTCGTGGATGGTATGATGATAAAGACGATCTGTCAGCGGCCAGAATGGCAAAAGTTCTTCGTATTCCGCTTTCTGTGTTTGAAGGCGTGGTAAATCTTATAAAGGAACATCCCGATTGGGACGATGAAATGGTGGCAGATAAGGTGAATTGGAGATGAAAAATGATGGCTCCTGTGGATTGGATTTTTCCACAGGGGCTGTTTTTTACTGATAAGTTAGCGGAAGCAAACTAGGCGTAGGACAGCTGTGTAACGACTCTTCTGATGCACAGATAATAACTTCTCCATCCGCCCCGGAAACTCCGCTCTGTCAAGGTGTAGAATAGCATAAACTGTGCAGAAAATATCAACTTGCATGAAAAATTTTTCTTCCTTCTTAAATATATCCATTATTAATAGAATGTTGCATAACATTTTTCTATTTTTGCAACATGAAAGCTTTATATTACTAATCAAGAATCATCAATAATCAATAAGTAGTAAAAGACAGTAATAGATAAGAACATTCATTCACATTATGCTTGGCAGCATGGATAAAATATTCATGCTGCTATTAAGAAAATACTATCATGCAGGTCTTATTTTTATTTGATATTGCTATCATTTAATGCTCTCTCATATCTTTTCAATTTATTTTTTTCCGCATCCTCTGTTTCAACTAGTAATTTTAATATACTGCTATATGTTACCAGCATAACATTTCTCATTTTAGTTGCCTTTTCCATACAGCCTTTCGTAAATCCATTTTTGGCAAATAGATAAAAATATACGGTATGATAATGAAACAAACGGCTCCGCTCTTCCAATTTATCTAATACGCCCACATCTACATTCTCATTTATCCATCTACATTCACCAAACAAAGCCACGTCCTTATCCTGTTCTCCCATAATGTCAATTTCTGTCTGACTGTGGGTAGACGGATCGGTTCCCCACCATCGTCCCAGTTCCTTGAATTCCACCGGGGATTTTCCATTTAGTAAAAGCATCCACAGATATTGTTTGCAAATCTCCTCAAATACTTTTCCCATATAATCCGAAAAATGTGGTTGAATCCGTCTATAAGCCAGATCAGAAGCACCTCGGGCAATAACAGAATTATTTTCCGGAACAAACCGATACCAAAATCGAAACATATTATCATCAATGGCATAAAGGGACTTTCGAGAGGCTTTTTCACCGTAAGGCACTTCTTTTAAAATTAAGCCCAGTGCCATCAAATTTTTCAGATAAGTAGCACAAACACTGGTATCTTCTCCTACTTTAGTGGAAATCTCTGCCATACGTGATGCCCCCGTTGCAATAGCAGTAATAATCGCATTGTAAAGTGCGGGTTCCCGTACCTCCTGTTTCAGCAAATTTTCTGGTTCCTCAAAAAGCGAAGATGTTGGGTTCAAGAAGGTATTCTTAATGTTATCCTCAATACTGAGCTTGTCATCCATTTGCAGCAGATATTGCGGTGTTCCGCCTACAATCCCGTAGAACAACGCTTTCTCTTCATCAGAACAATTTTTAAAATATCGGCAGGTATCAGCAAAATCAAAAGGAAGGATTTTCATCTGTGCCGTCCGCCGTCCGTACAGCGGCGCTTTATATGCTAATACATGATCCTCCATATATGACATGGACGAACCGCAGAGAATCAGCATCAATTTTGAGTTATCCTTATACTTATCAATCAAAAGCTGAAGTGTGGAAGCAAGGCTTTTGGAAGAACGGGCAACATATGGGTATTCATCTATTGCTAAAATCAGGCGTTTGTCTTTTGCTAATTGGAACACATATTCCAATGCAGCCTGAAAAGACAAGAAAGCCGTTTCTGCCTCAATACCAACCTCATACTCAAAAATATTTTTGCTGATATTTTCCAGATTTTGTTTTGCGTTACTCTCCACTCCCATAAAATAAATTGCTTTTTTATTTCCAATAAATTGATTAATAAGTGCCGTTTTCCCTACACGGCGCCGTCCATAGATAACAACAAATTCAAATTTATCCGATTCATATAATCGATTCAAAGAATTTAACTCTCGTTCTCTGCCGATAAACATATTCCTACCTCCGTCTGTTGTATTTCTACTATATCATAGGCGGGAATTTTAGTCAATTACGATTTACTAATTTTTGATTTAGTATATTTGTTTCTTGCGCCATAACTTCCTTATTACACTTGATGTGAATGGCTGAAAATGAGAGATTCAATTGGCTTAAAACGGATCCGAAAAGGTAAATCTAAGTATTTAATACGGAATTTATTTAAAATGAAATATCCAGAAATTGATGTGCCGAATCACTTTCCACTGTCGAATAATAAAAGGGGGTTGTCGCAAATGTGCAAAGATACACAATATATAGTTTAAATTCGATGCAATTTTTACTATATATTGTGGAAATGCCTGGTGTTGCGCCCCCCGTCTAAAAATTAATTTCCGTCAGAGATTCATCAATTCGTCACATGATAATAATCCTAATCAGTCGAATGGGCTTTATTCTTAGACTGGTAATTCTGTCAAACGCTAGTGCAAGCATTTTTTAAGAGGATAACGGCTTTTCCCAGCAATTCTTTCAATTACATTAATCCATTCAAATATTCCATAAAATCCTTTTTATTCTCCAATGGAGTCCTGGTTGGTCTTCCCAGATCATCCCTGGCCCCAATGGAACATTTTACTTCAATGAAACTTAACTGGTTTCTGCTTTTGGCCAATTCCAGCGCTTCATCTAACTCTTTCAAATCTGCCACACAGACAGCGCTTTGATAGCCGCATGATTTGGCAATGGCAGTCAGATCGATATTGGACGCTACTGTGGGCATCCCGCCAACCGTTTCGTGGGCTCCATTATTAATTACGATATGCACCATATTGTCCGGCTGATTCGCCCCAATCACTGCCATGGCCCCCATATGCATAAGAACCGCCCCATCTCCGTCAATGCACCAAATCCGGGTGCCCGGTTTGTGGATTGACACGCCAAGGGCAATGGAAGAACTGTGGCCCATAGAGCCAACAGTAAGAAAATCATACTTATGGCCCTGGCTTGCAGCTTCTCTGATTTCAAAAAGTTCCCGGCTTGCTTTTCCGGTAGTGCTGATCATTGGATCTTCACCGGATGCCTCAACAATGCGGCGGATAATTTCTTCCCGGCTCATAACATTTTCATTGCGATACTTGCGTTTGCTTTCATATGAAATAGCACCTTTTCGGATCAGAAATGCCGCCTGTTTTCCCTGGGCAAATAATTCACGGTACTGGTTCATTACAGTTTCCACTTCTTCATCTGTGGTATCGTTTCCAATGATAAAGGATGGAATCCCCATATCTTCAAGAAGTTTTATGGTTACCTTTCCCTGATAAATATGCTGGGGTTCATCAGGAACTCCAGGTTCCCCGCGCCAGCCGATTATGAATACCATGGGGATCGCATATACATGCTCATTCAGTAAGGAGGCAACTGGATTTATGATATTGCCTTCTCCGCTGTTTTGCATATAGACCACAGGAACTTTTCCCGTTGCTAAATGGTAGCCTGCCGCTAATGATGCACAATTTCCTTCATTTGCTGCAATGATATGGTGCTTCGGATCCATTCCATAGCGATCCATTAAATAGCTGCATAACGCTTTTAACTGAGAATCCGGAACACCCGTATAAAAATCAGAACCAATAATTTCTGCTAATGTGTCTGCCTTCATTTCCTGCCTCCCCATTCCTCAAAATTTTATGATACAGGTTATCAATATCTTTTCGTTCTAACCTTACCGGGTTATTTTTTAACCGGATCGGATTTACCGATTGACTTAAAAGACTGTAATCGCTGTGCTTGGGGATTGGTGCATCCAATTTCATCGTCACCAGTAATCTGCGAAAGAACTGAATTCCCTCTTCTATGCTTGCACATCCCATCGAAGCAGCAATCTGGTTAAAAATATGGTTTAGATAACCCTCACCTCTTATATCAATACAGTTAGAACTGTTTTGAACCATATAAGGCCAAAGCTCTGCCACACATAACGCAGCTCCGTGACCATGGGAGATTCCATATAAACTGGTCATTTTATAACACATGGCATGTCCGGCTGTAGTCTGTGTTATATTGATCGCCTTTCCAGCAATATAAGCAGCATGTAACATAGCCTCGTTGCCGCTGCTTTCATTTCTCAAATAGGAATCCTTGTTTTCTAAAATCAAGCGGATCGCCTTTTTTGAGAATGCCTGGCTTTCTTCTGTGGAATTTACGGACCAGAAGGATTCTATCCCGTGACATAAGGCATCCATCATAGTGGATTTCCTTTGGTATTCCGGCAAAGTTTTTAACGCTGATGCATCAAATAAAACTGTATTTGGAATGCAGCTTTCATCTGTAATGGACTGTTTTTCACCATTTAAGTAAATAACCGCATATCGGGTTGCTTCCGATCCCGTTCCTGCTGTAGTGGGAACTGCCAGCAATTCTATGGTGTTTGGGATGATTTCCTGCTGCAGGTAATTTAATTCCGGATCCATATGGGAGTATAGTTTAATACATTTTGCCACGTCCATTGCACTTCCGCCGCCAACGGCTATAATGGAATCACAATGGTTTTGATGAAAAACGGCAACTCCTTCCACTACAGATTCATACTGAGGGTTAGGGCTAATATGATGGAATTTAATGAATTGAATGGAAAGGCGGGGGCCTGCCTCATCAAAATATTGATTGATTTCTAAAAGAGGCAGAGAGCTGTCACACACCACAAGCACGGTTTTAAAGTGGTGCTGCTGCAAATATCGGTCTAGTTCCGGATAATTTTTACTGGCAGTTAATATGGTTTGCTCCATTTTGATTCCTCCCTGCACGGTACGATTCATTTCTTACTATATTTTGGAACTGCTTTTGCATGATGAATAATGAAACCGCTGCTGTTTATTCCAGGTTATATCTCTTCCGGAATTAAACGGATAATCTCTTTAAACGGCATGCAAATGTCGTCGCATTCCTTTGCCCGATGGTTTTTCAGGATCATCTTTGCCGCATTCTGCATTGCCGGAAATCCGGTTCGTGTTAGCTGGTTGGCATAGATAATAATGTTTACACCTCGTTCTTTGAATTCTTCTTCTGTAACCCCATTAAAGGAAGTCGGCACCACTACTAATGGTGTTGTTTTATCCTGTTTCCGAAACTGTTCTACAAATTCAAATATTTCTGCCGGATCTGTTTTTCGGCTGTGGATCATAATGGCATCTGCACCAGCCTTTGTATAAGCAAATGCCCGTTTTAGTGCGTCTTCCATTCCCTGCTCTAAAATAAGACTTTCAATACGAGCGCAGATCATAAAATCCTTTGTACGCTGTGCCTTTTTTCCGGCAGCGATTTTCGCGGCGAATTCGGAAACCTCAGCTTGTATCTGCACCACTTCATTTCCGAATAACGAATTCTTTTTCAGTCCCGTTTTGTCTTCAATGATCACCATGGATACTCCCATGCGTTCCAGAGAACGAACGGTATATACAAAATGCTCCGTCAGCCCGCCGGTATCTCCATCAAAAATAATCGGCTTCGTGGTAACTTCACAGATATCATCGATGGTGCGGAAACGGGAAGTCATATCTACCAGCTCAATGTCTGGTTTCCCCTTTGCTGTAGAGTCACAAAGGGAGCTGACCCACATGGCATCAAACTGGCGTGCTCCGCCTTCCTCTTCTACAATGGTATGCTCTACAATCAGCCCGGTTAAGCCGCTATGTGTTTCCATTGCACAGATCGTCCCCTTCATGGTAAGGGCTTTTCTAAGCCTTGCGCGCCGGATGTCCGGGGTAGCAAGCTCTGACCGGACCCGTGCCTCCAAACTTCTATATGTTTCATCATTTGAGTAAGGAAACTCAACAAGCTGACCGCCGTAAGAAGCTAATACCGATACCACCTGATCACGGATTGGTTTCTGGAATCCGGTTACCCAGTCATCGCCATGAACAACAAAGGTAGGACGGTATTTTTTTAAGTTTTCCTGATAGCTTAATGTTTTCTGTTCCACTACCTTGTAAACGCCTGCTATATTTTCAAACATACGTTTCCTCTCTGCATAGGGCAGCAGCGGGAAACGTTTATAGCTGATCACTGCCTCATCTGAAAGGACGCCTATAATCAGCCTGCCAAGACGCTCTGCTTTTCGGATAATTGCAATATGGCCGCTATGTAAAATATCAGAAGAAAAGCACATATAAACGGTACGGTTTTCAATTTCTTTTAATTTGCCAGATACAACAGCTAAATCCTCTGAATTATCAATTTCACTGCAAAGCTGGTTTTTAATATCCAGCGGTTCCAGTTTGCAGCAATTGGAAACCTCGTTAAATGCCTGTTCTGCATAACAGCTTCGGTTATCTGCCTGACAAAATTTCACAATATTATTAAGCCATACATTCCAATCCGATTTTTTTAACTTATAAAGGGGCTGTGCAGCCATTGCTTCATTAAAAAACTCGGTTCCGATGCCAACAACTTGTCCATTTCGGATTACAGCTTTAAAATCTTTTTCAGGAAGAGGCTGTGTGGAGCTTACTGCGACACAGCTTGTTTCTGATGCAAGAACCGCGTCCAGCACAGCATGTTCAAATACAAGATCTCCGTGAATCAGAAGGATATCATCGTCTAAGTAATCTTTGGCACAATAAATAGAATAGATATAGTTGGTATCCTGATAATCTGGGTTCTTAACGAACGTAAGATGCAGCGGCAAATCCAATCCCTGGCAGTAATTCACTAATATGCTGTCAAATCGCCCAGTAGTAATAATCACTTCTTCTATTCCAATGGCTGCAAGCTGGGTTAATTGTCTGGATAAAATCGTTTCTTTATTGGAAATTTCAGTCATACATTTGGGGTGTTCGGAAGTTAAACATCCCATACGGGTTCCCATTCCTGAATTTAAAATTAGGGCTTTCATAATTGCTTTTTTGTTCCTTTCATTGAGCGAAATTTAATATGACTTAACTTATATCTTCTTATCAGAAAATTGTAGTTCAAATATAGGATGGACTTTTTGATACTTAGGATCTGGTATTTTCATATAATCATTGTATAACAATGATAAATAGTAATCATAATCTTTTGGCAAATTCCAGATACGACCTTCAAATTCTCCTTTACAAGTTTCCACAACTTTTTTCCGTTCATAAGTTGATTTTTTTAAATTTTTGTATCCAGTATATGAAGTAACGTATTTGGAATTGTCATTTTTCTTTGCAGCAAATTTATCATAAAACTTGCACCAATTATAAATAGGTATCATTCCAAATATTTGGCCTAATATTCTTTTAAAACATAATGATTTTTTCTCATCTTTTTCCATGGAAACACCAACTGCTTTTATGTATTTAATTGCATGTTTTACTGTTATACATGACATAGCAAATTGTATTCCAAGGCAAACCATACCATTTAAATCTCTCACTACTTTTATATCTGATGAATTTTCAAGTGGAAAAATGTCAATATAGATTCCACGAGTTTCTTTTGGCTCATTAGAAAGCAATATTAAATCCCCATAATTAACATAAAATGTATCCTTTTTTCTTATATGACATGTCGGAACAGCAATTCTATTTCCTTTGGAAACACACCGGATAAAATAACGAGAACCTAACTCTTTATCTGCTATTTTTAAAAATTTATTATAATCTTTTCGTGGCATGCAAAAATCCATGTCATCATCCCATGGTATAAAACCTTTATGCCTTACCGCCCCTAGTGCAGTGCCATATGCCATAAAATAGTTTAAATTGTATTTCTCACAAACTTTAACAAAATCATCTGCAATTGTTAACAGTTCTTCCTTTAACTGGGAAAGTTCTGTGCTATTTAAATTTTTCCATTTTCTGCTTTTCTTGAAAAGTTTCATTAATAAATCGCCAGTTCTTAATGACATATAGAATCCCCCAAACTGATATTAATCACACCTTTTTAACTCATTTAATATATTTAACATATAAGTTTTCTTATAAAATATTATAGAAATGATGAATATTATAATAATCCACCGAATTAAGGTAAACTCATATAGTTTAACCAACACAATTCCAATTAGAATCAGTTCCACTGATTTAAAAAATATAAACTTAAAATCAAATATATTTTTTAGTTCATTATGCTCATATACTATTTTTTCAAAAAATATAAAATGTAAAGCTGCCATTACTAAATAAGAAATCATAGTAGTATATCCAGCTGCAAGATATCCTGATCTATTGATCCAAATGTAGTTTAAAATGACATTTAATATTGCGGCTATACCAGAAGCCAACGCTACATAATGGTTTTGCTCATAATATATTTCAATATTCAAAAACAGAACATAGATAAAAATAAAAAAGCATCCTATCATTATTGCAGGGATATCAATAACTGCCTCATAGTATGATTTAGGTGCAACTATTTTTAATATTTCAGGTCCCATTAGCATAATCAAACATGTCAGAATCCACATCAGCAATGTAATTAATTTTGTTACTCGCCTTATAGAATTAAAATTTTTTCCCTTTAATGAATAATAAAGCCACGGTGTAAAAGAACCATTAATTCCCATTCTTAGTATGGTCATTACCATAGATATTTGATATACAATATTATAGATACCTGCTTCGGAAGCACCGCATATTTGATTTATCATTAACCGATCTGCATGTCCTAGCAATATTTCAGATAAGTAGTGCGGAATCAACGGAATGGCAGTGCTTACTGACCAATGCCAATATTCTCTTTTATAAATACATTTCCCCTTAAGGAACATAGAAATGAGCAGTATAATACTAATGATAGTATAAGTCCCAACAGTAACGGCAACTAATGAAAAACTTTTTTCTTCTGATAGCAATACAAATAGAATTCCCAAGAATATGCTCAAACTGGAAGTGGATAAAGTAATAACTACCAACTTTCTATATTCAAACAAAAAACGCTGTTTTTGTGACCAGTATTGCATAGAAGGAAAAAATAATAAATATATACACAATAAACATTGAAATTTTAATGAATATCCTGTCCAGCGATAAATATTGTCATGAAATAGAATGATTACTATACATGATGCAAGTCCAGACAAAATAGTTAAAGATTGAATCGAGGAAATATATTCGTCACGTTGACTCTCATATTTAATCATTGCCTTATTAAATGTTCCATTATAAATGCTTAGTGATGAAAAAATGCATATTAGGTTAAACCAAGATAAAAATACCGAATATACACCATACTCGTCAGACGACATTATACGTGTATAAATTGGCATTCCTATAAACTGTAATCCTCGTTGAATTACATAGCAGGCAATAAACCAAAGAGATGCTTTGGCAGGCTGTGACATATTAATATAGTTACTCTTTACTTTTCTTATTATATTCGTCACATTACAACTCCTATTTTTTAAGACGTACAAACAATTTGCAAAAAATTATAATATAAATAATATATACTATATTGATAGGACGAGAATATGATCTGATAGTATCCTGATAAAAACTCATGGCAACCATCGCATATAGAAAAATATATATTGCGCAGGTTGTACATTTTTTAACACTAGGTAATTTCCTTCTGATTTTCCAATAATATAAATAGGAATATGATGCATAAAATACGACTATAAAAACAAGTGTACCAATAAATCCAAAATCAATATACGGTGCACAAAAAAACGTATATTCATTTCCTGCCTGTGTTGCAATAGAGCCTCCCATTTTAATCCATACTCGTTCAGTTGGTGGGGTTTTTAAAATTCCTCTTGCGTTTAAAAAGGACCAAAATCCATTAAAAGTTTTTTCTCCAAAATACCCTGCAAATGGTGTATGACATAATGAAGGATCCTCTACAATTTTTCCCATTAATGCCGTTGTACTTCCAAAATAGTAAGTCATATAATCAATAAATCGTCTTTTGATACTTGTACCTTTTACAATATTTGAGCTTAAGTAAAATATAATAACTACTATAATTGCAACAATTACTAAATTTTTTAAAAATTTTTTAACATTAATACTTTGTCCACCTTTTTGTGCCTCATATAAAGCAATTCCACAAGCAACAATGATGCCAAAGATGTAACAAATTGAAGAGCTCCTCTGGCCTGAAAAAAATGTTATTAATATTGTTTGTATAATAATCAATAAACTTTTCCAATTTTTTCGAATATTTTCTTTGAAACCTAAAACGTTATTACAAAATATAATTATATACACATAACTGGCTACTCTAGTTAAATTGTATAGAAGTCGGGATAAGCTATCATAATCACCTTTTTCTTTATTATATCCTATAGAAGATAAAAAACTTGTTGCACCAAGGCGCATACCTGATTGATATACTCTATATACATAATAAACAACACATCCAGAAAAAAATGCCAATAACAATGTATCAAATGGTGCTGGTATATAAAGTATAAATTTTTTTGTATTTTCTTTTTTAGAGATATCAATGCTATAGCTCCATCGTTTTCGGATCACTACTTTATTCTTAGACACCCAGCTTTCAGTCATTATCATTAAAATAAAGCTTAGAATAAATAATAAATATGCCTTAAGTGTAAAGACAACCTCCCAATCATTTGTATTGTATGCAAAGCATGCTGTAGACAAAATAAACAGCGCAAGTGTTACAATGGAAGGCGAAATAAAATCTCCATTAAATTGTATATATGCAATTCCAAACAATATTATCTCTGTAAACAGTAACAAAAAGACAAAAAAAACATCCATCTGCATATCCCCCACATTTTAATTAAAACGGCTTTTGGATATATTATAAAATGAGGGGGCAATTCCCCTGTAATTAGTATTTACTGTTTTATAACAATACCTTCTTGCTTTTTAGTTTTAATGAATTCTAAAATCATTTACTAAATAATTAATTACATAATCTCTTACCCCGTCCTCCAAGGTGGTAAAAGGTTTATTATAGCCAGCTTTATGTAATTTTTTCATCTCTGCTTTTGTATAATATTGATACTTTTTTTTCAACTGTTCTGGCATATCAATATATATAATATTAGGTTCCAAATCCATTGCATAGAAAGTTTGTTCTGCTAATTCCTTAAAACTATGAGGTTTTCCAGTTCCAACATTAAAAACACCATTAACTTGTGGATTTTGTAATAACCAATAAATTACAGAACAAATATCCTTTACATAAATAAAATCTCTAAGCTGTTCTCCATTTGCATAATCAGGATTACAGGACTTAAAAAGTTTAATGCTTCCAGATTCACAAATTTGCCGATACCCATGAAATACCATACTGGCCATATTTCCTTTAAAATACTCATTTGGACCATAAACATTAAAAAATTTTAACCCTACATATTGTTTCGGAAAGGACTTCGCCTGATCCTTAACCCATAAATCAAAGATTTGTTTCGAGTAACCATATCCATTAAGCGGAATAAATTGTTCAATATCACTTTCATCATCAAAGCCATTTTTTCCATCGCCATAAGTAGCAGCAGAGCTGGCATAGATAAAACTAATTTGCTTACATGAGCAGTAATTCCACAACATTTTTGTATATTCAAAGTTGTTTTTCCAAAGATAGTCAAAATCTTTTTCAGTTGTAGAAGATTGTGCACCCATATGGATGATTGCAGTTATATTTTCATAGCTTGAGAGTTTTTCTAAAAATTGTGATTTATGAATATAATCAATATACTTTTTGTTGCGCAAATTAAACCATTTATCAGTAGTATTAATGTTGTCTACAATAATTATATCTTCGATTCCTACATCATTTAACGCTCTTATTACACAGCTTCCAATAAATCCAGCTCCGCCTGTGACAACAATCATCCTATAATCCTCCTATAAATATTCCTTCTATAAGGTTTAGTTTATTAACCAAGTTTTTTAATAATATTGGTTGTAGATTGTCCTTCTACAAACGGTATAAGTACAAGTTTTCCACCCCTTTTTTCAACAATATCTGTACCAACTACATTATCGTAACAATAATCTCCACCTTTTACGAGTATATCTGGCTGTATCCGCTTTATTAACTCATACGGCGTATCTTCTTCAAAGATTACTATATAATCAACAAAGTCCAGAGCAGCTAAAAGTTCGGCTCGATCAATTTCATAATTAATGGGTCTTTCAGGTCCCTTTAACCGTTTTACAGAATCATCACTGTTTAAACCAATTATAAGAATATCTCCCAGTTGTGATGCTTCTTTCAAATATTTAACATGTCCAATGTGTAAAATATCAAAGCATCCATTTGTAAATACAATCTTTTTGTTTTTTTGCTGTTCTCTGAAATTTTCTATCATGTCTTTGCTCAAAACTTTGTGAATATAACTTTTGGTTTGCCTCCAAAGACATTGTTGTACTTCCTGCCAGTATACAGAAGATGTACCAACTTTAGATACCTGGATACCTGCTGCATAATTTGCTATATTAACAGATTCTTTTATTGATAAACCATTTGCTATACATGCAGCAAGATAGGCAATCGTAGTATCTCCTGCTCCTGTAACATCGTATACCTCTTGCCCAACAGAATTAATAAAATAAGGTTCCCCATTCCCTACTAAAACCATACCCCTTGCCCCACATGTAGTGAGAACATAATTACAATTACAGATTTTTTTTAAATGTTCTGACGCTTTGATAATTTCAGTATCATTTAATACTGGCATTCTCGTTAAATCGTGTAATTCCTTTAAATTAGGTTTAATTAGATAGGCATTTTTATATTTATCAACCTTTTGATCCTTAACATCAATAATAACAGGTATATTGTTTTTATTAGCAATATTTATCACACTTTGCGTAAACTGATAACTGAGCAAACCTTTAAGATAATCAGATATTAATATTAAATCAAATTGTTCTATTTTCTGCGTTAAATTTTCAATCAAAACTTTACATTCATCATTATTTATTTCATCGATATCCTCTATATCCAGTCGGAGTACCTGCTGATTGTTATCAGCCAAAAATCTTGTTTTAACCGTTGTATTGCGTTCTAAGGTAACAACTAATTGAGTATTAATTCCTTTCATACGAAGCTGTTCTATCAATTGTTCTCCGGCATGATCCTTGCCAACGATAGCCATCATAGAAACCTTTTGAACGGCAGCAATAAGATTAGCTGCAACATTTGCTGCACCTCCAAGCACACTATGTTCATACTTTTTTCGAAAAACTGGAACAGGTGCTTCGGGGGAGATTCTTTTTACATCACCATTAAAATAGGTATCTAACATAACATCGCCTATAACTAAGATATTCTTTGTTTCGATATTATTAAAAAATCTCATCTGTTGGTTTTTGCCTTTCCCTTATTTTTTAATTTGGTTTCGCTTATCCTATATTCATTAGCTGCCGAATTTTTTCTTTTACATCGTTTACTGTAATAGCATCAATACATGCAGCGCATTTATTTGCGTGAATTCTATTTTTACATTCTGTATTACCAAATCCGGCATAATATCCAATAGTTCTGCACCATTGACAAGGCATTTCTTTTATAATTGTGATTGGCAATTTATCATTTTTTTCTAAAGTATCTACTTTGTATGGAAAAAATTGATATTTATCATATACACCTGCAATGCAAATAGCATTTCTTCTACTTGCAACAGCTAAATGCATGGTTGCACTATCATTACCTAAAACCAAATCGGCATGCTGTACAATAGCAGACCACTCAGAAAATGTGGTTTTTCCAATATGACTTATAACTCTTTTTGGATGTGTTACTAATGAAAAAATTATTTTCTCGAATTTAAGTTCATCACTGCCTCCACATAGGTGAACATCCATGTCATATTTATCTACTATAAAATCAATAATTGCTGCATATCGTCCTGTAGGCCAGCATTTTTCCATTTTTGATGCTCCGGGGCACAATACACAATAATGGGATTCTGGAATAACAGATTCTTTAACAAGAAGTTTTGGTAATTTTGCCTTATATTTTTTATTTCCTAAATAATGAATAAGTAGTCGATGTCTTTGAAGCATCATATCTTCTTTTTGGGGCCGAACGATTTCTGTGTATGCAATTCGTGAAAAGATAGCCATAACGAAAGGCTTATTTACATCAATACTGCGGATAAGCCCGATTTTTCTTCTGGCATTATTAGCAGATGAAAAAATTTCAGCGGATAAGCTAGTTCCGGGAACAATTAATATATTTGAAACATTTAAATATTTCTTGACTATTTGTTTATAATATATAAAATCGTCCAAAAATTTTTTAAAGTCTACTGCTTCCATTAATATATCGGGAGGAATAAAAATTGTTGCTTTCATGAAATCTATTACAGAAGGATTTGCTAAAAAAATAATTTTATATCCTTGAGCTTTAGGGAAAAGCTTAGTGTATTCAACCAAAGAGTTTTCGATTACAATTGCATCGCCGAATATTTGCTGAAAAACAATAAGGATCGTTTTTGAGGCGATTTTTCCATTAGGATAATTTTTATTTTTACTTCTCATAAAAGCATCGAATGCAATACAAATGCGGTTTATTTGTTTTTGAATATTCATGTGTAATACCTAGTACGTTTTATTTTTAGATATAACTTTTATATAAATAAAACATTTTAAATAAATCAATATTATTAATTCACAAGCTACTATAAAACTTTATATACTTTTGTTTCATGATATTAGTATTATAAGTTTCTATAACATCATTGTATGCCCTCACTGGTAATTCATTAGGGAAATGAACCATGGCATTTTTGATTTGCTTTGCATAATCTTCCGCTTTGTTACAGACATAACCATTAATACCATTATGGATTACACTTTTATTTCCCATTGTGTTACTAACTAATACCAGCTTTTTCATATACATATTTTCGATTAAGCTCATAGCAATTGCTTCCCCAAAAGAACATAAAATAAATGCATCTGCTCCTTTAGCTATAGCAAGAGCTTCATTTCTAGGCTTCCAACCAGTTATTTTTATATTTGGAGCAGTAAGTTCACATTCAAGTTCCCCATTTCCAATCCATATAAAATTAGCTTCTGGAACTAATTCTGCAATTTTATTAAACAGGGATGGCTGTTTTTGCAGACATATACGTCCCAATGTGAATACTGTAAATTTTTCGTTTTTTATTGTAGTAATACCCTTTAATGAATTTGAAAGTTCGTATAAATTTACTCCCGTTTCAATATAAGCAGTTGTTTTACACATTGTTTTTGCAACATCATTTTCACTTTCACAACAGGTTAAAGTTATGGCTTTTTTTTTGCCAAGTACTTTTTCCATTATTTTATACAGACTACTTTTTTTCCCGCCTCCCATTAAGATATGAGCATAGCCGTGCGGGGTATAAATAATTGTATTTCGTTTTCCACTAAATGCTAATCGTCCAATCCCACCAGCGATAGAAGAATGAAGATGAATAATATCAGGATTAACAGTGCGCTTGATTTCACGCAATTCTTTAATAATTTTAAAATCATTATATATATTTGTAAGACTTTTTTTCCCAAAATGTTTAACTTCTACTAAATGAATCCTTGGATCAAGAAAATCTTTATAATTTTGGGGGGTCTGAGGTCTAACCGAATATGCAAGATAAATATCAAATGTATCAATCATATCATTACATAGTTGAGAAACATATGTAAAAACCCCTCCACCAAATGCTTCACATACCATTAGTATTTTTTTCATATTTTCCCCTTAACATTAAATAGAACTTTATTTTATTACCTTTCTAAACAGCCTATTAAATCTATTAAATTTTACTCGCAAAATCAATAAACAGGGTATAATATCATACGGTCTTTAAATATAATTTTCTTTCTCTTATTTTCGCAATTAACTACAAATAATTGTTATTATTCATCATATTTAATTCTCTTTAAAATTCACACAAACGCACACAATTTCTCGAATAATCAAAAAAATAACCAATTACTCATTAATTGGTCAGAAGAGTTTCCTGTTAAACCATAAGTAATAATAGATTGAAAATCCAAAACACTTATGCTAGACTGGGAAGCGTAATTAAAGTAAAGAAGAGTTTGGGAGGTACTTATGAAAAAATTCATAGAAGAATTTAAAGCCTTTGCCCTTCGCGGGAATGTGATGGACATGGCTGTCGGTGTTATTATTGGAGGTGCATTTTCAGGAATTGTTACTGCATTGACTGATAATTTCATCAATCCAATCTTAAATCTTTGCACTGGCCACGCTGCCTACACGCTGCAGGATGTAGCTGGCTTTGCTTCAGCATTTATCTCATCCGTTGTCAATTTTATTATTATGGCGTTTATATTGTTCTGCCTGATGAAAGTGGTTAATAAAGCGGCTGGCATAGGAAAAAAGAAAGAAGAGGAGTTACCTAAGGCGCCTGCCACGAAGATTTGCCCATTTTGCAAAAGTGACATTCCTTTGGAGGCAATCCGGTGTGCCCACTGCACCTCAATGCTGCCAGAGGAAGAGCTGGCAGAAGCTGCCGGCAATGGCTGATATAATCAAGGCAGCATGGGGTTTATTCGCGTATTCGTATAGATCGGAGGTTTGCTGAAAGCCGCTTTTGCGTAGTAATAGGCTGTGTGATAGAATTAAGATGTGTGATACGTTGAAGAGAAACGGAATTTTCAAAGAACAAAGGCTTAATCTTGATTTAGGGAAGGTTCTAAAAGGCTGGAGGCTGGATGGCTTTGACGTAAGGTTAAGAGAGGGATATGAGCCTGCTTTTACAAATTTTCAGGCAATGTCTATGTCGGTGAAGAAAACTTATACAAGAGCCTATTTTGATGCAAAGACAGATGCCGGACGGGAAAAACGGATCGCCTGGATGGCAGATAGACTTAATAAGAATTTAAAGCCTATGTAGTTGCCAGTATCCTGACCGCATTTTAATTGGCAAAACTCGGCGGAATATTTTACCGGCAGCCCTACACACCAAGCTTCGACGCAGCAAACCGTTGCGACTTCGCTTGCAGAGCAGCGCTCTCAGAAAAATAGTTCGCGGAATTTTGCCGTATAGGCAGCAGGCATCACACGATACCCAGCCTTAACATGGCGCGAGAGTCCGGCTTGCCGGACTCTTTGCTCTTATAGATACCAAACATAAAGTAAAGTGTTTCGAAATGGAGCGTCAGAAAAATGGTCTGAAAAATAGAGGCTATTCGACTGTTAAAAAATTCCTGCCATTAAATTTCAGCAGCACTTCACGTTTGCGGTTTAAAGATACTTCTGTGTAAATTTGAGTTGTTACAATGCTGCTGTGTCCAAGCAGTTCCTGTACATCCCGGATCCCGGCCCCATTATTCAGAAGCTGTGTGGCAAAACTGTGGCGCAGTGAATGGGCAGTGGCGGTGGCATTGATTTTAGCTAGTTTTTGATATTTGGAAAATACATTTTCAATGGTATAGATACTCATCCGATTTCCTTTTTTTGTTATAAACATGGCAGGTTCTGATGGATTCCATTGATCGCGGATCCGCAGCCATTCATTTAATTTTTGGCAGACCACAGGGGAAGAAATAAACAGGATCCGTTCTTTATTTCCTTTCCCTCGTATTAAGACCGAGTTGTCATCTTTATTATAATCAGCAACATTCAGACCCGAAGCTTCCCCGATCCGAAGTCCTAAACAATATAGGCATTCTATAATGCATATATTTCGGATTACCAAGGCTTTATGGTACTCGGTATGACATTCCTTAAGTTCTTTTGATGCGGATGAAATCAGCCGGGAAATTTCTTCGTTTGATAAAGTTTTCGGCAGATTTTTGGGGATTTGAAACTTTCTGGATCCGAATCGAAAAAATTTTTCATGGATTCCATAATTATCTGCCAAAAATGAAAAAAACTGCTTCAGTGTTACATATTTGCGGCGAATTGATCGCGGATGCAGTTCTAATTCATCCTGGAGATAATTAAAATATGCAAATATAGCTTTATCATCCAGCACTTGAATGTTTCGCAGATGAATCCAGGCAAAAAAACAATTTATATCACTGGAATATGCTTTTAAGGTATTTGCAGATAAGTTTCTCTCGACTTTCAGCAAAGCAGTAAATTCTGCTGCATAGCTGTTTAACTGTTGCAGTTCACATTTCATATAAGCGTCCTCCTTTGCAGTTTGCTTAACAGACTGATACTTTTTTATTATCTCATATAGGACAGACAGTCGCTATAAAAATGTACTGAAATCAATGACGGTTTACACGCCGGCCTATCCAATTCCTGTAAAAAAATTCCCTGCTCTTTACAATTGATTCTTGGGACAAAATCTTGTAACATAGTTGTAAGAAAAGACATTTTATTCGTTATAACATAAAATGAAGAATTGTTTAGGGGAATGATTTCGAAAAAATTAAAAAAATCTTAATGAAAAAAAATACAGATATGTTATAATGAACCAAGACTGTATTATTGAGAGGGAGATATGTATCAAAAGAGAAAAACCATTGAAAAAGGAATGATTACGCTGGTAGATGCCGCCTGTCTGGTAATTAGCCTGGTATTGGCATTTCAGTTGCGGTATCGTATTTTTATGGGCATTTCCCATCCGGGCGATCAGATATGGCTGCTTCCCCTAATGTTAGTAATTTTGGTGATGGCTAATATGATATTTGAGTTCAGCCATCATTTTTTTCGTCAGGGATATCTGAAAAATTTAGTTCAGGTAATTAAGCTGCAAATAACCGTATCCGTTGCTCTGGTTGTCCTGCTGTATCTGATGCACCAGGCAACGCTTCTGTCCAGACTGGTATTTGGCTATTTTATTATATTAAATACAGTTCTTACATATGCAGGCCATTTACTGCTGAAGCAGTATATGATGAAGGTATTCCGGAAAAGCAAATACAGCAGCCGGCTTTTAATTGTGGCTACTCGGGAAAAGATTCAGGATATTATCTGGAACATTGTACGCTTTAATGAGTGGAACCGGAATCTAGTTGGCATTGCATTGATGGATGTGGACGCAGTAGGGCAGAAAGTGGAAGAGATTCCAGTAGTTGCAAATACGAGGAACTTTATGGAATATGTAATCCATCATGATATTGACGAAGTATTTATTATGGATTCGGAGCGGCTGCATCATAAGACTGTGGAAACCTGGATTAAAGAGCTGGAACAGATGGGAATCATTGTGGACATGAATATTGACATTTTTGATATTGAAGTCCATGGTAAGAAGACCTTAAACCGTGTGGGAAAGTATGCAGTAGTTACCTTTGCGCGGAACCTGTTTTCCACGAAGCAGATTTTGGCAAAGCGTATGCTTGATGTAGTCGGCAGCCTGGTTGGGATGATTTTGCTTGGAATTGCAACTATTTTTATTGCTCCGGCCATTAAGATGGAATCGCCAGGCCCGGTATTTTTTGGTCAAACCAGGATTGGGAAGAATGGCAGGCGGTTTACATTTTATAAATTCCGTTCCATGTATCAGGATGCAGAGGAGCGGAAGAAGGAACTGATGGCGAAAAATGAAGTTCAGGGACTCATGTTTAAGATGGAAGATGACCCGCGGATTACAAAGGTAGGGAAGTTTATACGGAAAACCAGTATTGATGAACTGCCTCAGTTTTGGAATGTATTAAAAGGTGATATGAGCCTGGTGGGAACCAGGCCTCCTACTGTTGATGAGTTTGAACAGTATGAGGCAAAGCATAAGTGCAGACTCAGCATGACGCCAGGCCTGACCGGAATGTGGCAGATTAGCGGGCGGAGTGATATTAAGGATTTTGATGAAGTTGTGAAGCTGGATATGCAGTATATCGACAACTGGACAATTTTAAAGGATATTGAGATTTTGATTTTAACGGTGTTTGTTGTATTGACTGGAAAAGGTTCCCGATAACAAAATGTACTCTTGGAGTTTTTTTGTGGCTGATTCTGAGAGGACATCAAAAAGAAATGGAGACGGATGTATGAATTACGAAAATACGTATGAACAGGAAATCGACTTAAAGGAACTGCTTTTTACCATACTGTACCGGTGGCGCCCGATTGTGCTGGCAGCAGTTATTATGGGGCTGCTTTTGGGCGGATATAAAGTAGTAAGCGGCCTGCGTGCCCAGCAGGATGAGGAAACAGTTAAAGAAGTGCGGGAGCAGTATGAAATGGATGTAACTGCCTATGAACGCAATCTTGCTTCCAGCCAGTGGGATATTGAAAAGGCAAAGCAATCTCTGCAGAACCAGCAGGATTACAATGATGCATCTGTTTTAATGCAGATTGACCCTTACAGGAAGCCAAGGGCGGCAGCAGACATTTTAATTAAGCTGGATGCTGCCGAATGGCTGGAGTATCCGGAAGGGCTGAATATGGATCCTACTGACAGTCTGGTAAAGCTGTATGCTTCTAATTTGGTTCAGCGTCTTGACTGGAGCAAGCTGGAAAAGAAGACTGGCACAGATGCCATGTATTTGAAGGAATTGGTTGGAGTCGGAAGTGATTACAGCAGCAATACAATCACCATTGATGTTGTTTATTCGAATGAAGAAACGGCAGATTTAATATTAGATGAGATTCTGGCTCAGTTGGAACAGCGCAAAGGAGAATTTTCTTCTATTGCAGGAAACTATACAGCAAGCGTAGTGAATCGAAGCCTGAGTTTCATTATGGATACTGGACTGGCTGACAGGCAGAAGCAGAATACTGATCGGGTTTTTAGTTTTGAGAAGGATTTGCTTGAACGGGAAAAAGCATTAAAAGAGTTGGAAGAACCGGAAATTCCGGAGGAAATTTCCAAGCGTAAAGTAGCGATGCAGGGAATTAAGTATGCTGTTATCGGCGGCATAGGCGGCGTATTCCTGGTGGCATTTTATTTCTGTATGATTTATGTATTAAGCGGAAAGCTGCATACAGATGATGAGTTAAAGGATCGGTTTAACATAAAGATATTAGGTGTGTTTGCCTTGCCTGTAAAAAAAGGCGTATTGTGCGGGATAGACCATTGGCTGGAGCGGCTGGAAGGAAAGTCTGTGCGTCCTCTGGAAGAGGATGTACTGGATCGGATTATAATCAATGTTAAGAACTATGCCGGGGAAACTAAAAAGCTCCTGTTTACAGGAACGATCTCAGAGAATTTGTTAAAGGAGCTTGCAGATAAGCTTGCCCCGCAGCTTCCTGAGATTCAGTTGATGGTCTGCCCGGATATGAATCAGAATGCGGATACTCTGCGCTGCCTGGCAGAATGTGAAGCAGTAATTTTAGTAGAGAAGAGAGAGGTATCCAAGTGCCGGCTGATCCAGAAGGAAAAAGAATCCATTGATGCACTGGACAAGCCGATTCTGGGTTGTGTGATCATTTGATGCAGTTGCTTGGAAGCTTATGCCTCCTTGTTTATGGTGTGCCGGAATGAATATAGTGACACTTTAGGGGGTAAGGGCAGCGGCAGAATGCGCTTTGGCTGTCTGAAACAGTGGGAACATGAGAACTGAAACAGTGAGGAATTATGTCGTTAAAGCTCCCTGCCTCAGACAGAGAAGTCTGCAAATCAGGATTCTTTTTCGTGAATAGGCGTGTTCGTTAAGGATGAAGGCCCTTCGGCTGATTGAGGAAGCAAAGAGTTGCTTTTCAAGAGAAGCCGGGGGCTTTTTGTGTTATTAGGAAGATTTAAGACACAGTGCAGCCGGAAAATTTGTCTGCAAAAACAGTGTTATCCGAATATGGATATGAAGGTTTATGCTATTCCTGATCTATAGATATTGTAGAAAAACTTTCCCTATAGTATGATGAAATTTGTAATGATGAGATGCAGATGGATAACAAGATGGCAAGTAGCTGAATACGTAAGGTTCTGGGGAAAGGAAGAAGAAAATGAGGAGGCGATGTATCTGGGATGGGAAGAAAAATGACGGTTTTACTTTGGTTGAATTAATCGTTGTAATGGCAATTATGGCACTGCTTGCAGGGATTGCAGTACCCTCTTACCTGGGATACATTAAGAAAGCGAAAGAACAGCAAAATTCTATTGACGCCAGGCAGCTTAGGATAGCAGTGGCGGCTATGATGATGGAACAAGATATAAAGCCGGATGAGGTAGCAGAAAATGAAGTTTATATGAGTATTTTCTGGAAAAAGCTGGGCGATAAAAGTCATCCTCTTTACGGGATGTGTCCCAGCCGCTGGGATCCAAACGGAATGATTTCGGAATTGTCTGTAGATGGCGATTACAGGATTACCAGTGTTGCGTATTTATCTCCTGACGGCAAGCGGGAAACATGGTATCTTACGGATGAAGGCGGGAAGCTGAGGGTGGAAGTGATCGAAGAGCAGCGTTAAAAATTGCTCAACAGAATCCGACAAGATTCGATTAGGGACAGTGACCGGGTTTTACCAGAAATAGTGTTGGAATTTAAAAGGACAGCATATTTTGTGCCGCCTGCAAAAAAGGTCAGAAAAACAGAAAAAAAGATTCGTTTAAACTGTCGAAGCATGCGGCAGAATCTGCTTTTCAAACTGGAAGAAAAGCTTTATAGTTTCTGCATGGAGAGGAAGGAGGGATAATGAGCGTGGAACATAAACTACAGATATTGCTGGAAGAAAATAAGCAATTAAAAAAGGACAATGAAACGATGCATAAAACGATTGCTCAAATGAATCTTACATTAGCCAGGATGATTAAACGCTATGTAACATATTCCGAGCATTCATCGAAGTAGTAAAAGGGATCTTTAAATGCAGAATAGACTCCAGAAGGGGATAAAGAAGGGGAAGGCGTTTTTACAGAGCCTAATTCGGAACAGAAGCTTCCGAAGGTTCTGACGAAAAACGCCTTTTAATGTTTCGACTTTTCATTTCGTATCATTTCCCATATGGTTTGATGCATCCATGTCACGGTTTCGTTTAACTTTTTGTTTTCTTCCTCCAGCTCGTTAATTTTAGCGCTTAGAAGAGCAATGGTTTCTCTTTGGTTGGCAGCCTTATGAGCGGCTGTAATACGAGAAACTACGGACGGACAATTCCGCAGGATTTCCCTTGACAGCAGTTCATCCCTTTCTTCACAGTTGAAATCCATAAATTTCTGATAAGGGATATTAAGCAGCTTCATTTTTTCGTCACATTTCGGGCAGACGGCATTTTTAGACAATTGGTAATAAGCGTAGTATCCACATTTGACACAATAATAAACTGAAAGCTCCCGCATGAAATCATCGTTTCCTTTCTATCTTTTCAGGCTCTTGCACCGGATAAACTGCAGACCGAAGGTTTGGCGGATGCATAGGAACCATTGCTCTGCTTTGATAGTTGCGAAAAGTGCGCTGCCGGCACAGATAAGCCCTGGATCGAATCCCTTCATGGGCAATGAAAGTTTTATTATACTCTTATTTATTATAACGCAAAGTACAGGAAAATGTGACAAAAATAGAGATTCCGGAAAAGTTTTTTTCCGGAACCCCCTGTTTGAACGGATGAATTTAAAAGATAGAGATTGTAAATCGAATAATTTGTGTCAAGTACTTATTTCTGAATTATACCGTTTGTATCAACAACCCAAACATCGGCATTTTCGTCAGTTACATCTTTAAAACCGGCCCCCAGTTCTGGCTTTACGTCAGATTTGGAAGAGGAGGAAGCTTTCTGGATGGCTCCAGAAGTATTTACCAGATAAGTGTTTCCTTCAAATTCTACCGGTGCATACCGTAAATCGCTGGGAGCGGACTGACGCAGGCCGTAATGATAAATTACATTATCACGGATACCATGGAAGCCCTGACCCTTTCTCTCGTTGTCCGTATGGAAATACCAGGTTTCTGTTTCACCGGAATCTTCATTATAGATCGTTTGCTTACCAGTTCTCATCACGCCATCATCGCCAAAATAAGCATTGGCAATCTGGCCGTCTGCCAGAGTAATAACCTGAAGGCCGGTCTGCATTTCACCTTTTTCGTTAAAAGCGTACTTTTTATTGTCTACATTAAAGGTTTGAATGCCGTTTGATGCAGCTAACGGCTTGCCGCTGCGGAAGTAGAAACGGTAAGTTTCCCCTTCTTCACTGATGCCTTGGGCGCCTTCAATTTCATACCAGCCAGAAGCACGTTTTCCATTTTCTTCATAGTACTGATAGCCGATAACGGATCCTTCCTTAGGCTCTGCAGTTTCCTGATTGCTGCCAAAGATATCGTCATCTAACTTTGCATCAGCAGCAGAGGCTTCTGCTGAAGCCGGAAGCTTAACCCATCCGGTTTGCATACGGCCATCTACAAAGGTATAGTAATTCTGATCAATTTTCCGATCGACCTGGTTCTCCACCCGGCGTCCATTGTTGTCAAAGAAGTACCACACATCGGAGCTGTCCGGCTCGCTGTGGTCTTCTTCCATATGAACCCACCCGGTTTTGCGCACACCGTCATTTTCTTCACCAAGATAGTAGATGCTGCCGTCGATTTCCTGCATTCCTGTGAGCATTTGGCCGTCAGAATTAAAGTAATACCAGTTGGAATCTATTTTGTGCCATTTGGATCTTACCATGCGGCTGTCCCTTCCAAAATAGTACCAGTAATATTCAGGTGAATCCGGAGAATCATTATCCTCTTCATTGTAAACGGAGATCCAGTGGTTGCTCATCCGCTTGCCTGTTTCATCTACATAGTACTCATCATTTATAATCATATCGGTAGCGATTTCGCCTTCTTCATCTAAATAGTACATTTCGTTATCTTTTTTCTTCCAGGTATCGGTTAAATAATAACCGTCGCTGTCAAGGTAGCGCCAGCTTCCATTTTCGTCTACCCATCCGGCTGCTGCTGCCAGAACTCTTGCTGCATCAGCAGAAGGCAGGAAGGAAGGGGTTACGGCAGCCATTACTGCTGCGGTGGATAATACAGCCATCATTGCGATTGGTTTTTTCATAATATAATCTCTCCTTTTTGTGTGGTTGGGCGGCTGCCCAAATTCCATGGTTGCATTACGGTTGTGATTATAACCTGCCTGTAACCGGATTTCTAGTGTAGGTTGTTTCCAGAACTGCTAGCTGCCGCCAAGGCTGGAAGAGGACGGAGGGAGTGGAGAAATCAGGGGAAAGATAGTCCCTGGGGAAACCCCTGTTATTTATGGCGCTGCAGGCAGAACGTAACGTAAGAAAATATTTTGTATGCTTTTTATAGGAAGTATGGTAAACTGTACAAAGAGAGCTTCAGGCAGGAATGGGCAGCAAATAACAGGAGGAACGAAAGGATGCGTATTAAAGTATCGAATTATATTGCGGAAAAATTGGTGGAGGCCGGAATTTTGCACGTGTTTACTGTTACTGGAGGCGGGGCTATGCATTTGAATGACGGGCTGGGCCATCAGGAAGGGCTTACCTGTATTTATCAGCACCATGAACAAGCCTGTGCCATGGCAGCAGACAGCTATGCCAGAATTCACAACCGGATTGCAGCAGTTTGCGTTACCACCGGCCCGGGAGGCACTAATGCGATTACAGGCGTGGCAGGGGGATGGCTGGACTCGATCCCTATGCTGATACTATCTGGCCAGGTGCGTTATGATACCACGGCACGCTGGTCTGGTGTGGGAATCCGCTCTATGGGGGATCAGGAGTTTGATATCTGCCAGGCAGTAGCCTGTATGACCAAATATTGCGAGATGGTGATTGATCCGAAACGGATTCGCTTTTGTCTGGAGAAGGCGCTTTACCTGTCCCAGTCCGGGCGGCCAGGCCCATGCTGGCTGGATATTCCGCTGGATATTCAGGGAGCATATGTGGAAACCAGCCAATTGGCCGGTTTTGATCCGGCAGACTATGAAAGGGGAGGAACTGGCTGGAAAATGCCGGAAGGCAAAGAAGAGAAGGGTGATGCTTCTGCCGGGGAAAAGGCAGAAATTTTGCAGGATCAGGCAGGCTGTGGCGAAAAGAGGCAGATACTTCCGGAAAATCCGGATCCGGCTGTGGTGAATCAGGTGCTGGAGCATATTAAAGGGGCAAAGCGCCCTGTATTTTATGTGGGGAATGGCATCCGGATTGCCGGGGCTCATGAAATATTTTTAAAGGCAATCCAGCTTTTGGGGATTCCGGTCGTTACCGGATGGAATATTCAGGATGCTATTTGGGATGATCATCCTCTTTATGCCGGACGTCCCGGGAATATGGGAGATCGCCCCGGAAATTTTGCAGTTCAAAACAGCGATTTAGTGTTTTCCGTTGGCAGCAGGCTTAGCATCCGGCAGGTAGGATATAACTATAAAACATGGGCCAGAAACGCGTATGTGATTGTGAATGATATCGACCAGGAAGAGCTTAAAAAGCCTTCTGTTCATGCAGATCTTCGGATTCATGCAGATGCCCGCAAGTTTTTGGAGCTGCTGACAGAAACCCTTGAAAAAGGGCAGAAAGAAGGACGCTATCCTACCCCCCTGTTTTCTGGCGGCCAAGGGCTGGCTGGAAGAAACTGGCTGGAAACCTGCAGGATGTGGAGGGAAAAATACCCTGTCATTCAGCCGGGTCATTTAGCCTGGGGTGATGATAAGGAAGTAAATACGTATGCTCTGATAAAGGAATTAAGCAGCCGCCTGGCAGAGGGCCAGATTACTGTGGTAGGCAATGGTTCTGCCTGCGTAATGGGAGGCCATGCCTATATTATTAAAAAGGGGCAGCGGTTTATTTCAAATTCTGCCTTTGCATCGATGGGTTACGATTTGCCGGCGGCCATAGGAGCTTATATGGCTGATAACAGCCAGGATATTATCCTGCTGACTGGGGATGGAAGCATTCAGATGAATCTTCAGGAACTTCAGACCATCATTCACCATCAAATGGGGATTAAAATTTTTGTGATAAATAATAACGGCTATCATTCCATTCGTCAGAGCCAGAGGAATTTCTTTGACGGGGCATTGGTGGGAGTTGGTACAGACAGCGGTTTGAAAGGACCTGATTTAAGCTTTCCTTCTATGGAAAAGCTGGCCGGCGCTTACGGCTATCCATACGTTTGTGCCCGCCATAACAGCCAGTTGGTACAGGCAATTGAAAAAACTTTAAACACCAAGGGACCAGCTATCTGTGAGATTATAGCAAGTACGGAGCAGAATTTTGAACCAAAGTCTTCCGCAAGGAAAATGCCGGACGGCTCCATTACCTCGCCTCCGTTAGAAGATTTGGCTCCATTTTTGCCGGAAGAAGAGATGGATGAGAATATGATAATTGCGCGGATTAAGGAGTAGGGGCAGGAAATGAAGATCGTAGTGACAGGGGCCACCAGCTTTTTAGGGGCTGCTTTGGTAAAATGGCTCCTTGATAAGGGACATTTCGTTTATGGGATTGTGCGTCCGAATTCTGCAAATCGCAGTGCACTTGCCGTACAGTCTGAAAATCTGGAAGTTGTTCCCATGGATCTGGAAGAGCTAAACAGGCTGGCGAAAGAGATTGGAAATGAGTGCCAGTTGTTTTTCCATTTTGGCTGGGATGGTTCAGGAAGCATGAACCGCAGCAAACAGCAGATTCAGCAAAAAAATGTGGAAGATTCTCTGAAGGCATTAACAGCGGCCAGGGATTTAGGCTGCCGCCGCTTTTTATTCAGTGGTTCCCAGGCAGAGTATGGGCAGTGCCGTGAACTTATGAAAGAGGAGCAGGAATGCCGGCCTGTTTCCCAATATGGGATTGCAAAGAGGGAATTTTATCAAAAAGCATGGGAACTGTGCAGGAGGTGGAAACAGGAGGGGGTATCAGAGATGGAATATGTCCATGCCAGGATTTTCAGCGTATACGGGCCTGGGGACCATTCCTGGTCTTTGGTCAATTCCTGCCTGGAAACCTTCCTTGCCGGAGGGCATATGGAACTGGGGGCTTGCACTCAGTTATGGAATTATTTGTATCTGGATGATTTGCTGAAAGGGCTGGCAGCATTAATGTTTTATCCGGGAAAACTGGATAAGGATGGAATTTACAATCTGGCAGGTGCCCCGGACCAGACACGCCCTCTAAGGCAGTATGTAGAAGAAATGCACCAGCTTTGCGGCAGAGGGGGAGATTTTGCTTACGGAAAACTGCCGCCTAATGCAGAAGGACCGGCTAATTTGATTCCGGATATTTCGAAAATACAGAATAAGACAGGATGGAAGCCGGAAATTTCATTTAAGGAAGGGATTTCCCGTATGTTGTCGGAACGATCGTAAATTTCTTATGGTTGTTCCAACGCCAATTTTTGCTGCCTGCAAGTGCAGAATGGAGGAAATGATGGAACAGGATAAACATACCAGGGATACTTGCCTGCTGTGCGGGCAGAGGCTTCCTGGGAAGGCGCTGCTGGAATTTGAAGGAATGCCTGCTTCAGCACAAAACATTCCGGCGGCAAATGAACTGGAAGGCGAAGAGGGGATGGCATTGAAGCTTTATCAATGTGAGTCCTGCGGTTTGGTGCAGTTTGACTGCCAGCCAGTGGACTATTACCGGGATGTAATTCGTGCAGGCGGGTACACCACTACTATGGCTGAGCTTCGCCGCAGCCAGTATCGGCATTTGATTGAAACATATCATTTGGAAGGGAAAAAAATTATTGAGGCCGGCTGCGGGCAAGGGGAATTTTTAACAGTTTTGACAGAATTTCCAGTGAGAGCCTACGGCATTGAACACAAAAAAGAGCTGGTGAAGATGGCGAGGGAAAAGGGGCTTGAGGTAATTTGGGGATTTCCGGAAACTCCTGGTACTATTTTAGGAGATCAGGGGCCCTATGACGGGTTCCTTTCTTTTAATTTTTTAGAGCATCAGCCAGAGCCTGGGGTTATGCTGGACTGTATCTATCATAACCTGGCAGAGGATGGAATCGGTCTGATTACCGTTCCAAGTCTGGAGTATATTCTCAAATATGACGGATATTACGAATTAATCCGGGATCATATTGCGTATTACAGCTTTCAAACCCTTAAGGCGCTTATGGAGCGTCGTGGATTTGAAGTTCTGGAAGAGGCAGTAGTAAACCGGGATACCTGCTCTGTGATTGTGAGAAAAAGAAACAGAAGGGTATATGAAAACATCATTCCTGAAAAAATTGATATATCTTCCCTGGCATCTGGCCGGGAGCAGATAAAAAAAGAAATGGAAGATTTTTCTGATTCCATGAAAGCAGGAAAGGAAACTTTAGCTATGTGGGGAGCCAGCCATCAAGGTTTTACCTTAGCTGCCACCACCTGCCTTGGAAAGACGGCAGAGTATATGATAGATTCTGCTCCGTTTAAGCAGGGGCGTTATGCTCCTGCCTCCCATCTTCCGATAGTATCGCCGGACTATTTTCAGAAGCATCCAGTGAACCGGATTTTAATTGCAGCACCTGGGTATACCAGGGAGATTGCAGGCGTGATCCGAAAGCAGTTTGGGGAAAATGTGGGAATCTGGACGATGCAAAGCGATCATTTGGAACAATTATAGGGAAAGGAACCGATTTTTATGAAAGCATTCGTTTTAATAGAACCAGGCAGGGTTGGCTGGTATGATGCACCGGAACCGGTTTTAAATCCTTATGGGGCGATTTTGCGTCCTGTGGCAATTGCACCGTGCTCGTCCGACGTTCACACCGTATTTGGCGGAGGCTCAAAAAAGGCACCGAACCTGGTATTAGGTCATGAATGTGTGGCTCAGGTAGTGGAAGCAGGCTCTTATGTACGGGATTTTACGCCAGGGGAGATCGTAGCAGTTCCGGCGATCACTCCGAATTGGAGAGATTTGGGGATTCAGGAACACAATTTTGGACATGCCAGCCAGCCTTTTTCAGGCCATCAGTTGGGACGGAGCCAGCCAGGAGTATTTGCAGAACGGTTCGGAATTTTAGATGCAGACACTACCCTGGCAAAAATTCCTAAAGGAGTAACCCTGGAACAGGCGCTTATGTGTGTAGACGTGGTAACAACCGGATTTACGGGGGCAGAATGTGCAGAAATTTCGTTTGGGGATACAGTAGTGGTAATGGGAATCGGGCCAATCGGTCTGATGGCTGTGGAAGGGGCAAAGCATCTTGGGGCGGCCAGGATTATTGCAGTGGGAAGCCGGCCGGTCTGTGTAAAGCTGGCAGAGGAATTTGGCGCTACTGATATTGTAAACTACAAGGACGGGGATCTTGTGGAGCGGATCAAAGCTATGACAGGGGGCCAGGGGGCAGACAGTGTCATTATCTGCGGCGGCCAGGATGAAGCATTTTCCCAGGCTGTGGATATGGTTCGTTATGGGATTGGTACGGTTTCTAATGTTAATTATTTTGGCGGAACCGGAAATCTTCCCTTCCCTAAATTTTCAGGGGGCCGCGGCATGGCAGGGAAAACCATCCGCACCGAACTGGCAAAAGGCGGCCGCATCCGTATCCAGCGTATGATGGAAATGGTAAAATATGGCCGAATCCATCCGGAAAAATTAATTACACACCGGTTGGAGGGACTTGACAAAATTGAAGAAGCACTGTATTTAATGAAGGAGAAGCCGCAAAGCCTGATAAAAGTGATGGTTCAAGTAAATTGGGAGTGAAATGAGTATGAAAACAGTTAGTGTTGTAGTGCCATGCTATAACGAAGAAGAAAATGTGGAAGCCATAGCGCTTGCCATAAAAGAAACATTCCGCCGAGATTTGCCGGATTACCGGTATGAAATTATTTTTATTGACAATGATTCTTCTGACCAAACAAGGGCGATTATCCGCCGTCTGTGCGGGGAAGATAAGGATATCAAAGGGATTTTTAACGCCAAGAATTTCGGGCAGTTTAATTCGCCGTATTATGCCATGCTCCAGAGCACAGGGGACTGCACCGTATTGATGGCGGCAGATTTTCAGGATCCGGTGGAAATGATTCCTAAATATGTACTGGAGTGGGAATACGGATATAAAATTGTCATTGGCATTAAAAGCTCCAGCCGGGAAAACAGATTGATGTATTGGCTGCGTGGCTGTTACTACAAGATGATCAAGAAATTTTCCGATGTGGAACAGATTGAACAGTTTACCGGATTTGGACTGTATGATGCAGAGTTTATCCAGGTTCTCAGGGATTTAAATGATCCGACGCCGTTTCTTCGGGGGATTGTGGCAGAACTGGGATTTAGACGGAAAGAAATTCCCTATGAGCAGCCGCGCCGGAGAGCTGGAAAAACCAGCAATAATTTTTACCGGCTGTACGATGCAGCTATGCTGAGCATCACATCTTATACAAAGGCAGGATTGCGCCTTGCAACGGTTTTCGGAAGTATCTGTTCGGCAGTCAGTATTTTGGTAGCGCTGATTTATCTGGTTATGAAGCTGCTGTACTGGGACCGCTTTGCAGCCGGTATGGCGCCGCTGCTGATCGGCATGTGTTTTTTAGGCTCTGTACAGATTTTTTTTATCGGCATGGTTGGGGAATATATCCTGAGCATGAATCAAAGGATTATGAAACGCCCCTTAGTTGTGGAAGAGGAACGGCTGAATTTCGGCAATTCTCATTCCAGAAGGAAGAAGAATCAGGGAAAACAAGACCCGTCTGACCGAAAGTTGGAAAAGGGGGAATCCGGGCAGAATAAACGAAAAGCAGAAGGCCAAAACGAAGGGGCAGAAACAGCAGGGCAAAAAGGAACGAAACAAAATGAATTACAAGAAAAAGCAGCCCGGCAAATAGAAATTCAGCAAAAAGAGGTTTTGCAAAAGGGTACAGAGGCCATGAAGGAAAAAGGCAGCTATACAAAACCAAGGCGAAGACGGAAAAAACCGGAAAATGGGAAGCCGGAGAGCCCAAAAACAGAAGGGCAGAAAACAGGGAAGCCCAATGGCCAGAACGCGGCAGGCTGACAGGAGGATAGAGGTTTCATATGAAGTATAAAATCGATGTAGTTCGAATACGGGAAAATTCCATTACCTTAAATGGCTGGGTTCTTGGCAAACGTCCGGAATCTGAGGCAGCTTTTTCTGTTGAAGACGAAAAGCGGCATCCAGTACCGTTTCAGTGTGTTTCCACCAGGCGGGATGACGTAAGCCAGATTTATTTTAAACAAGTGATCAATAAAGATTTTGGCTTTGACATCCGCTTTCCCTATGAGAGAGGAAAAAATTACTATCTGATTATCCGCTGTGAGGGAAAGAAAGCCTGTATTAAATACAATGAGGAATTAATTGAAAAGCGTTCCAGTGTGGCTTATAAGCGGGTTCAGAAGATAAAGGATTTAATGAACATGGAAACGGTTCATGTGGCGATGGACTTCTGGAAAGAAAATGGCTTCAGGGCTTTGGTTTTAAAATCAAAGCATAAGCTTCAGGGACTGGATAATGATTATGACTATGGGGAGTGGTATGAATTAACCAGGCCAAAAGCAGAGGAACTGGAGAAGCAGCGGGAATGGGTTTTTGAATATGAGCCGAAGTTTTCTATCTTAATACCTGTCTATAAAACACCGGAACGGTATTTAAAAGAGCTTTTGGAATCCATCCGGAATCAAACTTATGGAAATTGGGAGGTCTGCATCGCAGACGGAAGCCCCAAAGGAGAAAGCACGGAGCGGATCTTAAAGCGGTTTGTTCAGCAGGATTCCCGTTTTAAATACGTAATTTTAGGGGAAAATAAGAAAATCGCCGGAAACACCAATGCCGCCATGGATATGGCCAGAGGGGATTTTATTGTGCTGGCGGATCATGATGATACGCTGACAGAAAATGCCTTATTTGAATGTGCAAAGGCGATTAACCAGGATCCCCTGGTTGATCTGCTTTATTCAGATGAGGATAAACTGGATATGGACGGACAAGCCTTATTTGATCCCCATTTTAAGCCGGATTTCAACCCGGATTTATTAACCAGTGTGAACTATATCTGCCATTTGTTTGTAGTCAAACGGGAGCTGGCAGTAAAGGCAGGAGGATTTGATCAGGATTTTGACGGGGCACAGGACTACGATTTCATTTTCCGGTGTACGGAACATGCACAAAAGATTTTCCATATTCCCAAGGTGCTGTATCACTGGCGCTGTCATTTAAATTCCACAGCCAGCAATCCAGAAAGTAAAATGTATGCTTTTGAGGCAGGTGCCAGAGCCATTAAAGCCCATTACAAACGTATGGGCATACCGGTAGATTCTGTGGAAAAAGGCGTAGATTTTGGGATTTACCATACCCGGTTCCGGCTGGAGGAAGAACCTTTCGTATCTGTGATTATTCCCAATAAGGATCATAAAGAGGATCTGGAACTTTGCCTTTCATCTCTTCTGGATAAGGGCACTTATGGAAATCTGGAAGTAATTGTAGTAGAGAATAACAGCACAAATCCGGAAACCTTTCGATATTATGAAGCCCTCCAGAAAAAGCGTTCCAATGTCAAAGTAGTAACCTGGGAGAAGGGGTTTAACTTTTCTGCAATCAATAATTTTGGCGTCCGTTTTTCAAAGGGAGAATATCTGCTGTTTTTAAATAATGATGTGGAATTGATTGAACCAGATACAATCCGGGAACTTTTGGGATATTGTATGCGCCAGGATGTGGGAGCTGTAGGAGCCAGGCTTCTTTACCAGGATGATACGATCCAGCATGCAGGAGTTGTAATCGGATTCGGAGGGATTGCCGGGCATACATTTATTGGCCTGCATCAGGCTGAGAACAGCTATTTTCACCGGGCAATGTGCGCCCAGGATTACAGTGCAGTAACGGCTGCCTGCATGATGAGCAAGCGAAGCCTGTTTGAACAGGTGGGCGGATTCCGTGAGGAGCTGGCAGTGGCCTTTAATGACATTGATTACTGCTTAAAAATCCGCTCACTGGATAAAAAAGTGGTATATAACCCTTATGCCCTTTTGTATCACTATGAATCAAAATCCAGAGGGCTGGAAGATACACCGGAGAAAGTAGAGCGGTTTAACCGGGAGGTGGCCCGTTTTATCGGCTACTGGCCGGAGATTGTAATTGAAGGGGATCCCTTCTATAATCCTAATCTGACGCTGCGCAAGTCTAATTTTGCCCTTCGTGATTTACTGAAAGAAAAAATAGGGGAGCCTTATAATTTGGAAGTATATCTGCCGTATATGGAGCCGGAAGTTCAACAGCGGGTTTCGGAAATCTTTGAAAAAAAGACCGGAAGGAAGCTTAAGGAGGAATAAAACAAAATGGATAAGAAAGTAACGGTTATTATTCCCAACTATAATGGTTTGACGTATATGGAAGAATGTATGGAAGCCTTAAAGAACCAAAGCTGCAAGGACTTTGACATTCTTGTGATAGATAACGGTTCAGAAGACGGAAGCGCAGAATGGTTAAAAGAGCATCAAATCCCGTCTGTCTTTCTCACGGAAAACAAAGGGTTTTCCGGTGCAGTTAATCTGGGGATTCAAAATAGCACTACACCTTATGTGATTTTGCTGAATAATGATACCAAGGCAGACAAACACTATATCAGGGAGATGATTCGTGCTGTGGAGCAATCCCCCAGGATTTTTTCCGTCAGCAGCAAGATGGTTCAGATGTATCATCCGGATCTGATGGATGACGCCGGAGATATGTACTGTCTTTTGGGCTGGGCCTATCAGAGAGGCGTAGGAAGAAGCTCATCCGGCTATGGCAGGCCCTGCCGGGTGTTTGCTGCCTGTGCCGGTGCAGCGATTTACCGCCGGGAAGTGTTTTGTCAAATCGGGTATTTTGATGAGATGCATTTTGCATATCTGGAAGATATTGACGTGGGATACCGTGCCAGGATTGCTGGCTATGATAATATTTACTGTCCAACTGCCCTGGTGTACCATGTGGGAAGCGGAACCAGCGGTTCTAAGTATAATTCCTTTAAAGTAAAACTGGCAGCCAGAAACAGTGTTTATCTGAATTATAAAAACATGCCCTGGCCTCAGCTTATGTTTAACCTGCCAGGGATTTTGGCAGGAATTGGATTAAAGTACGGATTTTTTAATAAGCTGGGATTTGGAAAGGATTACCTGGAAGGATTAAAAGAGGGAATTCGGACAGCAAAAAACTGCCGGAAGGTTCCTTACAAACGAGAAAACCGAAACCATTACCTGGTGATTGAATGGGAACTTTTTGCAGCTACTTTTCTGTATGTGTATGAATTTTCCAGGCGTCAGATGAAAAAAGTTTTGGAAAAAGGAGCTGTCCGGAAAAAACAATGACGAATTTTGTGGCCGATTAGAGGAAAATCATGTATAATGGGTGGATAAAAAACTAAGGTGATGTACTATGATAAAGAATAATCAGAAATCATTAAACCGGACTCATGTGGTACTGGATGCATGTATTATCACATGTTCTTATGTATTGGCCTGGTATCTTATTATTGAAAGCGGCATTTTCCTGGTGGCTGGCACAGGAGTGCTGCCGCCTCAGGTATATGTGATTCCTCTGGTGGTTATTATCCCTCTTTACCTGGTGCTGTATGGCATGTTTCAGCTTTACACTCCTAAGCGGGTAATGCGCAGGCGGGTGGAACTGGCTAATATATGCAAAGCCAATACCATAGGACTTTTGATTTTTACCCTGGTGCTGTATTTAGGCGGGAAGAACCCATATTTTTACAATTTTTCCCGCCGTATGGTTATGGCCTTTTTTGCCATCAATGTGATCCTGGAATCGGCTGAACGCTATGCAATCCACCGTTTCCTGCATTCTATGCGCTCAAAAGGGTACAATCAGAAGCATATTCTGCTGATTGGTTTTAGCCGGGCTGCAGAAGGGTTTATTGACCGTGTAAAGGCGAATCCGGAATGGGGTTATCGTATCCAGGGAATTTTAGATGATCATCATCCTCTTGGCTTCCAGTATCGCCAGGTTCCTGTTTTAGGTGAGATTTCCAAGCTTCAGCATTTTCTGGAGGAAAATACACTGGATGAAATTGCAGTTACATTAGGGCTGAAAGAGTATGAAAATCTGGAACGGATTGTGGCTGTATGCGAAAAAAGCGGCGTCCACACAAAGTTTATTCCGGATTATAATAATATTATTCCAACCAGGCCTTATACAGAAGACCTGCAGGGACTTCCTGTCATCAATATCCGTCATGTGCCGTTGAATGATTTGCTGAATGCCACAGTAAAACGGATGATGGATATTTTAGGCGCTTCTGTGGCGATTCTTATTTTTTCTCCGGTTATGATATCCGCCGCTCTTTTGATTAAACTGACTTCAAAAGGCCCGGTTATTTATAGTCAGGAGCGGGTGGGCCTTCATAACCGGCCGTTTAAAATGTATAAATTTCGTTCTATGGCGGTTCAGGCGCCCTCATCGGAAAAAGCCAAGTGGACTACTCCAAATGATCCCAGGGTAACACCTGTGGGAAAAATAATCCGAAGAACCAGCATCGATGAGATGCCCCAGTTTTTTAATATTTTGAAAGGGGATATGAGCCTGGTAGGACCAAGGCCGGAGCGTCCCTTTTTTGTGGAGCGATTCAAGGAAGAGATTCCACGCTATATGGTAAAACATCAGGTGCGGCCGGGCTTAACCGGATGGGCACAAGTAAACGGCTACCGGGGGGATACCTCCATTACCAAACGAATTGAACATGATTTATATTACATCGAAAACTGGAGCCTTGGATTTGATTTTAAGATTTTATTTCTGACCATATTTAAAGGCTTTATTAATAAAAATGCATATTAGCAGATGAGGAAATGCGATGGATTATGATTTCGAGAAGGAACCGGTGAAATCCGGCATCAGAAGAAGCCGCCGTCAGGGCGGCGGTATCCGGCAGGAAGAAAACAGCCGGATACCGATGCCATACGAAGGAGTTGGGACAGGAAGGAAGAACAGTAAAAAATCCAAAAGACGCCGAAGAATCATTACAATGGTAATTGCTGAATGTTTTGCACTGCTGTTTATATGCGGTTACGGCTTTTTTGCCAGGAGATGGAGCATGATTCAGCGGATGGATGACTGGGTGCCGGAAGAAGTGGAAAATCCTAACTTTTCTGTGGATCTTCCACAGTACCAGAAGCAGAAGGGACATTGGGGGATCTATATTTTTGGAGTGGACAGCCGCGGTTCCAATGTGGGGAAAGATACCAATGCAGATGTAAATATGATCTGCGATATTAACCATGATACCGGAGAAATCCGTCTGGTCAGCGTATTTAGGGATTCTTATCTGAATATTGATGACAATGGCAGCTACAATAAAATTAACCGGGCTTATTTTGACGGAGGCCCCAGCAATGCAGCCAAAATGCTGAATAAAAATCTGGACTTGAATATCAGCGATTTTGTAACCTTTAGCTGGAAGGCAGTAGCCGACGGGATCAATCTTCTTGGCGGTATTGATATGGAAATCAGCAGGGCTGAATTTGCTTACATTAATTCCTTTATTACGGAAACAGTAGAAGCTACCGGCGTATATTCCCAGCATTTAAAGAAAGCTGGCATGAATCATCTGGATGGAGTACAGGCAGTGGCCTATGGGCGGCTTAGGCTGATGGATACCGACTTTGCCAGAACGGAACGTCAGCGAAAGGTAATCCAGGCAGCATTTGAAAAAGCGAAGCAGGCAGATCTTGCCACGCTGAACCAGTTAACGCTGGTACTGTTTCCACAGGTGGCAACCAGTGTGGATATGCAGGATATTATCAGCCTTTTGGGAAATGTAGGAAATTATTATATCGGTGAAACCGGAGGCTTTCCCTTTGCCAGAGGAGATGCAAATTTAGGAAGAAAAGGAGCCTGCGTGATTCCACAGACATTGGAAAGCAATGTTATGGAACTTCACCAGTTCTTGTACGGAGAAGAAAACTATATTCCAAGTGACACAGTTAAAAAAATCAGTGCAAAAATTTCCAGTGAAAGCGGCATGTATAAACAAGGCGTGTCTGTAGGACACGTTTCCACATCCAATGGAGTCATGCCAGGTACTTCAAAATCTCCGCGGAAAGAGGAGGAAGAGGAAAAAGAAAGGACAGAAAAAGAAACAAAAGAGAAGGAAGAAACTGGAACGGAAGACGAAACAGATAATCAGCAGGAATCCCGAACCAGGGAAGAAGAAGAAAGGGAGTCACGTCCCTCCTCTGTTATTTTGCCACCGGGAGAAACCTTAAGCGGAACGAAATCACCCTCTTTGGCAGAACCAAAAACCAGCCAGGCGGCTGATGAAACTACAGCTTCCGGACCGTCCAGGCCCCATGAAACTGCGCCTGCTCTTAATCAGGATGGAGGGGGGAGAGGGCCTTCTGAAGTCCTCCGGCCAGAAGAAACTCTTCCGTCAGAACCAGAAAATCCAGGGAATTCGAAAACGCCGTCATCTGAGGATAACCAGAATTCTCAGGGAAACAGACCGGATAGCCCGGCAGTGCCGATCAATCCGGGAACAACAGCCACCATTATCGCTCCCCAGGAACCGTCTTCTCAAAGTCCGCCAGCGCCTTCCATACCGAGCCCGGCGGGGCCGGATTTGTCAGGCGGGAATCCGGCCCAGGGAGATGGAACAATTACCACCATTCCGGCAGGGCCCGGAATCTACTGATTGAAAGCATGTCTGCATTCCATATAAGCAGAACACTAGAAAGGATCATAGTTTTATCATAAATTTGTCACAATTCCATCACAATTGACTGATACAATCTTTTTCGTAGTCAAGTAAAAGCGATTCAGAAGGATCCTTAAGCGAAAAAAGCAATTACGAAATGGGCAGAGAGCTGCCGAAATATGCTTTGGAGTTCAGAAAGGGGATTTAAGTTATGTATCAGAACGATTATGAAAAAACACAGCAAAATCATGGAGAGGAAGAATCTCAGCGGACAGAATATAGGGACAGAACAAATGAGGCCAGCCAGACAGAGGAAGGAATGGAGGCCATGCAAAAAAGAGAGGCTGAGGATGGAAGGAGCAGCAGTTCAGGCGCCCCAATAAGCCAAGGTTCAGAAAGCCAGCCTTCAGATAATGGCAAAAATCCTTACGGTTCCAGTTCGCCGGTGTCAGCAAATTCCTATGGCAATTATGGAAATGGCCAGCCAGGGGCTTATGGCAGACCGTCGGGATCTTATGGAAACCACCAGTCAGCTCAAGGCAGCGGCTATGGCGGCAGCCAAATGAATCATCCGGGTGCAGGGTATGGACCGAATCCGCAAGTTCCATCCGGCAATTACGGAACCAGGCCGTCGGGACCAAATCCAGGCTATGGCGGCCAGCCACCTTATCAGCAGCATTATGCCCCCTGGCAGCAGCCTCAGCCTGGTTCCAGGCAGCCGGGACAGAAATTAAAAAAAGAAAAGAAACCTCATCCGATGTTAAAGAAAGCAGCCGGGATTACAGCGGCGGCCCTGCTTTTCGGTGTTATTGCAGGAGGAACTATGGCTGGAGTGAACCAGATTAGCGGCAGGCTTTTGGCCGGCAATGAAACAGAATCATCCCAGGCCGCCCTTACCCAGGCAGAAACCATGCCTGAAACGTCAAAACCGGACACAGCAAACACGAATCCCGCCCCTGCAGTTCCAGCAGTAAGCAATGATGTGTCTGCTATTGTGGAAAAGGCCATGCCGTCTGTGGTAGCGATTAACAGCGTAACAGAATACCAGACACAGAACTGGTTCGGACAGACTCAGATATATGAGGGAAAGGGAAGCGGGTCCGGAATTATCGTAGGCCAAAGCGACGAGGAGCTATTAATTGTAACCAATAACCACGTGGTGGAAGGGGCAAAAACCCTTGGCGTTGTATTTGTTGATAATGAAATCATAGAGGCAAATGTAAAGGGCACCGATTCGGAAAATGATTTGGCTGTGATTGCAGTCGATTTAACTAAGATTCCGGATGATACAAAAAGTAAAATTGCAGTTGCTACACTGGGGGATTCCAACAGCCTTAAAGTAGGCCAGGGGGTTATTGCCATCGGGAATGCATTAGGCTATGGGCAGTCTGTGACGGTAGGCTATGTCAGTGCCTTGGACAGGGAAGTGAAAACGGAACAGCAGACTGCAAGAAACCTTCTCCAGACAGATGCAGCCATTAATCCAGGCAACAGCGGCGGCGCCCTTTTGAATATGGAAGGAGAGGTAATCGGAATTAATTCGGCAAAATACTCCTCCACAGAAGTAGAGGGCATGGGGTATGCTATTCCGATTTCAAAGGTTCAGGATATCATCGGTAATCTGATGACCAAAAAAACCAGAAAAGAGGTTGAAGAAGCAAGGCAGGGCTACCTTGGGATCCAGGGCCAGGATATTGATGCCAATACATCCCTTTTATACGGAATGCCTCAGGGTGTGTTTGTATACCGGATTATGGAAGAAGGGGCGGCTGCTGGCTCTGACTTAAAAGAAAAAGATATTATTACGAAATTTGACGGACAGTCGATACGGACTATGTCAGAGCTGAAAGCTATGCTGACATATTATGCAGGCGGAGATACCATTACACTGACCGTTCAGTCTTTGTCAGACGGAGAGTATGTGGAGAGGCAGGTTGAGGTAACATTAGGTGTTAAGCCTGTTGAAAATAACGTAAATTAAGAAGGAGTGTTAAGTAAGGCTCACGAAGGACGTAAAAGGTTCCTTTGTGAGCCTTGCGGTGCTTTTTCCAAATGACTGACAACTGAGGCTTGCCAGGAGGAAAATTGAGAGCAGAAAAGTCATGGTGTGCGAACAGTAACCTGTTTGGGGCTGCGCTTTTTTTCGGAAAGGGGGCTACTTGAATAACGGGGCAGCCTGTGATAAACTGAATGGTACAGGAAGCAAGGAAAATGAATGACAGATAAAGAAAAGAGGCCTACATTGGAAGAGAAGGAAATATTATCAGAAACGGAAACAAAGGAAGGGGAAGCAGAAAGCCGAAGAAATAACATTAAGAGCCAGGAAGAGGACAAAGACTACGAAAAGGTTTGCTACATATGTCGAAGGCCGGAGAGCAAAGCTGGCTCCATGGTATCCATGCCAGGAGGAATTTACCTTTGCCATGACTGTATGCAGAAAGCCTTTGACGCTTTAAATCAGAACGGAATGGATTTAGGACAGATTCCTAATATGCCGTTTATGAATTTGAACATGGGGGAGCTTTCTAATTTTCTTCGCCCTGATATGGCGATTCCGAAAAAGCAGAAGATTAAAAAGAAATCAGAAGCCCCGAAGACCTATACAATTCAGGATATTCCGGCGCCCCATGTGATTAAACAGCGCCTGGATGAATTTGTGGTGGGGCAGGAACAGGCAAAAAAGGTGATTTCAGTAGCCGTTTATAATCATTATAAACGTTCTCTTTTAAGCTGTCCGGCAAAGCAGGAAGATGAGATTACTATTGAAAAATCGAATATTTTAATGGTTGGCCCTACAGGAAGCGGAAAAACGTATCTGGTTAAAACGCTGGCGAAGCTTTTGGATGTGCCCTTAGCGATTGCAGATGCAACATCCCTGACAGAGGCCGGATACATCGGTGATGATATTGAAAGTGTGGTAAGTAAACTGTTAGCGGCGGCAGGCAATGATGTGGAGAAAGCAGAGCGAGGGATTATTTTTATCGATGAAGTGGACAAAATTGCAAAAAAGCAGCAGACTAATGCCAGAGATGTAAGCGGGGAATCGGTGCAGCAGGAGCTGCTGAAGCTTTTAGAAGGCAGTGTGATAGAAGTTCCGGTAGGTTCCAACCAGAAAAACGCCATGACGCCTATGGCAACTGTAAATACAGATAATATTCTTTTTATCTGCGGAGGCGCATTTCCTGAGCTGGAGCAGATAATTAGGGAGCGGCTGCAAAAGAAGTCCTCAATGGGATTTGGTTCACAGTTAAAGGATGCTTATGAAACAGATAAAAAACTGCTTGCAAAAGTGGAAAATGGCGATCTCAGAAAATTTGGCATGATACCGGAATTTTTAGGCCGCCTTCCGATTACAGTTGCTTTGCAGCCTTTGGATAAGGAATTTATGAAACGGATCCTTACAGAACCTAAAAATGCAATTTTAAAGCAGTATGAGAAGCTTTTGGCTTATGATGAAGTAAAGCTGGAATTTGATGCTGCTGCTTTAGACTGGATCGTGGAAGAGGCTATGAAAAAAGAAACTGGAGCCAGGGCCCTGCGGGCAATCCTGGAAGATTTCATGCTGGATATTATGTATGAAATCCCCAAGGATCCCAATATCGGCGCAGTTATGATTACAAGGCCATACCTGGAAAAACGGGGAGGACCAAGGATTGAAATGCGCAGCATTTGTCCGGTGCCTGCCCGAACTTCTGTTTGAAAAAGGTTACTCCCGAAGCTGGAGGAAGGATTGGTATAAATCTAAGGTGCCGTAGCCAAATTCACGGTTGGGGTATTGGTAAGCCGGGTTTCGGTAGGCGCCTCGGATTAGATATCCGCGGATGGAAACATTACTCATAGAGGGATCATTGCCTTCTACTATGCCCCATGCCATTAGATTTGCGATTGCACCGGCTGTAAGGGCGGCAGCCACGGAAGATCCGGTTCTCCTGGTCATAGGGATCCGGTTTCCGCCATAGCTTCCCTGGATATGAGGAAGGGCTGGGCCATAAACATCAACGCCGGGAGCGGCAATATCCGGTTTAATCTGTTCATTAATGGTAAAACCCCGGCTGGAATGAAGGTAAATGCTTCCATCCCGGTGATCGTAAGTACTGATGGTTAACGGGAAGGGAGCGTTTCCGGGATTTGTGATGGTAGTGTCTGGGTTTGGCTTTAAGAAAATGGTTTCCGGAGATGCAAAGCTTTCAATAGGTAGCCAAATATGATACTGTCCCCTCAGATAAAGGGAATTGTAAACGCGGATCCGCCAAATACCAGCAGTTGGCTCCTCAAAACGGAAGAAGATAAGCTGACGCCCGGAGCCGGCTTCATTAGACAGATAACTGACCGTAATTTTGGTGGGTTCCAGAAGAAAGCTGACATGAGAATCATGGCCTAAGGACATGGGGATCCGGCTGATGGTTTCTCCGCTGGGAGAGATAAAGCCAATGGTATAAAGATCCAAAACGTCGGCCCAGAATTCTGCCACAAAACCCCGCTCTCCCGGCGCAACCCGGATTTCCACATCTTCCGAGGCTTCTCCGGAAGGGATGGAACCGAAGTAATGATGAGAAAGCCCGGCTTCGTTTCCGGCAGAAACTACGCTGGCAATCCCGATATGCTGGCTGGCAGACTGAAGCGTGTACCCTAATGGGGAGGCGCCTTCATGGCTGCCCCAGGTAGTTCCCATAGAGATGCAGAGAACCAGAGGCATTTTCATCTGCTCCGAAAGGATCCGTAAATATTTTATCCCCATCATAATATCATTTTCCTGATAGGCTGCGGCATCTTCCCGAACCAGGTAAAAATCCCGCAGATATTTTTTTGCAGGTTTAAGCTTTACAATTCCAAGAGAAGCATTGGGGGCGGCTCCGGTAAAATCGCCAGAGGGGGATTGGCCGCCGGCTGCAATCCCTGCCAGAAAGGTTCCGTGGCCGTCTGTGTCAATGGAAGGAACAATGTCTAAAGGATTATCAGAACGGAGCGCGTCATTAATCTGCGACTCGGAATATGCGGTTCCATACTGGATGCCGGTGTACTGAGAGGACAGGGGCGGATTGACTCCCGGTGGAATGGTTTCTGGGTTTTCCGGAATGGTTTGATCCCAGATTCCTAAAATTCTGGTGGATCCGTCAGGCTTTTGGAAGAGCGGATTTAAGTAATCAATTCCAGTATCAATTAGCCCGATGATGACACCATTTCCCTTGTTGCCTAATGCAGGCTGGCGGAATACAGAAAGGATCCCGGAAGATTCCACACTGGAAGAGTCCAGAAGCGTGTACAGCTTAGGGATGGAATAATAGTCATAATCCACAAGATTAATAGGAGGTATTTTTTCCAAAGGGATATATGTAATGGCAAACTCTCTGGAAACGGCATCGTAACACAGAACTTCTTTTTCTAACTGCGGCATACGGCGGGTAGTAATGCCCTGGCGGTAAATAAAATCAGCAATATTCTCACTGGCAGGATTCAGGGGACAAGTAGACATAACTGCCCTCCATCAAACAAAGTGATTTGTAAAAAATATATGCAGCAAAAGGGTAAAAATTCCCTTTACGGAAAATGGAAAACAGGATAAAATAAAAAAGAGGATCGGAACGTGGAGAAATAAGGTTCCGAGTATGCTTAAAATCCAATAAGGGAGGCGAAAAATATGATACCAATTTTACTAATTGCATTGATTGCTGCAGCGGATCTGTGCATAAAAGGAGAAATTGAGGCTCGGGACGACAGTGAGTTTCCCAGGGAACTGGAAGGAACGAAAGGGTGGATCACGCTTCACAAAAGCCATAACACAGGTTTTCCCTTTGAAGTGTTAAAAAGCAGGCCAGATCTGGTTAAGATGATTCCTATTGTGATTATTTCAGCTTTAGGCGGAGTGTTAGGTTTTCTGCTTCCAAAAAAGGGATACCGGATGGAAAAGCTGGTGCTGATTTTAACCCTTGGAGGAGCATTCAGCAACCTTTATGACCGGATTACCAGGAATTATGTGGTGGACTACTTCAGCATTAATGCAGGACGATTGAAAAAAGTGATTTTTAATCTGGGAGATTTCTTTGTTTTTGCAGGAGCTGCCCTAATGGTTATTTCACAGATTGTCTGGGAAGTGTGCCGGGTGGCAAAGGGACTGTGGAAAAGCAGAGCCTCCAAATGACAAAATAGCAGAAATGGATTTTTAAATACACGTTGCCTGACAAGAGGGTATGAGAGGATTGGCGCTGCCTGGCAAAGAAGGCGCAGCCAGGAAAGGTATTAACAGCAGACAAAAAGCTGCCGCAGTTTTTGCGGCAGCTTAATTATTTGCAAATACAGCGGTTATTTTTGAAAATATGTACGTTTCAAGGGGCAGAGCGATAGTTTAGCTTGACAGAAGAACAGCAGTATAGTAAAATCACATATAAAAATTTAGAAAAAAAGGAGTGTTTTTTATGGATCCGTCTGGTGACGCGGTCATACAATTGATTATTTTAATTATTTTATTAATCCTATCTGCGTTCTTTTCTTCGGCAGAAACAGCACTTACTACTGTAAATAAAATCCGCATGAGAACACTGGCAGAAAATGGCCACAAGCGTGCGGCAACGGTGATTAAAATCATCGAAGATCAGGGAAAGATGCTGAGTGCCATCTTAATCGGAAACAATGTGGTAAATCTGTCGGCTTCTTCTCTGATGACCATGCTAGCGGCAGATTTTTTCGGAAGTAAGGCTGTGGGAATTGCCACTGGAGTCCTGACGCTGCTGATTTTAGTGTTTGGGGAGATTACGCCGAAGACCATATCTACCATATCTTCAGAAGCCATATCACTGAATTACGCACCTTTTATTTATGGGCTGATGTACCTTTTAACACCAGTTATTTTTTTGGTCAATCAGCTTTCCATGGGGGTATTAAGGCTGCTTCGGATTGATCCCAATAAAAAGCAGGAATCCATCACTGAGGATGAACTGCGCACTATCGTAGAGGTTAGCCATGAAGAAGGGGTGATCCAGACAGAAGAGAAAAAAATGATTACCAATGTATTTGATTTTGGTGATAACCTTGCCAAAGATATTATGGTTCCCAGAATTGATATGACCTTTATTCAGGCAGATGCTACTTATGATGAACTTCTGGAGGTTTTCCGGGAGGAGAAGTATACCCGGATTCCGGTATATGAAGATTCTACGGATAATGTAATCGGCATTATCAACGTAAAAGACCTGTTGCTGTTAGACAGCAAAGAAAATTTCAGCATCCGTGATTTCCTTCGTCAGCCGCTGTACACATACGAGTTTAAAAAAGCGGCTGAGCTGATGGTAGAAATGAGAAAAACCCTTAGCAACCTTGTGATTGTTCTGGATGAATACGGAGCTACAGCCGGGTTGATTACGTTAGAGGATATGCTGGAAGAAATTGTAGGAGAGATCCGGGATGAATATGATGAGGACGAAGAAGAAAATTTAGTGGAGCTGGCTCCGGGGGAATATCGGGTAGACGGCTCAATGAAGCTGAATGACTTAAATGACCATCTGAATTTAAAGCTGGAATCAGAAGACTATGATTCATTAGGCGGTCTGGTAATCGGACTTTTGGATCACCTTCCGGAGGAAGGGGAAGAAGTGGTTCATGAAGGCCTTAGGATGGTAGTAGAGCATATGGATAAAAACAGAATTGAAGCCGTACATCTGTACCTGCCGGAAGAAAAAGAAGAGGAAGGGGCGGGAACAGACGAGGGACAGGCGGCAGAAACGGCATAGCGTTTGGATAACGGCTGGCAAAAAGCAGTAATCGAAACGCCCAGGCAGTTTGGCAGCGGAGGGAGAAGCATATCAAAAGGTGCTGCTGAAAAATCGTAGCCCCTGGCCAGGCATTTTACTGGCGGCGGCTGTGTTTTTTCTGAGCAGAAGCGTGGTGACCTGTGATATGCCTATCCCCTGGGCAAACCTTCCAAACCCTTTAACTTACCATTCCTCCTGCTGTTCCGCATCCCACACAGACACCGAGAACGGAAGTAAGCATTCTTGTATCACTTGCCAGGCCTTTGTGGAGAAGGAAAGACATAAGAGCCAGAAGCAGAAAGTAGAGAAGGCCGGATAAAAGGCCCCAGAAAAATTTCCGGCTGCGCAGTCCTTTCCCAGCTAACACACCGCCTATAAAACAGCTAATTCCGTAAATTGCATAAACCCCGGCGCTTACCCGGGAAGGGGAAAGCTTTAGACGGAACAACGCAAAGGCCAGGACGGTCAGAAGCAGGGCGCTGAGCAGATAGGAAAGGAACAGGGAGCGGGTTAAAACTTTAATGGTTCGCATAGATAATTTCCCTCTTTTTTAGATTATAGTCCAGTGTATGCAGACAAAATGGAGGATATGAGGGCTTTTCCCAGGCGGTTACAGTTCACAGGTATCCTGTGAACGTAACCGCATATGCCCATTTAAAATCGCCTGGCGGCGATGGGGCATATGCTTTGCCACCATAACTGTACGGGCTCATGACGAATCAGCGTGGTGATTCGTCATGGTGTGAACAGTACCCCCCGGCTGCCAGGTGCGAAAGAACTTGCGAACTACCTTTACATATGATATAATCTCAAAGAACTTTTAAGAATGGAGGCGCAGCAAGATGAAACACGTAAAAACTTTAAATTCCAATACGTTAAAGGATACAATGAAGAAGGGCGGATGCGGCGAGTGCCAGACTTCCTGCCAGTCTGCCTGCAAGACTTCTTGTACCGTTGGAAACCAGAGCTGTGAAAACAACAGCCGTTAGAGCCCTTGTGCCTTTGGCAGATGGCGGCCGGCGCTGCTGGTTTTCCCATTACATATGGAAAATGAATCGGTTCGAGTATCACCCCTACGGTCGCCCGGATTGTAGGGGCGTTTTCCATGCCCAGGTAATTTTTCGGGCATTCTCCAAAAGAAAGATGAGGAAACTTTGTGATTCACCAATATAAAAATAATGGTTATAATATTATTCTTGATGTAAACAGCGGATCAGTCCACTGGGCAGATTCCGTGATGTATGATGCGGTAGAAGTTTTGGCAGAATTGATTTCTGAACTGGAAGGACCAAGGACTCTTGCAGAAGAAGAAACCAGGCTGGTTTATGACAGGTTAAGCGGAAAGTATCCGTCAGAAGAAGTGGAAGAAGCTTTATCAGAAATAAACGAATTGATTGCCGGAGAACAGCTTTTTGTAAAGGACAGTTATAAAGATTTTGTAATGGACTTTAAAAAAAGAAAAACAGTAGTAAAAGCATTGTGTCTTCATATTGCTCATGACTGCAACTTAGCCTGCAGGTACTGCTTTGCAGAGGAAGGGGAGTACCATGGACGCAGGGCTCTTATGAGTTTTGAAGTGGGAAAGAAAGCGCTGGATTTTCTGGTTGCAAATTCCGGAGGCCGAAGAAATTTGGAGGTGGATTTTTTCGGCGGCGAGCCTCTTATGAATTGGGAAGTGGTAAAGCAGTTAGTAGCTTACGGCAGAGAACTGGAACCCCGTTTTGATAAGCGGTTCCGCTTTACTTTAACTACCAATGGAGTTTTGCTGAATGATGAGATAATGGAGTTCTGCAACAGGGAAATGTCCAATGTGGTTTTAAGCCTGGACGGAAGAAAAGAAGTGAATGATGGGATGCGGCCCTTCCGGAATGGGAAAGGCAGCTATGATTTGATTGTACCTAAATTCCAGAAGTTTGCCGAAAGCCGGAAGCAGGCAAATTACTATGTCCGGGGAACCTTTACTCATCATAATCTGGATTTTGCCAGGGATGTCATTCACTTTGCAGATTTAGGATTCCGGCAGATGTCTGTTGAACCGGTGGTAGCTTCTTTGGAGGAAGAATATTCTATTAAAGAGGAGGATCTTCCGGTAATTTTGGATCAGTATGATAAACTGGCTGTGGAATATATAAAAAGAAAGAAGGAAAACCGGGGATTTAATTTTTTCCATTTTATGCTTGATTTGCAGGCAGGCCCATGTGTGGCGAAGCGCCTGTCCGGGTGCGGCTCCGGTACGGAATATCTGGCAGTCACACCATGGGGGGATTTGTATCCATGCCATCAGTTTGTAGGGCAGGAGGAATTTTTGCTGGGGAATGTGGATACTGGCGTGACCAATACATCAGTTGCGGATCAGTTTAAGCTGTGCAATGTTTACGCAAAAGATAAATGCAGGGATTGTTTTGCAAGATTTTACTGCAGCGGCGGATGTGCAGCCAATTCTTACCATTTTCACGGAACAATTACGGATGCTTATGATATAGGCTGTGAAATGCAGAAAAAGCGGATTGAATGCGCAATCATGATTAAAGCGGCTTTGGCAGACGAAAGCTTTACAGAAGCCGAATGAAACAGGGAGTTGGGAAGCATACTGAAATAACAGAAAATAGTAAACGGGGTACGTTTGACTAAGAAAAGTTAGAAGGAGAACAAAGATGAAAAGCAGCAAGGGAAAAGGCCTGTTAGGCCTGTTAGCAATCATTGCGGCAGTGGCAGTGTTCGGCTGGTTTGGCTATTCCAGCATGAATGATATCAAGCTGGGCTTGGATCTGGCTGGAGGCGTCAGCATCACCTATCAGGCTGTAGATGAAAACCCTACGGCTGAGCAGATGTCAGATACCATCTATAAGCTGCAGCAAAGGGTTCAGAATTACAGCATGGAATCAGAGGTATATCAGGAAGGCAGCAACCGGATTAATATCGATATTCCTGGCGTATCGGATGCCAATGCAATTTTACAGGAACTGGGAAAACCGGGTTCGTTGTCTTTTACAGACGAAAACTTTAATGTACTGATGACAGGTGATATGGTAGCCGCTGCCAAGGCAGGGATGCGGGAAGGAAATGGGGTTCGCTCTCAGGAATACGTAGTTCAGCTTACCCTGACGGACGAGGGCGCCAAGACCTTTGCTGAAATCACACAAGCGAATATTGGAAAGCAAATTGCTATTATTTACGATAATAAGGTAGTTTCTGCTCCTACTGTACAGAGCGCCATCACAGGAGGCCAATGTGAGATTACTGGAATGAAAACCTATGAAGTAGCAGAAAATCTGGCATCTACCATCCGGATTGGCTCCCTGTCACTGGAGCTTCAGGAGCTGCGCTCTAATGTGGTAGGGGCAAAGCTTGGACAGGAAGCTATCAGCACCAGCTTAAAGGCCGGAGCAGTTGGATTTGGCATTGTTGTAGTATTTATGATTGGAGCATATTTGGTTCCTGGACTTGCTGCATCCATCGCCTTAGCTTTATATGTAGGGCTGGTTCTGGTTCTTCTGTCTGCTTTTGAAATAACCCTTACTCTGCCAGGTGTGGCTGGCATTATCTTGTCAATTGGTATGGCAGTAGATGCCAATGTTATTATCTTTACTCGTATAAAAGAAGAGATCGGCCTTGGCAAAACGGTAAAGTCTGCAATCAAAAGCGGATTTAATAAGGCGTTATCTGCCATTATTGACGGAAATGTTACCACCTTGATTGCAGCAGTTGTATTATATTGGAGAGGATCGGGTACGGTAAAGGGATTCGCTGCTACCCTGGCTCTTGGTATTATACTTTCGATGTTTACGGCATTGGTGATTACCAAAGGAGCACTAAAGGCTTTTTATGCATTAGGTTTTGAGGATGCAAAGTTTTATGGAGTTAAGAAAGACAAAGCAGCGGCAAACTTTCTTGGAAAGAAAACCATATGTTTTGCGCTTTCGCTTGTTTTGATTGGAGCTGGATTCTTATTTATGGGCCTGAACCAGTCTTCCACTGGTTCTGTGCTGAATTACAGTCTGGACTTCAAGGGCGGAACTTCCACGAATGTAACATTTAAGGAAGATATGACATTGGAAGAAATCTCTGGCCAGGTAGTTCCTGTGGTAGAATCCGTAACAAAGGATGCCGGCATCCAGACGCAGAAGGTTGCAGGCACCAATGAAGTGATTATTAAGACCAGGACACTGACGGTAGAAGAGCGCCAGAAATTAAATCAGTCTTTGATTGAAAACTTTGGCGTCGAGGAAGCTGAGATTACGGCAGAAAGTATTTCAGCGGCAGTCAGCAGCGAGATGAAGAGGGATGCAGTGATTGCAGTTATCATTGCCACGATCTGTATGCTGATCTATATTTGGTTCCGGTTCAGCGATGTGCGGTTTGCTGCAAGTGCGGTGCTGGCACTGCTTCATGATGTGTTGGTTGTGCTTACTTTCTACGCAGCTTTTAAATGGTCAGTAGGTTCTACTTTTATTGCATGTATGCTGACTATTGTAGGATATTCCATTAATGCCACAATCGTAATCTTTGACCGGATCCGTGAGAATTTAAAGGAAATGGGAAGCCGGGTGAACTTGGCAGAAGTGGTTAATACCAGTATTACCCAAACATTAACCAGAAGTATTAATACTTCCTTAACCACCTTTATCATGATCTTTGCGCTGTTCCTTATGGGGGTTTCTTCCATCCGGGAGTTTGCACTGCCGCTGATGGTAGGAATTGTATGCGGAACGTATTCGTCTGTGTGTGTTACTGGCGGGCTGTGGTATGTCATGACAACTTCCAGGCAGAAAAAAAGCGCGCAGCAGAAGGCTGAATTAAAAGAAGCTCAAAAAGCAGAAAAGGCGGCAAAAAAGGAAAATAAGCAGTTATAAGAAATGGAATAGTATGTAAAATGCTGGCTTGTGATTCCAAACAGCAAAAAGACAGGAGAATTATGGAATACCATATTTTGGAACAAGACGGGCGGGCGAAGCGGGCAGAACTGAAAACGGTTCACGGCACAGTTCAGACTCCGTTATTTATGAATGTGGGAACGGTAGCTGCCATTAAAGGCGCCGTTTCCACCGATGATCTGAAAACCATCGGAACTCAGGTGGAGCTTTCCAATACGTATCATCTTCATGTTAGGACAGGAGATAAGCTGATCAAGCAGTTTGGAGGTCTTCACAAATTTATGAATTGGGACCGGCCGATTCTCACAGATTCCGGCGGTTTTCAGGTGTTTTCCCTGGCAGGCCTGCGAAAAATCAAAGAAGAAGGGGTTACGTTCCAGTCCCACATAGACGGACACAGAATTTTTATGGGTCCAGAGGAAAGCATGCAGATTCAGTCCAATTTAGGCTCTACCATTGCGATGGCGTTTGATGAATGTCCTCCCAGCCGCGCTGACCATGAATATATCCGGCGCAGTGTAGAACGGACAACCCGATGGCTCTACCGGTGCAAAAGGGAGATGGACCGTTTGAATGGGCTGGAGGATACCATTAATAAAGAACAGCTTTTATTTGGAATTAACCAGGGAGGCGTGGAAGAAGAAATCCGAATCCGCCATGCAAAGGAAATCGGAGAGCTTAATTTAGATGGCTATGCTGTAGGGGGACTGGCTGTGGGAGAAAGCCATGAAGAAATGTACCGCATTCTGGATGTGACGGTTCCCTGCCTTCCCAAGGAAAAACCAACTTACTTGATGGGGGTGGGAACCCCGATTAATATTCTGGAAGCGGTAGATCGGGGAGTGGATTTTTTTGACTGTGTATACCCTTCCAGAAATGGCCGCCATGGGCATGTATATACTAATCAGGGAAAGTTAAATCTGTTTAATCAGAAGTATGAGTTGGATCCCCGGCCAATAGAAGAGGGCTGCCAGTGCCCGGCATGCCGGTCCTACAGCCGTGCCTATATCCGGCATTTGCTGAAGGCAAAAGAGATGTTGGGAATGCGATTATGTGTCTTGCATAATTTGTATTTTTATAATACAATGATGGAAGAGATTCGCTGTGCGATTGAGAAGCATCGCTATCAGGAATATAAGGCAGAAAAAATTGCCGGGATGTTAGCAGGGCCGAAGCAGTAAAATGACGGCAGGCGAAAGAATAGAAGGAGGAAATTACTATGAACGCATTTGGAGGGCCTATGGGCATAATTCTCTATTTTGTATTTCTTTTTGGACTGATGTATTTTATTGCGTTCCGTCCACAGAAAAAAGAGAAGAAACGGCATGAGGAGCTGATGGCCAGCATTGCTGTAGGGGATACGGTACTGACCAGCAGCGGATTTTATGGTGTGATTATCGACATGACCGATGACACCGTGATTGTAGAATTTGGCAGCAATAAGAATTGCCGGATTCCCATGCAGAAGCAGGCCATCGTACAGGTGGAAAAGCCAGAATAAACCTTAAGGGCTGTGCGGCGCGTAATAGCGGTGTATAGCTCTTTTTGCTTTACAGGAAATCGCTTCCTGTAAAGCAAAAGACAATTTTTGCAGGGGATAAGAACATGATTAAAAACATAGTATTTGATATGGGGAAAGTTTTGGTAGACTATGTGGCAGATGCGGTCTGCCATCATTTTATAACAGAGGAAGAAGAACGAAAAGAAGTATGTACCAGTGTCTTTATTTCTCCGGAATGGGTACTTCTTGATATGGGAGTGATTTCAGAGGAGGAAGCGCTTAAGCGAATGCAGGAAAGGCTTCCTTCGGAACACGCAAAAGAAATGGCGGCCCTTTGTTTTTGGCATTGGCATGAGTATAACATGTGGAAAATGGAGGGAATGGAAGAACTTGTTTTGCGGCTGAAGGAACATGGCTGCGGAATTTATCTCTGTTCCAATGCTTCTGTCCGGCTGCTGACCTGTTTTCAGCAGGTGATCCCTGGAGTAGAGTGCTTTGACGGGATTTTATTTTCGGCTGCTGAACAATGCTTAAAACCCCAGAAGGAAATTTATAACCGGTTATTTCAGAAGTTTTCTTTGAAGCCAGAGGAATGCTTCTTTATTGATGATCAGCCTCTTAATATCCAGGGGGCAAAGAACTGCAAAATGGAGGGATTTGTTTACCGCGGAAACAAGCGGGAACTGGAGATTAAACTAAATGAGGTATTAGAATCGAAAATTTTTTAAGATGTTATAAGGATATATTTTGTAAGGTTAACTTGGATGCTGGGGAGGAACTATGGAGGAGGCGCAGTTTCGAAATAAAATTACCTGGTTTACATTTTTGTACAGTGTTCTGGTAATCTGGGTTCATTCGTATAATTGGGAATTGTTTTTGGGAAAAACCAGCCAGGGTCAGACCGTGGCTGGTTTTGAGCGCTTTTTCGGAGATTTCTTAGGCCAGATTGCTGTTCCGGGCTTCTTTTTAATTTCCGCCTATTTGTTTTACCGGAATTTTCATATCACCGGTCTGAAAGCAAAGTGGAAATCCAGGGTTAAAAGCATTCTTCTGCCGTATCTGATTTGGAACGGGATTTATTATATGGGCTATGTTATCGGAAGCCAGATGCCCTTTCTCTCCAAGGTGGTAGGAAAAGGAAAAATCCCCTTTACTGCCCGAAACCTGCTGGATGCTGTAATAAACTATCGGTATCTTTACGTATTCTGGTATTTGCAGCAGTTGATTTTTCTGGTAGCTTTAGCCCCAGTACTGTATTTTGTGCTTAAAAAAATTTGGAGGGGCCTTCTTTTTCTGACAGCAGTGTTTTGGGCAGTATGGGTGGGGGCAGATTTTCCGTATTTGAATGAAGATGCCCTTTTTTACTATAGCATAGGGGCTTTTATGGCAGTCCACGGCAGACAGTGGGAAAAGAAATGGACAAAGGCCAGGTGTTTTTGGGGATGTCTGCTGATTGGGTTTGGCTTTTTAAACTTATACTTAACCAGAAAATTTTTTCTTCCGGGAACAACGGTTTTGTACAGGCTGTTTCTTCCCCTTGGACTTTGGCTGGCAGCAGACGAAAGCCGGATAAAATCCCCGGGCTCATGGATGGAATATAACTTTTTTCTTTATGCGGTTCATTTTGCATTTGTAAGATTGTTTAATAAAACGGCGGCATATTTGCTGCCTCATCACATACTTGTTCCGGTAGTTCTTTATCTTTTCATGCCGGGGCTGATGGTAGGAATCAGCTTTGGACTGTCTGCTGCGGTAAAAAAATATACGCCTGGGATCTGGGATGTAATCAATGGGGGAAGATAGGAAAAGCGTAGCAAAAACGTAATAAAATTGAAAAAGAAAATTTGTTGCAACAGAGGAAAAATCTTGATAAAATTTTCTATATGTAGTAGGATAGAAAAGCAGTAGGGGCGGGAAATGCTGTGGATGGCGGCATAGAGAGATAAAGGAGAACGAAATGAAGAAAAAAGGAATTGCAGTAGCAGTGCTTACGGCGGCGCTTGCTTTAGGGGCGTCATCTTCTGTTTGGGCGGCTGCCGGTTGGGTTCAAAATAACGGTCAGTGGCAGTATCAGGACAACTATGGATATATTGTGAAAAACCAATGGCAGAAGGGAGCTGACGGAAAATGGCGCTATCTGAACAGTTCCGGCTATATTGCTACGGATATGTGGGTAGATGATGAATACTATGTGGATTCTGACGGAATTATGGTAACCGACGGCTGGATCCGTTTAGATGGTTCCGACTACTCAGACGGAATCTGTTGGTTTTACTTTGACGGAAAGGGTAAGGCAGTAAAGGAAGGCTGGAAAAAAATTAATAATAAATGGTATTTTTTTGATGAAACCGGCCTGATGCTTACCGGGTGGGTAGATGAAAATCAATATTATACCAATTCTGATGGCGAGATGCTGATCGGATGGCAGAGGCTGGATCCGCCGGAAGATGTGGACTACAGCCAGGATTCAGAAGAAGATTACGATCCGTTTTCATTAGCAGAAAATGATGGACAATACTGGTACTACTTTAAATCAAACGGTAAGAAACTGACTCCTAAGGAAGACGGCGGAGAAAACGGCGTGGTACGGATTGACAAAGACTATTACTGTATGAATATGGATGGAGCTTTGCAGTACGGCTGGAAGAATGTAACAGGGGACAGCGGGATCACAGGTTACCGGTATTTCCTTTCAAACGGCAAGATGGTAACTGGATGGTATTCAGCAGAGGCGCCTAGAGGCATGGAGCATGGAGATGGTGAGATTCACTGGTACTATTTTAACTCCAAAGGCGTTCCAAAAGCTGATGAGGACGGAACTGCCACAGTTAAGGATTTAATCACCATCGGCGGCAAAACCTACCTGTTTAACGAATATGGAAATCCAGTATACGGTCTTAGAAAAGTATACTTAAATGAAGGAAATGAGGGAGAGTATACTTCTTATTACTTCGGAAGGAATGAGAATGAGTGCTGGGCTCATAAAGGCCGCCAGCAGGTTCAGGAAGACAGCGGTGAAGTGAACACTTTCTATTTTACAGATGCAGGCAGAGGCTATACCGGAATACGGGATAATTACTTTTACTATGTAGGAAAGGTTCAGGCAGCCCAAGACGATAAGTATGAGATTATCAATATGCCGGGCAAAGACTATGGAGTATTAGTAAACAGCTCCGGAAAAGTACTGAAAAATACTACAGTAAAAATGAGCGACGGCAGCCGGTACAAAACAGGCGCTTCCGGACAGGTAGTCAAAATTGACGATCAGGAGGTATCCAATATAACCGGAAGGGAACCAGTGGAACCGGACTGGACCCAGGATGACTGGTATAATTAAATATGTAAGAAATGCTTGCTTTGCTTCGGCTTTCCGCTGGGGCAGGCAAGCGTTTTTAGTTTTGAAAGGCAGCAGGGGTGTTGTATTTTTGCGTTTCCATAAATAGGAAATTGTGCGGGCAGATAAAATTTAGCTGCGGAAGGATTAAAAAATGGAAAATTTCCAGGCTGCAGAAAAATTGCTGAAAGAAAAATGAAGCTTTTGTGTGACCAATAGAAGAGATTTGTCATGGCGTGGGGAAGATCCGGATATTGGGTATTATTTGACTTGATTTTATTACAATCCTGCTTTAGAATATATCTTAAGAGGGTTGGAGAAATCCTAAGAGTATATAAGGAGGCTGCTGTTATGCGCAAACGGATTTTAGTAGTGGATGATGATGCAATGAATTTGAAGAGAACTCAGATGATTTTAGAGAAATTTTACAATATACTTCTTGCGGAATCCGGAAGAGAAGCTCTTAATAAGATTAAATATGAAAAAATTGACTTGATCCTTCTTGATATAGCAATGCCCATTATGGACGGAATTGAAACCTTTAAACGCATGAAGGACGCCAATGTGGATATTCCTGTTATTTTTCTGACGGCGTCCGGATATGAAGATGATGTGCGGACTGCTATCAGCTTAGGAGCAGTTAATTATCTTAAAAAACCATTTTTTCCACAAGAACTGCTCAAAAGAGTTGCCATGGGATTGGAGGAGCAATAGCAATGAGAGCAAAAGGTCAGACGAGTTTACATCTGCTTCTGGCCAGCATAGTCACTATGTTTGGCGTAATGCTGATTCTTATAACGTTAGCCCTGTCATGGGAACTGTGGATGGTTCCTATTATTTTAGTCGGCAATACCCTTGTATGGTGCCTTCATATCGGAAGGGCTGGTTCGGAAACATTTTATCAAAATTTATGCTCTGGGCTGCTGATGATTGGTTTCTTCTTCTTTGGAGTACATAAGGCCACTCTTTTTGATATTCCTTCTGTAGCCGGTATGATTATTCTTGTTTTTTCTATGCTTGATAAAAAGCGGCTGTTGTATATGACAGCCGTTCTATATGTACTGGAATTGATATATCATTTTTTTGTGCTGCATTCCATTACTTACAACATAGGCTTACAAGATGTGGTGCGCCTGGCAATGGGCGCTACTCTGATTGCAGGTTCTATGGCAATCGCAATATTTCGTATTAACAGAAGGCGGGGGGCAAGGAAACGGTATGACAAAACCCTTGCGCAATTGGAAATTACAGGAAGACAGAATGCGGAATTTCTGTCCAATGTATCACATGAACTCAGAACTCCTATTAATATGGTTCTTGGAATCAGTGAGGTTATCCTGGAAAAAAATATTTCACGGGAAATCCGGACAGATATTCACTCCATACAGATGGCAGGGAAACGTCTGTCTAATCAAATCAATAACATGATTGATTATACAGAAATCGTAGAAGGAACACTGACAGCAGAAAATGAACCGTACCGAATCAATTCATTGCTGAATGATATCATTACCATGACTGCTATGCAGAACAGCAAACACCAATTGGAAATGGTATTTGATTTAGATCCGAAAATGCCCTCTGTTCTGATTGGCGATGTAGAAAAAATTTCTCATATTCTTAAAATTCTTCTGGAAAATTCGATTAAGTTTACAGAAGAAGGCGGAATTAATGTCTGCATTCAGTATCGAAAAGAAAATTACGGTATCAATATGATCATTGATATCAACGATACCGGTATTGGCATGACTGGTTCGCAGCTTACACAGATGTGTGATGACTTTTACCAGGCAGATTCCGGAAGCAGCCGTTTTGCTGGCGGCCTTGGTCTTGGACTTCCCATTGCCCGGGGCCTGCTTCATGCTATGGGCGGGTTCATCCACTTTGACAGCAAAGAGCAGGAGGGGCTTCATGCCCAAATCACCATTCCCCAGGGAGTGGCGGATGAAACTCCGGCTATGATAATTTCACGGCCAGATAAGCTGTGTATTGCATGTTATTTCCGCCCGGATAAATATGTCAGCGATGATGTGCGAATCTATTATGACAATATGATTCTGCACATGATGAAGGGGCTTCATGTTGAGGGATATCAGGCACATAATTTTGAAGGCCTGCAAAAACTTTTGGCTAACCACGCGTTTACCCATGTATTTATTACACAGGCTGAATACCAGGAGAACATTTCTTATTATGAGAACCTTGCTGAAAAGCTTCAGGTTGTTGTGATTGCTGAGCGGGAATTTATGCTTAACCGGAACAGCAGACTTATGGTGATTCATAAGCCATTCTTTGCTCTTGCCGTGGTAAATCTGTTAAACGGCCAAGTAGAGGCAAACGGATTTGACGAGGCACAGGCTGCAGGCCGTAAGCCGTTTTCCTGTGAGGGCGTCCGGGTTCTGGCTGTTGATGATGAAGAGATGAATCTTGTAGTTGCCAAAGGGGTACTGGGCAGCTATGGGATCCAGGTGGATACCTGTCTCAGCGGAAAAGAGGCTGTGGATCGGTGTGCGGCTACGCCATATGATATTATTTTCCTGGATCATATGATGCCAGGCTTTGACGGTGTGGAAACGTTGAAACAGATCCGCAAAATCAACGATGGAGCTTTTAAGGAACTGCCAATTATTGCATTGACAGCAAATACTATCAGCGGTGCAAGAGAAATGTTCCGAAATGAAGGATTTACTGAATTTATACCAAAACCGATTGAGCGTGCAGTTCTGGAGCGCGTACTGCGAAAAGTACTGCCGCTGCATCAGATTCAGTACGATGAAGCGCCTATAATGTTTGAGGGATTTACGAAAGAAACGATTGCATCTGCTGCCAGTCCCGGCGGCAAAAAGAAAAAGAAGAAACGAAAGAAAAATGCGGGATCAGCAGATATTCCTCTAATGGAAGAGGCTGTTTCAAAGAAAAAATCTTCGGGAAAAAGCCGTCAGGAAAAAACACCTGAAAACCTTGTACCAGACAGGAAATACCAAGAAGAGGCTTCTGATGATTTCTTGTTTAAGGAAGATTTTTATCCGGAGGATAAGGATCCGGCTCAAATTTTGTCAGGTATTAAGGAGCCTGATAAACTCTTGCCAGAAGATAAGATTGATTCTGAGGGTCGGATTGATTTTGAGGATAAGGTTGATTCTAAGGATGAAGTATCTGATGAAATGTTATCAGAATACAAAGACGAACCCATGGAGGAGGCTTTTGAGGAATTTTCAGAGGAGGATGACAGAGAGTATGACTCTTTTTCTGAGGATGGCAGTCAGGAAGATTATGCGATTGAAAATGAATCTCTTCTGCCTTATGACGAGCTGACACAAATAGGAATCAATGTACAGTTGGGCCTGGACTACTGCTGTGGGGAGGAAGAATTTTATTTGGAAATGCTGCGGATGTTCTGCTCCCAGGCTGTGGAAAAGAAGGCGGAAATTATTTCCCTGTTTGACACCGAAAACTGGGGGGATTATGCGGTCAAGGTTCATGCATTAAAAAGCACATCATTGACCATTGGTGCAGAACGGCTGGCAGAACAGGCAAAGCTGCTGGAGCTGGCCTCAAAAGAAAGAAATATAGGATATGTCCGGCACAGCCATCCCACACTGCTTCGCTTGTATGATGAAACTTGCAACACCCTTGCCGGATTATAAATGAAAACAGGAGGAAGTACTGGTGTGTTTAAAAAGTGGTGTGAAATAATCTTTGATCATAAAGTCAGTCTTCAGGAACGTATGTTCCGTGTGATTACAGGCATTTGCATGGTTGCCCTGATAATTATTATGCTTATGGGAAGGAATCTCCCTAATTTGCTGCTTTTGGCAGCCAGTCTTATTTGTATTGCGGTGATTGTAAGGATCAGTATTCGAAAGGAATGCATCCAGGCAGGCGCTACTGCGATTGCTCTGCTTCTTCTTCTCCTTTTTCCTGTTAGTTTTTTTACAGCAGGCGGATTTTTCAGCGGGGTATCTGAATGGTTTGTGCTTTGCTTTATTTATATCAGCATTACCCTTCGGGGAAGACGCAAGGCGATCTTTTTTGTGTTCTGCGCGGTGGAAACGTCACTGTGTTATTACACGGCTTATCATTTTCCGGAAATTGTTGCCCAAAATACATTGGGCTATTCCTTTTTCTGTTCTGCTGTTTCCGTTATTTTGGTAGGAATGATGACCAGTATACTGATTTTGTTTGTAACTGGGCTTTATGAAGAAGAAAACGAGATTTCCAGGCAGCAAAAAAAGGAGATTGAGGAATTAAACAAAGCAGAAAATAACTTTTTTTCCAGCATGAGTCATGAAATCCGCACGCCGATCAATACCATTATCGGGCTGAATGAAATTATTCTTCGAGGAAATATTTCAGAAGATGTTGCTGAAAATGCAAGAAATATCCAGAGTGCCAGCAAAATGCTGCTTACGCTTATTAATGATATCCTGGATTTATCTAAAATTAAATCCGGAAAAATGGAGATTGTAAATGTTTCCTATGAAACAGGCGCCCTCTTTTCAGAAATCGTTAATATGATTTGGATTAGAGCCAGAGAAAAGGGGCTGGAATTTCAGCTGCATGTGGATTCCTCCATTCCAAGCATGCTTTGCGGTGATGAGATACGTATCAAGCAGATTCTTATCAATTTGCTGAATAATGCTGTTAAATATACCAGCAAAGGATCCGTTAAGCTTTCTATTTGGTGTGAACGTGTAAGGCTTAACCGGGTGCGGGTGTGGTATTCTGTAGAAGATACAGGACAGGGGGTGAAGAAGGAAAATATTCCCTATATATTTAACGCATTTAAAAGGGTAAATGAGGAAAAGAACCGCCATATTGAAGGCACAGGACTTGGGTTAAGCATCGTTCATCAGTTAGTGGAGCTGATGGGCGGAGAAATCAGCGTTAACAGCGTGTATACCAAGGGATCTACATTTCTCGTTATGTTAGAGCAGGATATTGTAGATGATAAAGAGCTGGGAACCTTTACCCTGGATTCCCGTGTGAGATCCCGTGACGGAGATCGTTACAGGCAAAGCTTTGAGGCGCCGGATGCGCATATTCTTGTGGTTGATGATAATGAAATGAATTTGATGGTAGTGCGGAAGCTTCTGGCCTCCACCAAGATTCATCTGGATACCGCATTAAGTGCAGTGGATTGTTTGAGGCTGACACAGATTCAGCATTACGATGCTATTTTAATGGATCATCTAATGCCGGAGATGGATGGAATTCAGTGTCTTCATGCATTGCGCACACAACCAGGCGGATTATGCCAGGATGTGCCTGTGCTGGCTTTGACAGCAAATGCTGGCAGCGATAACCAACTGCTTTACCGGAAAGAAGGCTTCAGCGGTTACCTGGCAAAACCGGTGAGCGGGGCTTTGCTGGAGGCTGCTGTATTGAGTATCCTGCCAAAGGAACTGGTAAAGATAAGTGAACTCTCAAGTCAGTCAGAGATTGGAAAGGATGTTTTGATCTTTGAAAAGACGAAGCGGGTATTTCTTGCGGTAACCACAGACAGCGTATGCGATCTGCCGGAGGCTCTAAAGAAAGAGTTGCATCTTACTGTTTGCCCATATTATGTCTGTACAGATAACGGAAGGTTTTTGGATGAACAGGAATTGAAGGCAGATGAATTGCTGTCATATATTGCAGAAGGGAAAAATGGCTTCTCTCAGGCACCCAGTGTAGAGGACTATGAACGTTTTTTTGCGGAGAGGCTAACCGAAGCCCAGAATGTAATCCATATTACCATGGCCAAACATGTCAGCCAGGGATATTATAATGCTTTGGAAGCGGCAAAATCTTTTGAAAATGTAACCGTTCTGGATTCCGGCCACCTTTCCAGCAGTATGGGACTGGCGGTGCTGTATGCTGCTTATAAGGCAGAAAATCATGCCACAAAGGCAGAAATTATAAGAACTGTAAAAAAGCTAAGGCGCTACATTTCATCAGCTTTTATTATTGACAATACTCACATGATGTGCCGGGCCGGGAAAATATCCAAACGGATACAAGTTTTGTGTGACGCACTGCTGCTTCATCCGGTCATTGTACTTCGAAACAGCAAAATTATGGTTGGCGGTATGGAAATGGGCAGTTTTTCCCGTGTTGCAAAACGCTATGTCCGAAAAGTGTTTGCAAATGCAAAAAACATAGATCAGAGAATCCTGTTTATTACATATGCGGGAATGGACAGTGAAAGCCTTCGGTATATCCAGGATCTGGTACAACAGTATTGTCCATTTGAACGGGTTTATGTGCAGAGAGCTTCTTCTGCTATTGCCAGCAACTGCGGACCCGGTTCCTTTGGCCTGCTGTTTATGAGAAAGTATGAGGACAGTATCTATTTATCAGAAGCATCGAAGCCAGATACAAATGCATAGATGCAGCATGTTCTTTGAGAACTTCTTTGTTCACTGAGTGTATGATGAAAAATGCAGAATTGGTAACAGCTTGTTAAGATGAGTGTTATTAGTTCTGCATTTTTATAGTTGATTTTAGAGCGTGTTTGAAAATTGGAACACGCTCTTAGTTTATTTTTCGGATTTAAAAAAAAGGGCTTGCAATATAAGGAAATATGTGCTATCTTAATTAATGCTGTGGCATGATAGCGGTGAAGCGTGAGGTTGCTGTTTTAAAAAACAGGTTTTCCGTGGAGCGAATGTCAAGTTAGAAAACTGGCGACAAGTCACTGTACCAATTTAACATCTGGACCTGGTAAAGGACAGAAACAACGTGTGGGTCTATGACACACACGGGAACGTGTACAGTCACCGCTTGTCGTACTTCGTAAAAGTGCGAAAAGGAGGCGACTTTTTTTATGGCAAGTCAAGTTATGAGAATCACATTAAAGGCGTATGATCATCAGTTAGTGGATCAGTCTGCCGGAAAAATCATCGAAACTGTAAAGAAAACGGGATCCCAGGTGAGCGGGCCGGTGCCGCTGCCTACGAAGAAGGAAGTAGTAACCATCTTACGTGCTGTTCATAAGTACAAAGATTCCAGAGAGCAGTTCGAGCAGAGGACTCATAAAAGGCTGATCGATATCATCACCCCAAGCCAGAAGACGGTAGACGCATTATCTAAGCTGGAAATGCCTGCAGGTGTTTATATCGATATCAAGATGAAAAACAAAGGCTGATGGCCGGATCATCAGCAGTGGCAAGTTAGTTAATCCTGAATAGTTTCAATATAAAAGCAACACTGCTTCCTAAAAGGAATCAACATACCGCTGCGGCGGTTTATAGTGTTCCACCTATATTCAGACTGCTCTAGGATGAACGCGGACTAGGTATTAGATTTAAGAAGCGTTCCGCTGTAGATGCCGAAGCATACAAAAGTTTACTGACAGGCTTTTGTATCATGAAAACAGGAGGTAAAAAGATGAAGAAAGCGATTTTAGCGACCAAAGTCGGAATGACTCAGATCTTCAACGAAGCAGGAGTGTTGACTCCCGTAACCGTTCTCCAGGCTGGCCCCTGTGTGGTTACCCAGGTTAAGACGGTTGAGAATGATGGCTACAAGGCTGTACAGGTTGGTTTTGTAGATAAGAGAGAAAAATTAGTAAGCAAGCCAGTAAAAGGCCATTTTGACAAGGCTGGCGTTTCTTACAAGCGCTATGTAAGAGAGTTCCGGTTTGATAATGCAGAAGATTATTCTGTAAAGGATGAAATCAAAGCGGATATCTTTGCAGCAGGTGATAAGATTGATGCAACCGCAATTTCCAAAGGTAAAGGTTTCCAGGGTGCAATTAAGAGGCTTGGCCAGTCCAGAGGACCTATGGCTCACGGTTCCAAGTTCCATCGCCATCAGGGTTCCAACGGTTCCGCCACTACCCCAGGCCGCGTATTTAAGGGCAAGGGAATGCCGGGACACATGGGAAATGTACAGATTACCGTTCAGAATCTTGAAGTTGTACAGGTAGATACCGAAAAAAATCTGATTCTGGTTAAGGGTGCTGTGCCAGGGCCTAAGAAAGCATTAGTAACCATTAAAGAAACCGTAAAAGTTTCGAAGTAAGCTTTTAATCGGAAAGGAGGATCACACATATGGCAAATGTAGCTGTTTTTAATATGGAAGGCAAAGAAGTTGGCACATTAGAACTGAACGATGCTGTATTTGGTGTAGAAGTAAACGAGCACTTAGTACACATGGCAGTTGTTGCCCAGCTTGCAAATAGTCGTCAGGGAACACAGAAAGCAAAAACCCGGGCTGAAGTATCTGGCGGTGGCAGAAAGCCCTGGCGTCAGAAAGGAACCGGCCATGCAAGGCAGGGTTCTACCAGAGCTCCCCAGTGGACAGGCGGTGGTGTTGTATTCGCTCCCACTCCAAGAGATTATACCATTAAGCTGAATAAGAAAGAAAAGAGGGCTGCCTTAAAGTCCGCGCTTACCAGCCGTGTACAGGAAAATAAATTTATTGTTGTGGATGAACTGAAATTTGACGAGATTAAGACCAAACATTTTAAAGCTGTTATGGATAATTTAAAGGTATCCAAGGCTTTAGTGGTATTAGCTGACAATGATCAGAATACAGTATTATCCGCAAGGAACCTTGCAGAAGTAAAAACTGCTTTCGTTGGAAACATTAATGTATATGATATCTTGAAATATAATACAGTCGTTGCTACAAAGGCAGCAGTTGCAAACATCGAGGAGGTGTACGCATAATGGCAGATATTAAGTACTACGACGTAATCTTAAAGCCTGTGATTACAGAAAAAAGCATGAATGCTATGGCAGATAAAAAGTATACCTTTCTGGTACACACCGAAGCCAATAAGAGCATGATTAAAGAGGCTGTTGAAAAAATGTTCCCAGGCACCAAAGTTGCATCTGTGAACACGATGAATATAAATGGAAAGGTTAAAAGAAGAGGCATGACCTTCGGATTAACCGCAAAGACCAAAAAAGCGATTGTAAAGCTGACCGAAGACAGCAAAGAAATCGAACTATTTGAAGGACTGTAGGCATTGAACACTTAGCGAGGTCCTTTCGAGCTTAGTGTGAAAGCCGTTCGGGAATCTTAGCGACGCATTGAACACTTAGCGAGGTTTTTCCGAGCTTAGTGTGAAAGCGGATACTCGAAACGGAGTGGAGAGTATCAATAGAGCTTAGATGAGCGAACATACCAGGAACACTTAGCGAGGTCCTTTCGAGCTTAAATAAGCAAATGCTTACAGCCAGCAAGGCGACAAAGAGAACTTCCCTTTCCGCCTAAGTCGGTTTGCTCCCTTCTTTTATAGAGATTCAAATTCGCTTATACGCAGAACTTGAAATTTTGGATTAAGAATGCAGGGGCACAAATATACGATGACAGAAATCGTGATAAAGAATGAAAAGGAGTAAATGTCATGGGAATTAAGAAGTATAATCCATATACACCTTCCAGAAGACACATGACCGGTTCTGATTTCTCTGAAATCACCAAGGCAACTCCGGAGAAATCTCTGGTAGTTTCCTTAAATAAGAATGCAGGTCGCAACAATCAGGGTAAAATTACGGTTCGTCACCAGGGCGGCGGCAGCCGGAGAAAATACAGACTCATTGATTTTAAGAGAAATCACAAAGATGGCATTCCTGCAAAGGTAATCGCAATTGAGTATGATCCGAACAGAACAGCTAATATCGCATTAATCTGCTATGCAGACGGCGAGAAGGCATATATTTTAGCTCCGGCCGGTTTAACGGTAGGAATGAAGGTAATGAGCGGTGCAACAGCAGAGGCAAAAATCGGAAACTGTCTGCCGTTAGCTCAGATTCCAGTAGGTACAGAGATTCACAATATCGAATTATATCCGGGCAAAGGCGGCCAGTTAGTTCGTTCCGCTGGTAATTCTGCCCAGTTAATGGCTAAGGAAGGAAAATATGCTACTTTGCGTCTTCCTTCCGGCGAGATGAGAATGGTTCCCATTATCTGCCGCGCTACTATCGGTGCAGTTGGCAATGGCGATCATGCTCTAATTAATATAGGTAAGGCAGGAAGAAAACGTCACATGGGCATCAGACCTACCGTTCGCGGTTCTGTTATGAACCCCAATGACCATCCACACGGCGGTGGTGAAGGCAAAACTGGTATCGGCCGTCCAGGTCCAAGCACTCCTTGGGGCAAACCTGCTCTCGGTTTGAAGACCAGAAAGAAAAACAAGCAGTCCAATAAGTTAATTGTAAGAAGACGCGACGGTAAAACATTAAAGTAATTAAGGAGGTTTGAAGCTATGGCTCGTTCATTAAAAAAAGGACCATTTGCAGACGCTCACTTGCTGAAGAAGGTAGATGAGCTGAACGCATCCGGAAGCAAGCAGGTAATTAAGACCTGGTCCAGACGTTCTACCATTTTCCCGCAGATGGTTGGTCATACTATTGCTGTACACGATGGAAGAAAGCACGTTCCGGTTTATATTACCGAAGATATGGTAGGTCATAAGCTGGGAGAGTTCGTTGCTACCAGAACCTTCAGAGGTCACGGTAAGGACGAGAAGAAGTCAAGATAATTCAGTGGTTTGAAAGGAGGTTTTTATCCATGGCTAAAGGACATAGATCCCAAATTAAGAGAGAAAGAAATGCGAATAAGGACACCAGACCAAGCGCTAAGTTATCTTACGCAAGAGTTTCCGTCCAGAAAGCATGTTTTGTATTAGATGCCATCAGAGGCAAAGATGTGGAAACAGCACTTGCTATCGTAACTTACAACCCACGATATGCATCCAGCTTGATCAAGAAGCTGTTGGAGTCAGCAATTGCAAATGCTGAAAACAACAACAACATGAGCCGGGAGAACTTATATGTGCAGGAGTGTTATGCCAATAAGGGACCGACCATGAAGCGGATTCATCCAAGGGCACAGGGCCGGGCTTACAGAATCGAGAAGAGAATGAGCCACATTACCATTGTGCTGAATGAAAGATAAGGAGGAGGCAAAACATGGGACAGAAAGTTAACCCACACGGCATGAGAGTCGGCATTATTAAAGACTGGGATTCCAAATGGTATGCAGAAGCTGATTTTGCTGACTGCCTGATTGAAGATCATGACATCAGAAAGTTTCTGAAGAAAAGATTATACAGCGCAGGTATTTCTAAGGTGGAAATCGAACGTGCATCAGACCGAGTGAAGATCGTTATCTATACGGCTAAGCCAGGTGTTGTAATCGGCAAGGGCGGCGCTGAGATTGAGAAGTTAAAAGGCGAAGTTCAGAAAATGACTTCCAAAAAGGTATTTATTGATATTAAGGAAATTAAGCGTCCGGATCGGGATGCCCAGTTAGTTGCAGAGTCCATTGCACAGCAGTTGGAAAACCGTGTTTCCTTCCGTCGTGCTATGAAATCTACCATGGGGCGTTCTATGAAAGCCGGCGTTAAGGGAATTAAAACTGCCGTTGCCGGACGTTTAGGCGGCGCTGATATGGCACGTACAGAGTTTTACAGCGAGGGGACGATCCCGCTGCAGACATTAAGAGCAGATATTGACTATGGATTCGCTGAGGCAGATACCACCTACGGCAAAGTTGGCGTTAAGGTATGGGTTTACAAGGGCGAAGTACTTCCTACTAAGGGAAATAAGGAAGGGAGCGATAAATAATGTTAATGCCTAAAAGAGTTAAGCGTCGTAAACAGTTCCGTGGAAGCATGGCTGGAAAGGCCTTAAGAGGTAATAAGATTACAAATGGTGAATATGGTTTGGTTGCTGCAGAGCCATGCTGGATTAAATCCAACCAGATCGAAGCAGCCCGTGTTGCCATGACTCGTTTCATTAAGCGTGGCGGTAAAGTTTGGATTAAGATTTTCCCGGATAAACCGGTTACTGCAAAGCCTGCTGAAACCCGTATGGGTTCCGGAAAGGGTTCCTTAGAGTACTGGGTAGCAGTTGTTAAGCCAGGCCGTGTTATGTTTGAGATCGCTGGCGTACCAGAGGAAACAGCTCGTGAAGCATTACGTCTTGCTATGCATAAATTACCCTGCAAGTGCAAGATCGTTTCTAAAGCAGACTTAGAAGGCGGTGATAACAGTGAAAACGAATAAATATGTTGAAGATTTAAAGGCAAAGACTGCAGCAGAGTTAAATGAAGAATTAGTTGCTGCCAAGAAGGAACTGTTTAACTTAAGATTCCAGAATGCAACCAATCAGTTAGATAACACCAGCAGAATTAAAGAAGTTCGTAAGAACATTGCCCGTATCCAGACTGTTATCGCTGAGAAAACAAAACTGGCTTAAATTGGGAAAGGAGAACAGTTACCGTGGAAAGAAATTTAAGAAAAGTGCGTATCGGTAAGGTTGTAAGCGACAAAATGGATAAAACCATAGTTGTAGCCATTGAAGACCACGTAAAGCATCCTTTGATTGGTAAAATCGTAAAGAGAACGTATAAATTAAAGGCCCATGACGAAAAGAACGAATGCGGCATTGGCGATACCGTTAAAGTAATGGAAACCAGACCCTTATCGAAAGATAAAAGATGGAGATTGGTTGAGATTATCGAGAAAGCCAGATAATTAATTCAGGAAGGAGTATCAGGTATGATTCAGCAGGAAACCAGACTTAAGGTTGCCGACAATACCGGTGCAAAGGAACTCCTGTGCATCCGTGTTATGGGCGGTTCAACCAGAAGATATGCAAATATCGGCGATATCATTGTAGCTTCCGTTAAAGATGCAACACCAGGCGGCGTTGTAAAGAAGGGCGATGTGGTAAAAGCCGTTGTTGTTCGTACTGTAAAAGGCGCTCATAGAAAAGATGGTTCTTATATCAAATTCGATGAGAACGCTGCAGTTATCATCAAAGATGATAAGACCCCAAGAGGAACTCGTATCTTTGGGCCGGTAGCAAGAGAGTTAAGAGAGAAGCAGTTTATGAAGATTGTTTCCCTGGCTCCGGAAGTATTATAAGGGGGTATCCACTGTGCATAAGATCAGAAAAGACGATTTAGTAAAAATCATCGCAGGAAAAGATAAAGATAAGCAGGGCAAGGTCCTTCATGTAGATACAAAAACCGGCAAGATTTTAGTAGAAGGCTGCAATATGGTTACAAAGCATTCCAAACCAAATGCTGCTATGCCTCAGGGCGGTATTGTATCGAAAGAAGCCCCAATCGACATCTCTAATGTTATGCTGGTAGTTGACGGGAAAGCAACCCGCGTAGGCTTTACCGTTCAGGATGGCAAGAAGGTTCGTGTTGCCAAAGCAACCGGTAAGGTAATTGACTAATCAGGGAGAGGAGGAACGAAATTGGCTAGATTAAAAGAAGCTTATCAGAACGAAATGGTAGACGCTCTGATGAAGAAATTTGGATATAAAAATATCATGGAAGTGCCGAAGCTTGAGAAGATTGTTATTAATATGGGCGTTGGCGAGGCAAAAGACAATGCCAAGGTTCTGGATTCTGCCGTAAGGGATTTGGAGATTATCTCCGGACAGAAGGCAGTTACCACTAAGGCAAAAAAATCTGTTGCAAACTTTAAGATTCGTGAAGGTATGGCAATCGGCTGTAAGGTAACGTTAAGAGGCGAGAGAATGTATGAATTCGCTGACCGCCTGATTAACCTGGCGCTGCCGCGTGTACGTGACTTCCGCGGCGTAAATCCTAACGCATTTGACGGCAGAGGCAACTATGCTCTGGGCATCAAAGAGCAATTAATCTTCCCGGAAATCGAGTATGACAAAATCGATAAGGTAAGAGGTATGGATGTTGTTTTTGTTACCACTGCAAAGACTGATGAAGAAGCTCGTGAACTTTTGACATTATTTAATATGCCATTTGCTAAATAATTAGGAGGAGTTATCCATGGCTAAAACTTCAATGAAGATTAAGCAGCAGCGTCCTGCTAAATTCTCTACCAGAGAATATAACCGTTGCAGAATCTGCGGTCGTCCACATGCTTATTTGAGAAAATATGGTATCTGCCGTATCTGCTTCCGCGAACTGGCATACAAAGGCCAGATCCCAGGTGTAAAAAAAGCAAGCTGGTAATCGAAGGCACTTAACGATGCCAAGACGGAAATGAGAGCTGCATTTAGCTCCCGTGAATCTGCCCCGATTTGGCAGCCAACTTGCAGAGAGCGATTATAGTTAGAGAATTAAAAAACAAGGAGGACACAACCACCATGACTATGAGTGATCCGATTGCAGATATGCTTACAAGAATCCGTAATGCAAATACTGCGAAACATGATACAGTAGATGTACCTTCTTCCAAGATGAAGCTGGCGATTGCCGATATCCTGGTGAAGGAAGGATACATTAAGAAATATGATATCGTTGAAGACGGTGGTTTCAATACCATCCGCATTGCATTAAAATACGGAAAAGATAAAAATGAAAAGATCATTTCCGGAATTAAACGTATTTCCAAACCTGGCTTGCGTGTATATGCAAATAAAGAAGAACTGCCGAAAGTATTAGGCGGTTTGGGAATTGCTATTATTTCCACCAACCAGGGCGTTATCACCGATAAGGAAGCACGTCAGCTAGGAGTAGGCGGCGAAGTATTAGCATTCGTTTGGTAGGCATTGAGCACTTAGCGAGGTAGTATCGAGCTTAGTGCGAAAGCCGTTCGCGAACCTTAAGGAAGCCGAGCCAAAGGCGAGAGCTGAGTTTAGTTGAGCGAACATACCAAAGGCACTTAGCGAGGTAGTATCGAGCTTAGTGGGAAAGCCGTAATTTGAGAATCAAATATTCAGCGCAACTGAAAACAGAAAGCCCCCAGGCGGGCTTTCCGAAAATTTAAGTAGGAGGAAAAAGGCATGTCACGTATCGGAAAAATGCCAGTTGCAATCCCAGCCGGAGTAACGGTTACGATTGCAGAAAACAATAAAGTGACTGTAAAAGGTCCTAAGGGAACGCTTGAAAGAGAGCTGGCCCCTGAGCTGTCCATCGAAGAGAAGGATGGCCATATTATAGTAACCAGGCCAAATGACTTAAAGAGAATGAAATCTTTACACGGTCTTACCAGAACCTTGATTAATAACATGGTTCACGGTGTTACCGAAGGATATCAGAAGGTGCTGGAAGTAAACGGTGTTGGTTACCGTGCTGCAAAGCAGGGTAAAACCTTAGTTCTGAACCTGGGTTACTCTCACCAGGTTGAAATGGCAGATCCGGAAGGGATCGAAACCGTATTAGAGGGACAGAACAAGATCATCGTTAAGGGTATCAGCAAAGAAAAAGTCGGTCAGTATGCTGCGGAAATCAGAGATAAGAGAAGACCAGAGCCGTATAAGGGCAAAGGTATCAAGTATGCTGATGAAGTAATCCGGCGCAAAGTTGGTAAGACTGGTAAGAAATAAATAAGGAGAGTGTAAAGATGGTTAGCAAACAGTCAAGAAGCGAAGTTCGCGTTAAAAAGCACATGAGATTGCGTAATCGTTTTGCAGGTACTGCAAATCGTCCGCGTCTGGCAGTGTTCAGAAGCAATAATCATATGTATGCTCAAATTATTGACGATACAGTAGGATGTACGTTGGCTGCTGCTTCAACAGCAGAGAAGGCAGTAAAGGCTGAGTTGGAAAAAACCAATAACGTTGCTGCTGCCGCTTATGTCGGTACTGTAATTGCCAAGAGAGCATTAGAGAAAGGGATTGAGGAAGTTGTATTTGACAGAGGCGGCTTCCTTTACCATGGAAAGATTCAGGCATTAGCAGATGCAGCCCGTGAGGCTGGTCTGAAATTCTAGTAGAGAGGAGAACAAGCATGAAGCGTACAATTATTGATGCCAGCCAGTTAGAACTTACTGACAGAGTAGTGGCAATCAAACGAGTTAGCAAAACCGTAAAAGGTGGACGTACCATGAGATTTTCCGCTCTGGTAGTAGTAGGTGACGGCAACGGCCACGTAGGTGCAGGTCTTGGCAAGGCAGGCGAAGTTCCGGAGGCAATCCGCAAAGGAAAAGAGGCAGCAGCCAAGAATCTGGTAGAGATTCCAATGGACGAAAACAACAGTATTCCTCATGATTTCTTTGGAAAGTTTGGCAGTGCAAATGTTCTGTTAAAGAGAGCTCCTGAAGGTACTGGTATTATTGCAGGCGGTCCGGTTCGTGCCGTTGTGGAGCTGGCTGGGATTAAGAATATCCGTACCAAGTCCTTAGGTTCTAATAACAAGACCAATGTAGTTTTAGCTACCATCCAGGGACTTACTTCCTTAAAGACTCCGGATGAGGTTGCAAAGCTGCGGGGCAAATCTGTGGAAGATATTTTAAGCGAATAGGAGGATAAGAAAATGGCAGAGAAATTAAAAATCACCTTAGTAAAATCCCCTATCGGTGCAATTCCAAAGCAGAGAGCAACTGTTGAGGCACTTGGGTTAAAGAAGCTGCATAAAACAGTTGAGATGCCGGATAACGGCGCTGTTAGAGGTATGATTCAGAGAGTTCGCCACTTAGTGGAAGTTGAAGAAATCTAGGAAAGGTAGGTGCAGATATGGAGTTATCTAATTTAAGACCAGCCGAAGGTTCTAAGCACAGTGATAATTTCAGAAGAGGCCGCGGACATGGATCCGGCAACGGAAAAACTGCCGGTAAAGGCCACAAAGGCCAGAAGGCCCGTTCCGGGGCAACAAGGGCAGGATTTGAAGGTGGTCAGATGCCGTTATACAGACGTCTGCCCAAGAGAGGCTTCACCAACCGCAATTCTAAAACAATTGTAGGTGTTAACGTTAGCGCATTAGAGAGATTTGACAGTGATACCGTAGTTACCGTAGAAACTCTGCTGGAGAACGGCATCATTAAAAATGTATATGATGGTGTTAAGATCCTTGGAAACGGAGAATTAACCAAAAAGCTGACTGTTAAAGTAAATGCCTTCAGTGAAGGTGCAAAAGCTAAAATCGAAGCTTTAGGTGGAACCTGCGAGGTGATCTAATATGTTTCAAACGATTCGTAATGCATTTAAGGTGAAGGAAATCCGCAAGGGTCTCCTTTACACCTTTATGATGCTTCTGGTGATTCGGTTTGGTTCCCAGCTTCCGATTCCCGGTGTAGACCCTAATTATTTAAAAAACTTTTTTGAACAGGCAGGGGATGCTTTGGGATTCTTTAATGCCATGACTGGAAGCTCTTTTGAGCAGATGTCAATTCTGGCGCTGAGCATCACTCCGTATATTACCTCATCCATCATCATGCAGTTGCTTACGATTGCAATTCCAAAGCTGGAAGAAATGCAGAAGGACGGCGAGGACGGAAGGAAAAAGATTCTGGAATATACCCGCTATGTAACGGTTGCTCTTGCATTGTTACAGTCGTCTGCAATGGCTATCGGTTTTGGAAGACAGGGTTTTCTGATTGACTATAACGTATGGAGTGTAATAACGGCAATCAGCTGTATGACAGCAGGAAGTGCATTCCTGATGTGGATTGGAGAGCAGATTACGGAAAAAGGCGTAGGAAACGGTATTTCTATTGTACTGTTATTCAACATTATTTCCAGTGTTCCCAATGACGGCGTTACCTTATTTACACGATTTATACAGGGGAAAAAAGTACCGGTGGCTGTAGTTTCCGTGATTATCATTTTGGCAGTTATCATTGCTATGGTAGTATATGTAATTGTTTTAAATGATGCGGAAAGAAGAATTCCGGTTCAGTATTCCAAAAAAATGCAGGGACGCAAGATGGTAGGCGGACAATCTTCCCATATTCCGTTAAAGGTTAATACGGCAGGTGTAATGCCAGTTATCTTTGCATCCTCAATTATGTCATTCCCAGTTATTATCGGGCAGTTTATGCAGGTAAACCAAGGTTCTATTGGTGGCAAAATTTTAATGTTTTTAAATACCGGAAATTGGCTGGTTCCTGAGCGGCCAATTTACTCCATCGGGTTAATCATTTATATTGTACTGCTGATTTTATTTGCATACTTTTACACATCGATTACCTTTAATCCCTTAGAAGTTGCAAATAACATGAAGAAGCAGGGCGGCTTTATCCCAGGAATTCGTCCCGGTAAACCTACTTCCGATTATTTGGAAAAAATTCTGAATTATATTGTATTTATCGGTGCAGCCGCTTTGACGGTTGTAGCGGTGGTTCCCATTGCGTTTTCTGGCATTTTCAGTATCAGCCGGATTTCCTTTTCAGGAACATCACTGATTATTATTGTCAGCGTTGTTCTGGAAACCATTAAATCGATTGAGTCAAAAATGCTGGTACGGAATTACAAAGGATTCTTAAATGACTAAAGTGGAAGTTTTAGGGCAGCAGAGTGTATCAAAAGCCAGGGAAATAAGGGGCCGGATGCACCCGGGACGGGGAAATGAAAAGGCAGTAAAACCGTCTGATTTGCTCTTGGACTGACCAGGAAGCACTCTCATTTAGAGGGTGCTTTTGGAGTATAAAGAGGAGGAACTGTTATATGAAGCTTATTATGTTGGGTGCGCCAGGCGCCGGAAAAGGAACCCAGGCAAAAAAAATTGCTGCAAAGTATCAGATCCCTCATATTTCTACTGGGGATATCTTCCGTGCTAATATCAAGGCAGGGACAGAACTGGGGCTGAAAGCAAAATCTTACATGGATCAGGGACAGTTAGTTCCGGATGAAGTAACCATCGGTATGCTGTTAGACCGGATTTCACAAGATGACAGCAAAAATGGCTATGTATTAGATGGATTTCCAAGGACGATTCCCCAGGCTGAGAGCTTAACTGCCGCTCTTTTGGAAAGAGGCGAGAAGATTGATTATGCGGTAAATGTAGATGTACCAGATGAGAACATTGTTAACCGTATGTCCGGAAGAAGAGCCTGTGTAGGATGCGGCGCTACGTATCACATTGTGTTTAATGCGCCCAAGCAGGAAAATATCTGTGATACCTGCGGCGAAAAACTGATTCTGCGGGATGATGATAAGCCGGAAACCGTTCAGAAGCGTTTAACGGTATACCACGATCAGACGCAGCCTTTGATCGACTATTATAATAAGGAAGGTGTTCTGGCAGAGGTAGATGGGACTCAGGATATGGAACAGGTATTCCAAGATATTGTAAAGGTTTTGGGAGCATAACGTATGGTATCCATCAAATCAGAAAGAGAGATTGAATTAATGCGGGAGGCAGGCAAGATTCTTGCCTCTGTCCTCGATGAATTGGGGAAAGCATTGAAGCCTGGGATGTCTACTTTTGAGGTAGATCAATTAGGAGATCATATGATCAGAAGCTATGGCTGTATCCCATCCTTTAAAAATTACAATGGTTATCCGGCATCCATCTGTGTGTCAGTTAATGATGAGGTAGTTCACGGAATTCCGAAAAAGCACCGGCTGCTGAAGGAAGGGGACATTGTGAGTTTGGATGCAGGGGTAATTTATAAGGGATACCATTCGGATGCTGCCAGAACGTATGGAATCGGTGAGATTTCCCAGGAGGCAGAGCAATTGCTCACTGTAACGAAACAATGTTTTTTTGAAGGGATTAAGTTTGCAAAAGCTGGAAATCATTTAAATGATATCTCTGCTGCGATTCAGTCTTATGCAGAAAGCTTTGGATTTGGAGTAGTTCGGGACCTGGTAGGACATGGAATCGGTTCCCATCTTCATGAAGATCCGGAAGTACCGAATTTTTCCCGGAAACGCAGGGGCGTTCGTTTAAGGCCAGGTATGACTCTGGCAGTGGAGCCGATGATTAATGCAGGCCGTTACGATGTTTCATGGCTGGAAGATAACTGGACGGTAGTAACTGACGACGGTTCCCTTTCTGCCCATTATGAAAACACCATTCTGATTACAGAAGGTGAACCGGAAATTTTGTCATTGTACTACTGATTCAGGACAGTTTTGGAAACCTTGTGATTCGAATGCAGGAAAGGGTCTTGGTAGATGAAGGAATTGGAACCAGGCTGCCTGGCAAGAAGCCTTGCAGGCCATGATAAGGGCCGGCTTTATATCATAATAAAAGCAGACGGTGAATATGTTAGTCTGACGGACGGCAAAACCCGTACCGTGGGATGGCCAAAACGAAAAAAGAAGAAGCATGTGCAGCTTCAGGATCCAAAGGATCAGGCGCTGAAGCATAAGCTGAAACAAGAGAAAACTGTAACGGATGAAGAAGTCCGCAGATTTTTAGATTCACAAAAGCAGTTTTCACAGCAAGGAGGTATGAAAAGGAATGTCGAAAGCAGATGTAATTGAAATTGAAGGAACTGTAGTTGAGAAGTTACCGAATGCTATGTTCCAGGTAGAGCTGGAAAATGGTCATCAGGTATTAGCCCATATCAGCGGAAAGCTGCGTATGAATTATATCCGGATTTTGCCGGGTGATAAGGTTACCCTGGAAATGTCACCCTATGACTTATCCAAAGGCCGGATTATTTGGCGGGATAAGTAAAAAAGTGCTTGCATTATTTTGGAGTTTTTGGTATAATGTTTTAGCAACTTTGTGATTATGGCAAGAAAGGAGAATTACTGTGAAAGTTAGAAGTTCTGTAAAACCGATTTGCGAAAAGTGCAAAATCATAAAGCGAAAAGGCAGTATCAGAGTAATTTGCGAAAATCCGAAGCATAAACAGAGACAAGGTTAAAAATTTTTAGGAGGAGTAAAAACGATGGCTCGTATTGCAGGCGTTGATTTACCAAGAGAAAAACGTGTTGAGATCGGGTTAACTTACATCTACGGAATCGGTAGATCAAGTTCCAACCGTATTCTCAAAGAAGCTGGAGTAAATCCGGATACACGTGTTAAGGATTTAACAGATGACGAAGTAAAGAAGCTGGCAACGATTATTGCAGATTCTCAGATGGTAGAAGGTGATTTACGAAGAGAAATTGCGTTGAACATTAAGAGATTACAGGAAATCGGCTGCTACCGCGGAATTCGTCACAGAAAAAGCCTTCCGGTTCGCGGTCAGAAGACGAAGACCAATGCAAGAACACGTAAAGGCCCCAGAAAGACTGTAGCAAATAAGAAGAAATAATCAGTAAGAAACAGATGTAACCAGAAGTGCGAATCGGATTTATATGTTTTAAAAACAGGAAAAACGATTCATGAATATTCAGAAAGTAGGTTAGTTTAAAATGGCTAAAAAAGTGTCCACTGCTAAGAAAGTGACAAAAAAGCGTGTAAAGAAAAACGTTGAACGCGGACAAGCACATATCCAGTCATCTTTTAATAACACTATCGTGACTTTAACAGATGCGCAGGGAAATGCCTTATCTTGGGCAAGTGCTGGTGGTCTGGGATTTAGAGGTTCAAGAAAATCTACTCCATATGCAGCTCAGATGGCCGCAGAAACTGCAACCAAA